>DASSII010000067.1:0-95517 GCA_035692005.1 Candidatus Limnocylindrales bacterium | reverse complement strand
TTCGAGCTCGAGCGACCCGAACCGGTCGAGGTCGCGGCGGCCGGCTGAGCCGACCGCGACCGCGCCCCGGGACTGTCCCATGCCCGAATTCATCGCCCGCCAGGAACGCTTCGCCGCCGTCGGCTCGACCAACGACGTCGTCCGGTCGTGGCTGGCCGATGGCAGCCCGGAGGTCTGCCTCGCCATCGCCGACGAGCAGACCGCCGGGCGCGGTCGGGACGGCCGATCCTGGCTCGCGCCGCCCGGCGCCGCGCTGCTCCTGAGCCTCGGCTTCCGCCCGGCCTGGCTCCCGCCAGAACGGGTCTGGCGGCTGGCCGCGACCGTCTCGCTGGCGATGGCCGACGCGGCCGAGGAAGTCGCCGGCCTGGCCGATGGCGCCATCCGCCTCAAGTGGCCCAACGACCTGGTCGTCGAAACGCACGGGCTGGCCGTGCCGCTCGCGCCAGAGGTCGCGGACGGGGTGCGCAAGCTCGCCGGCGTGCTCGGCGAGACCGACGGGCTTGGCTCGGACGACCCGCGCGCCGTCATCGGTCTGGGCCTGAACACCGATTGGGCGGCCGATGCCTTCCCGCCCGAGCTGGCCGGCTCGATGACCTCGTTGCGCGAGGCGTCGCGCGGCCGGCCGATCGACCACGTCGCCCTGCTTGACGCGTTCCTGGGTCGGCTGGAGGTCCGGGTCGAGGCCCTGCGCGGCGGCCGATTCGACGTGGGGGACTGGACCGCCCGCCAGCTGACGACCGGCCGCGACGTGGAGGTCATGGCCCCGGACGGTGCGGTGACCTTGGTCCGGGCGCTCGGCGTGGACGCCCGCAGTGGCGGCCTGGTCATCGCCGATCCGCACGCTCCCGACGGGGAGCGGATCGTCCTCGTCGGGGAGATCCGGCAGGTCCGCCTGGCCCGACCGCTCGGGGCGGGGGTGTAACGGAATGGCACGACCGGCATTGAGGAGAGTGGCACGAGCGGACGATCCCCAGCGTTCGCGCCTCGCCCACCTCGATCGCGACCGTTCGCTGGTGGAGGCGGCCCGGGCGGATCCGGCCGCGTTCGATGCCCTGTACCGGAAGTACCTCGCCCAGGTGTACAACTACGCGGTCTACGAGCTCGGCGACCATCACGAGGCCGAGGACGCCACCGAGCGCACGTTCCTGTCCGCCCTGTCCGGGTTGGCCCGGTTCCAGGAGCGGGCACGCCCCGACGATGGTGCCGGCGCGTCGACGTTCCGCATCTGGCTGTTCCGCATCGCCCGCAACGTGGTCGCCGAACGGCGCCGCACGCGCCGTCGCCGGCCCGAGGCGCCGCTCGAGCTGGCAGCGGCCAGCGTCGACCCGGCCGACGTCGAGGCCACGGTGGTGCGCCGCGAGGCAGCGGCCACGGCGTGGCAGGCGGTCGATCGGCTCACCGGGGATCGGCGCCGCGCCGTGATGCTGCGCTTCGTCCACGAGCTGTCGACCGCCGAGATCGCCGCGGTCCTTGGCCGGTCCGAGGGCGCGGTCCGGGTGCTGATCCACCGGGGCCTGCGCCGGGTGGCTGGCGATCTGCGCCCTGACGGCGTGGACCGGGATGGCCCGCGCGGGGACCGCGCGTGACCAGCGGCTACCCGATGCGCGACGGGGAGATCGAGGCCCTCGTCGTCGACCGATATCTCGAAACGCTGCTCAGCCGGGCCCCGCTGGGGCCGGACGATGGCGTCGTCGCCACGGGCCGCGGTGTCGCCTTGGCGAACGCCAGCGTCGACATCCCGGCCGACCTGCGCGCCACCGCCGAGCGCCTGGTCCGCGACCTGCCTCGCTACCACCCGTCGTTCCGGTTCGAGGAGCACCTCGCAGCCCGCCTGGCGGTGGCCGCCGCATCGCTGGCGGGCGACAGGCCCGAGGGGGCCCTGATCGTGTTCCCGGCGCCGGTCGTGGGCGACCGAGCCGTCGACGATCGCCTGCCGGCGGTCCGTCCGGTCGTGCTCGGTGGCGTGCTGACCTCGGCCGCCCTGTCGATCGCTGGCGCGGCCTGGGTGGCGTGGCGCCGAACCCGGGCGCCTGCCGATCCGATGACTCGGGCGGCCCGCGCCATCGCCCGGGCCAGGGCCGTCTGATGCCGCTCAAGCTGCCGTCCTTCCGCGCGCGACGCGACGTCTACCCGCCGGACCTGTGGACCAAGTGCCCGACCTGCTCGACGATGCTGTTCAACAAGCAGCTCGAGAAGAACCTGCGCGTGTGCACCACGTGTGGCCACCATTTCCGGTTGTCCGCCGAGGCGCGTCTGGGGCACCTCCTCGACGGCGGCACCTGGCGCGAACACGACGCCGGCCTCCAGTCGGTCGATGCGCTGGGGTTCGTCGACCAGAAGCCGTACCCGGACCGGCTCGCCGCGGCGCAGGTCGCGACCGGGATGCGCGATGCGGCGGTGTGGGGGACCGGCGCCATCGGCGGCACGGAGGTCGCGCTGTGCGTCATGGACTTCGGGTTCATGGGCGGCTCGATGGGAGCCGTCGTTGGCGAGAAGGTGACGCGTGCCGCGGAGCACGCCCTGGCCGCGCGAGTGCCGCTCGTCACGGTCAGCGCCTCGGGCGGCGCGCGGATGCAGGAGGGCACGCTCGCGCTGATGCAGCTGGCCAAGACCCTCGCGGCCGTGGAGCGCCTGCGGGCCGGGGGCGTGCCGTTCGTGTCGATCCTGTCCGACCCGACCACTGGCGGCGTCTTCGCGTCGTTCGCGGTCGTGGGCGACGTCAACATCGCCGAACCGGATGCGCTCATCGGGTTCGCCGGCGCCCGGGTGACGGCCGGGACCATCGCCGAGGAGCTGCCGCCCGGCTTCCAGCGCTCCGAGTTCCTGTTCAGCCACGGCTTCATCGACCGGATCGTGGCCCGTGCCGAGCTGCACGGCGAGCTGGCAGGCGTGCTGCGCCTGCTCCCGGCGCGTGGCTCGACCGCGTCGGCCGAACCGGTCGATGACGACGTCCCGGCTTTCCGTCCACTGTCATTCCTGTCGACCATCGCCGACCGGGTCGGGGAGTTCGCCACCGGCGAGTCGACCAACGGCGAGGAATCCCTGCCGGTCGTCCCGCCGATCCCGGCTCCGGTCCCCGCGACCGACCAGCTGCCCGCCACGGCCGAGCGCAGCGCGGAGGCAGCCGCGGCGGCCCGCGACGACGTGTGGGCCCGGGTGCAGATCGCGCGCAACCTGCATCGACCGCGCACGCTGGAGTTCGTCGCCGCCATGGCCGATGCGTTCATCGAACTGCACGGCGACCGGCTGTTCGGTGACGATCAGGCGAT
This sequence comes from Candidatus Limnocylindrales bacterium, assembly GCA_035692005.1. Lineage (GTDB taxonomy): Bacteria > Chloroflexota > Limnocylindria > Limnocylindrales > CSP1-4 > SPCO01. The sequence goes on along the minus strand of DASSII010000067.1, from coordinate 92,248 downwards.
CGTGGCCGGGCTCGCTCGTATCGACGGTCGGCGGGTGGTCGTCATCGGCCAGCAGAAGGGCGCCGACACCGAAGAGAACATCCGCCGCAACTTCGGCATGCCCCACCCGGAGGGCTATCGCAAGGCGATGCGGGTGATGGAGCTCGCCGAGCGCGCCGGCCTGCCGATCGTCACGTTCGTGGACGTGCCCGGGGCATATCCGGGCCCGGAGTCGGAGGAGCGCGGCATCGCCGAGGCGATCGCTCGCTCGATCGCCCTGATGAGCCGGCTGCGCACGCCGATCGTCACGGTCATCACCGGCGAGGGCGGATCCGGCGGGGCGCTGGCGATCGCCGTCGGCGACGTCGTCATCGCGCTCGAGAACGCGGTCTACTCGGTCATCAGCCCGGAGGGTTGCGCGTCGATCCTGTGGCGGACGTCGGACGAGGCCGCGACCGCGGCCGCGGCCATGCGCATGTCGGCGGCCGACCAGCACGCCCTTGGCGTCGTCGACGTGGTCATGCCCGAGCCGGGCGAGGGGGCCCACGCCGAGCCGGCCGAGACGGCGAAGCGCCTGCGAGCCATCATCCTCGATCGGCTCGACGCGCTCGGCGCGCTGCCGCTCGATGCCCTGCTCGACGCGCGCTATCGGCGCTACCGGGCCCTGGGCGCCTACACTGAGGTCGCCCAGCCCGGCATCCCCCAACGCGTCGACCGCAGTCTTGCCGACCGCCTGCGCGATCTGCTCGATCCGGCCCGTCGTGGGCTCGCCGGCATCGAGGGCTGGTCGCGCGACGACCCACCCGCCCGCGAGGAGGTCTAGCGAGTGCCCGAACGACCGCCCGACGACCGCCGCCCCGCGCGCGAATCCGTCGAGCGTGCCGCCGACCACGCCGAGATCGAGCGATTGGCCGCGGCCCTGCTGCCGGCGCTCATCGCCAAGCTCGGGGCGACCGGCCTGGGCGAGATCGAGGTGCGTGAGGGACCGTGGCGCGTCCGGCTGCGCCGCCCCGGCGGACCGACGCCGCGCAGCGACAAGGCCGGCGCCGGCAGCTCGGCCGGGGCCCGCGACCGACGCCCGGCCGATCGGGCCGCGTCGGAACGCTCGGGCGAGCGTGCGGCCGACCGCAGCCAACGCTCCCTGCGCCACGCGCTCGAGGCCGTGACCGCCCGCACCGACACGCGCGCTGTGGCCACCTCGCCCGCGGTCGGCACGTACCAGCCGCGGCTCGAGTTGTCGGCCGGGGACCAGGTCCGCTCGGGCGATCGGCTCGGCGCGGTCGACATGCTGGGCGTGCCGCAGGAGGTCGTGGCGCCGGCCGACGGCGTGGTCGGCGCGAGCCTCGTCGAGCCGGGCGACGCGGTCGAGTACGGCCAGGAACTGCTGGTCATCGAGCTGGGGGCGATCGCGAGCTCCACCAACGGGACGTCCTGATGTTCCGCAAGGTGCTCATCGCCAACCGCGGCGAGATCGCGTTGCGCATCCTGCGCGCGTGCCGCTCGCTGGGCATCGAATCGGTCGTCGCGTACAGCGAAGCGGACCGCGAATCGCTGCCCGTCGGCCTGGCCGACGAGGCCATCTGCATCGGACCCGCCGACGCCAGGGGATCGTATCTGTCGGCGCCGGCGGTCATCTCCGCCGCGCTCGTCACCGGCTGCGACGCCATCCATCCGGGCTACGGATTCCTGTCTGAGGATGACGGGTTCGCCGAGGTCGTCGCAGCGCATGGCCTGACCTTCATCGGCCCGCCGGCGGCGGTCCTCGAGCGGTTCGCGAGCAAGGCCGGCACCCGCCAGCTCTTCGCCGACCACGGACTGCCGACGATCCCTGGCTCGGACGGGATGCTGCGCGACGATCTGCACGCCCTGGCCGAGGCCGAGCGCATCGGCTACCCCGTCCTGGTCAAGCCGTCGGCGGGCGGCGGCGGCAAGGGCATGCGCATGGTGCGGACCGCGCGCGAGCTCGAATCGGTGCTGCGTGTCTGCCGCAGCGAGGCGAAGGCCGCGTTCGGCGACGATTCGCTGTACCTCGAGAAGTGGCTCGATGAGAACCGCCACGTCGAGGTCCAGGTCGCGGTCGACCGCTATGGGCAGGGCATCCATGTCGGCGAGCGGGACTGCTCGGTCCAGCGCCGCCACCAGAAGATCCTGGAGGAGGCCCCGACCCCGGCACTGTCCGAGGCGGCCCGCGCCGACCTTGCCGAGCGTGCTGTGCGGGCGGCGGTGGCGGCCGGCTATGAGAACGTCGGCACGCTCGAGTTCCTGGTCGACCGGGCGGGCGACTTCTACTTCATCGAGATCAACTGCCGCATCCAGGTCGAGCACCCGGTGACCGAGATGATCAGCGGCATCGATCTGGTCGCGATGCAGATCCGCATCGCGGCGGGGGAGCCGCTCGGCATCAACCAGGCGGACGTCGAGATGCGCGGCCACTCGATCGAATTCCGCATCAACGCCGAGGATCCGGCCCACGACTTCCGCCCCGGGGCCGGTGTCGTCGAGCGCTACCACGCGCCCGGAGGGCCGGGTGTCCGGATCGACTCCCACCTGTTCACCGGCTACGAGGTCCCCCCGTTCTACGACTCGCTGCTGGGCAAGCTCGTCGTGTGGGGTCCCGACCGGGCGACCGCCATCGCCCGCGGCCGGGTCGCCCTCGAGGAGCTCGTCATCGACGGCTTGGCCACCAACGTCGACATCCATCAGGCCCTCCTGGCGTCGGAGACGTTCCTCGAGGGACGGATGACGACCAACCTGCTCGATCGGGTCGGCAGCGCCGCGTTCCTGGCCGCGGCCGCTCGCACCTGATGGCCGGCCGATCCGGCGTCCGGCGGTGCAGACCTGCACACGCCGGTCCGCTCCCGCCCCATCCGACCGACCACACTGCAGCCGACCGAACCAGGAGTCGCCGGTGACCGACACCATCCTCACGACCGCCGAGATCCAGGCCCTGATCCCCCATCGCCACCCGTTCCTGCTCGTCGACCGCGTCGTCGAGTACGACCCGGACGCGAAGCGGATCGTGGCGATCAAGGGCGTCACCGCGACCGAATGGTTCTTTGCGGGTCACTTTCCGGGCTTGCCGGTCATGCCGGGCGTGCTGCAGGTCGAGGCGCTCGCCCAGACGATGGCCGTGTACGTTGCCAGGCAGCCGGGTTTCGGCGACCGCATCGGCCTGTTCGCCGGCATCGACGACGTCCGCTTCAAGCGCATCGTGTCGCCGGGCGACACGCTGCGTCTCGAGATCACGATGGAGAAACTCGGGTCGCGGTTCGGCAAGGGTCGCGGGGTCGCGACGGTCGACGGGGAGGTCGCCTGCGAGGGCCTGTTGAGCTTCATCATCCCGCCCGAAGGGGCACTGCGATGAGCCGCATCGCTGCCCTGTCGGACATCCACGGCAACGCCGCGGCGCTCGAGGCGGTCCTCGCCGATGTCGCCCGGGCCAAGCCCGACGCCGTGATCATCGCCGGCGACCTCGTCCTCAACGGCCCGGAGCCGGCGCTCGTCGTCGACGTGCTGCGCAGCCTCGCGGACGACGGCGCCCTGGTCATGAGCGGCAACACGGACATCGCTGTCGCCGACTTCGACTACGCGGCCGCCTTCCCGTGGATGATCGACGGCGTGCCGGACGCGATCGTCGACGCCGCTGAATGGGCGCACGACGCGCTGGGCCCGGACCGCATCGACTGGCTCCGACGGCTGCCGGCCGAGCGCCGCTGGCGGGCAGTCGACGACACGCTCGTGCTCGGCTGCCATGCGTCGCCGGGGTCGCAGACGGCGGGCTTCGATCAGAGCCTCGACCCGTCGGTGACGATCGAGCTCGTGTCGCGCACGGACGCCCGGGTCGTCGTCTGCGGTCACACCCATCTGCCCGAGGTCCGCGATCTCGGTTGGAAGGTCATCGTCAACACCGGATCGGCCGGCTATGTGTTCGACGGCGACCCGACGGCGTCGTGGGCGCTCATCGATGTCGCCGACGGCGAGGTCGTCGCGGAGATCCGGCGCACGGCATTCGACAACCTCGACGTGGCCAACGCCATCTCGGCGCGCGGGCTGGCCGGCGACGTGTACCGGGCGGCAACGGTGCGCACGGGGAAGCTCGTCCGATGAGCGGACGGCGCGTGGTGGTGACCGGCATGGGCATGCTGACCGCGCTCGGCAACGACGTCGCGTCGACCTGGGCCGGCCTCGTCGAGGGCCGCTCGGGGGTGACCACCATCGATGCGTTCGACCCCTCCCGGCTGACCTCGCGCATCGGCGCCCAGGTCCGCGGGCTCGACGCCAGCCACGTGCTCGATCGCAAGGACCAGCGGCGCATCGACCGCTATATCCAGTTCGGCCTGGTCGCTGCACGCGAGGCGATGGACCGGGCCGGTCTGCCGGGCCGGCTCGAGGGCGCGCTCGCCGAACGGACCGGGGTCGTGCTGGGAACCGGGATCGGCGGCGTCGCCACGTTGTACGACGGGATCTCGACGACGGCCCTGCGCGGGCCGGACCGTATCAGCCCGTTCCTCATCCCGATGGGCATCCCCAACGTCGGATCGGGCCAGGTGGCCATCAACTTCGGCATGACCGGACCGAACTTCGCGACGGTGTCGGCGTGCGCGACCGGCGGCCACGCGATCGGTGAGGCATCGGAGATCATCCGTCGCGACGATGCCGACGTCATGCTCGCGGGTGGCAGCGAGGCGTGCATCCACGAATGGCTGGTCGGTGGGTTCGCCGCGATGCGGGCGCTTTCGACACGGAACGACGATCCAGCGGCGGCCTCGCGTCCGTTCGACACGGCACGGGACGGCTTCGTCTGCGGCGAAGGGGCCGGTGTCCTCGTCCTCGAGGAGCTGGGCCACGCGCAGGCACGCGGGGCGACCCCGCTGGCCGAGGTCGTCGGCTACGGCGCCACCGCCGACGCGTCGCATATCACCCTGCCAGCGCCGGGCGGGATCGGTGCCGTCCGGGCGGCTCGCCGGGCGCTCGAGAAGGCCGGTCTCGGCCCGGACGACGTCGATCACATCAACGCCCACGCCACGTCGACGCCCGAGGGCGACCCGTCGGAGCTGTACGCGATGCGTACGGTCTTCGGCGACGGCGCCGGTCGCATCCCGATCACGGCCAGCAAGTCGATGCTCGGCCACACGCTTGGCGCGGCCGGGGCGATCGAGGCCATCGCCAGCATCCAGGCGATCCGCGAATCGTGTGTCCCGCCGACACTCAACCTGACCGATCCCGATCCGGCCGCCGAGGGACTCACGATCGTGGCCGGCCAGGCGCTTCGGCACGACATCAGGGTGGCGCTGTCCAACTCGTTCGGCTTTGGTGGCCAGAACACGGCCCTCCTGTTTGCGCGGTGGGACGGATGACCGACGACGTCGAGCCGCGGGCGGTCGGGCCGGGACCGGGAGGCGCGGCCGATCCGGCCGCGGGCACCACGCCCGCCGATCCGGCCGCGGTCGATCCGGCCGCGGGGGCCGATCCGGCCGCGGCGGCCGATCCGGTCGCGGGCGATCCCGTGCCCGCGCCGCCGCGCGACCGCGGCGACGTCGAGCTGCTCCGCCTCATCGACCGGCTCGCGGCCCTGCTCGATCGCTCGGACCTGACCGAGCTCGAGGTCGAGGCGGGCGACACCGGGCTCATCCTGCGCAAGCCTGCCGCGCTCGTCGCCGTCGGCGCTGCAGCGAGCCCAGGCAGCGCGGGCGACGACACCGTGTCCGGTGCGTCGGCCCAGTCCGGCCAGTCGACATCGGCCGCCGTCGCCGACTCCGTCACCGCCCCGCCGTCGGTCAAGGCGCCGCTGACGGGCATCTTCTATGCCTCCCCGGCACCAGGGTCGGGACCGTACGTCGCCGTCGGTGGCGAGGTCGCGGTGGGCCAGGTGATCGGCCTCATCGAGGCCATGAAATTGTTCAATGAGATCAAGTCCGATCTGGCCGGTCGCGTGGTCCGGGTGGTGGCCGACAGCGGCACCCTGGTCAAGGCCAAGCAGCCGCTCATCGAGGTGGAACCACTGTGAATCCGCCCGCTCCCCAGCGTCGTGCCCATGTCACCGGTTGGGGCCGCTACGCCCCGTCGCAGATCCTGACCAACAAGGATCTCGAGCGGATGGTCGACACCAACGACGAATGGATCGTGTCGCGCACGGGTATCCGTGAACGCCGCGTCGCAGCCGCCCACGAGACGACGGCGTCGATGGCTGCGGTCGCCTCGTTGCGGGCCATCCGGACGGCCGGCATCGAACCCGACGAGATCGACCTCATCCTGCTCGCCACGCTGACGCCCGACTACTGGATGCCGTCGACGGCCGCGCTGGTCAAGGAGGCCATCGGCAACACGCGCGCCGCCGCGATGGACGTCGCCGCCGCTTGTTCCGGCTTCGTCTATGCCTTCGCGTCGGCGCAGGCATACATCCAGAGCGGGATGGCCAAGCACGTGCTCGTGATCGGCGCCGAGCTGCTGACCCGGTTCCTCGACTATTCCGACCGCGGCACGTGCATCCTGTTCGGCGACGGAGCCGGCGCGGTCGTACTGTCAGCGTCCGATGCGCCCGGCGGCAGTCTCGGCATCGAGATGACGACCGAGCCACAGGGCGCCTACATGATCTGGCTGCCGGCCGGCGGAGCCAAGGCGCCGCCGTCGGCGGGGACCATCGCGCGTGGCGAGCACTACATCCGCATGGAAGGCCGCGAGACCTACCGATTCGCGACCAAGACGATGGCCACGACCGCCCTCGAGTCGATCCGGCGAGCGGGTCTCGAGCCCGAGGACATCGCCTTGTTCATCCCGCATCAGGCCAACGTCCGGATCATCGAGGCGGTGGCGAAGGGGCTCGACCTGCCGATGGACCGGATGTTCGTCAACCTCGACAAGTACGGCAACACGTCGGCCGCGTCCGTGCCGATCGCCCTGGCCGAGGCCGTCAACGAGGGCCGGGTCAAGGTCGGCGACAACATCGTCATCGTCGCGTTCGGGGCGGGGTTCACCAGCGGCGCCGTGACCCTGCAGTGGACGGCCGATCCGGCCCGGGGCGTGGCCGGTGATGCCGCGGTCCGGCCCGAGGACGTTCGCGTCCGGCTGCCGGTCGACTGGGATTCGGTCGATCCCATCCCCGACGCGCTGGCGGCGATCATGGCCCGACCTGGCCCGGTCGACGTGCCGCTCGACGACGTTGTCCCCGGTGAGCCTGATCCGGCCCGCCGCCAGGCCGACACGGAGGTACCCGCATGATCGACCTGACCGGCAAGTCGGCGCTGGTCACCGGCGGATCGCGGGGTATCGGCCGGGCGATCGCCGTCCGGCTCGCGACCCAGGGCGCCGACGTCGCTTTCAGCTACAAGGGCAATGCCGCCGCCGCGGCCGAGACGACCGCCGCGATCGAGGCGCTCGGGCGGCGGGCGCTCGCCGTCCAGGCGGATGTGTCCGACATCGCATCGGCCGAGACGGTCGTGTCGGCCGCGCTGCAGGCGTTCGGCAAGGTCGACATCCTGGTGAACAACGCGGGCATCACCCGCGATGACCTGATCATGCGGATGTCCGAGACCGACTGGCGTGACGTGCTCGAGACCAACCTGTTCGGCGCGTTCTGGATGATCAAGGCCGTCACCCGGCCGATGCTCAAGGCGCGTGGCGGCCGGATCATCAACATGACCTCGGTCTCGGGGCAGGCCGGCCAGACCGGCCAGGCGAACTACAGCGCCGCGAAGGCCGGGCTGATCGGCCTGACCAAGGCCACGGCCCGGGAGCTGGCCTCGCGTGGGATCACCGCCAACGCGGTCGCCCCCGGATTCGTCCTGACGGAGCTCACCCGGGATCTGCCCGAGCCGCTGATGGCCGAGATCACGGCACGCACCCCGCTCGGTCGGTTCGGCACGCCCGAGGAGATCGCCGATGCCGTCGCGTTCCTGGCGTCCGACGAGGCGCGCTACATCACGGGCCAGGTCCTGGCCGTGGATGGTGGCCTGGTCATGATGTGAGGCCGGGCCGCGGGAGCGGTCCGGCGGCGGCGGCCGGGCCGCGGAGGCGGTCCCGTGGCGGCCGAGGCGCGGGGGGCGGCACCGCGGCGGCCGGTCCCGCGGCGGCGGAATGGCGCTGGGCTCCGCCGGACACCGGGTAGTTCGCCAGATCCCCGCCCGGGGAGCGTTCGGCGGCCTCGGAGCCGCCCGATCGGCTGGAAGGGCGAGGTCTGGCCCGTGCGTCGTGCGTGGCGATGCCGTGTCGCCGCCTGGAGAAGCGGATCGGGCCCCTGAAGTCCGCCTAACCCTCCCGGGGCGTGGATCTGGCGGTCTCGGCGCGGGGCCACGCCGGCTGCGGGCCGATGTGCCGGGTAGGACGACCCAAGGGATCCGCTCCGACTACGCACGATGCCGTAGGACTTCCGTTCGGGGCTCGCCGAACGGATACGCCGCTGCCAGTCGACTGCGGTCGTGCCACCATCGGGGTCCATGAGCGCGCGCACCCTTCGCGGCGAACCGATCGAGCATCGGTCGGACGCGTCGTTCGAGCCGTCACGGCCGTCGCTGTTCCGACGACTGCTGCCCGGACGTGCCCCGACCACCCCCACGGCGACCCTCGCCGCCGAGGCCGTGGCCGCCGTGACCATGGCGCCCGCCACGCCGTCGCCTGCCGCCGTGCCCGCGGACCCCACCACGATATCCGGCCACGCCGAGCCCGAACCGACCGCTCCGGACCACGAGCCGCGGGCCGACGGCGCGCTCGAGGCCGAGCTCGCCGAGCGGCTCGACGCCCTGCTCGGCATCGCAGAACGGCTCGCCGCATCGCATGACCGACAGGACCTGTTCCGGACGATCGTCGACGAGACGAAGCGGGCGTTGCGAGTCGACTACGTGACGATCCGCATCCTCAAGGACGACAAGCTCGTCGTCGCCGCGTGGGCCGGGCTCGACGACGCGGTGGCCGCGGCGCTGCCGATGTTCGGGATCGGCGACGGTTGGGTGGGTGAGGTGTTGCGAACCGGCCGGGTCGCGGCCTGGACGGACGCCGGCGGCGAGGACGGCCCACGGCGGTTCGGCAAGGAGCGCTACGACGGCATCATCGAGTTCGCCGGTGACCTGATCGCGCCGCTCACCCACCATGATCGGGTCATCGGCGCGCTGTCGGCCGTGACGCGTGAGGCTCGCACGTGGACCGACGCCGATGTCGCCTTCCTGACGACACTCGCCACCCACGCGGCCATCGCTCTCACCAATGCCGAGCTGTTCGAGGAGACGGAGACCCGCGCCGCCCAACTGGCCGTGCTGCAGGCCGTTTCGGGTCGGCTCAGCCGTGCCTCGACGATCGAGGAGGTCGGGCGCACCCTGGTCGAGGAGACGGGTCGCATCATCGAGTACCACAACGCCCGCGTGTACCTCCTCGAGGAGCCGGACCAGGTCGTGCCGATCGCGTTCGAGGGCCGGGTCGGGGCGTACGAGGACGTCGACTTCGAGTTGCTCCGCTGTCGGCTCGGGGAGGGCTTCACGGGCTGGGTCGCCGAACATGGCGAGCCCCTGCTCATCAACGACGCCAACCGCGACCTGCGCGGCCAGACCATCGCCGGCACCGACGACGTGGACGAATCGATGCTCGTCGTCCCGATGCGCTACGACGGCTTCACGGTCGGGGTGATCACCCTGTCCAAACTGGGGCTGGACGGCTTTGACGCCGACGACCTGCGCCTGCTGCTGATCCTCGCCGACCACGCCGCCACGGCGGTCGAATCCGCCCGACTGCTGGCTCGCAGCCAGGAACTCGCCCGCGAGCTGCGGCGGCTGCTGGATATGAGCGGCGAGCTGTCCGAAAGCCTCGATCCGCGCCAGGTCGCGAACCTGATGGCCGGCCATCTGGCCCGGGCGATGGGCGTCGACGAATGCGCCATCAGCTACTGGGATCGCCCGTCGAGACGGGTCGAATCACTCGGCTACTACCCGCCCGAGCGGCTCGAGGACATGGAGCCGTATTTCGAGGTGGCCGGCTTCCCGGAGACGCTCCGCGTCCTCGAGCGCGGCATCACCGTCATCATCGACACCGAGGATGCGGCGGCCGATCCGGCCGAGGTCGCGCTGCTTCGTCGCGATGGGCTGCGGATGCTGGCGATGCTGCCGCTGGTGGCCAAGGGCCAGGCGATCGGCCTCGTCGAGATGTTCTCCAAGGGGGAGGTCCGCTGGGATGCGCAGCGTCTCGAGCTGGCCCGGACGATGGCCAACGAGGCGGCCATGGCGCTCGAAAACGCCCGGTTGTACGAGGACGCGCGCAAGCTCGCCGATCGGGATCCGCTGACGAGCTTCTACAACCACCGCTACCTCCACGAGCGACTGGGCGAGGAGATCGTCCGGTCGCAGCGCGCCAAGCGGCCGCTGAGCATGCTCATGCTCGACCTCGACGATTTCAAGCTCGTGAACGACACGTTCGGCCACCTGTTCGGCGACCGCGTGCTCACCTGGGTCGCCGAGCTCATCCGCTCGACGCTGCGCGCCTCCGACATCGCCGCCCGGTACGGCGGCGACGAGTTCGCGCTCATCCTGCCCGAGACCGACGCCGCCGATGCCTGCATCGCAGCGGAGCGGATCCTGGACGCGTTCCGCGACCACCCGTTCGTCGACGAGCAACGCGGTTCCGTGCCGATGGCGGTCTCGATCGGCGTCGCCACGTTCCCGTCCGACGGTCGCACGGCGACCGATCTGATCGCTGCGGCCGACAGCGCGCTGTACGCCATCAAGCGGGCCGGTGGACATGACGCGGCCACGGCGGGCAACGAGGAACGGCGCAGCGGGGACGACGCCGCAGCCTGAGCGAACGAAAGTACCGGTCACTCGTCGCCATCCGTACCATCCGGCGGGAGTGGACGCGACGGCCCCGAAGCCGCATCGTGTACTCCCGACGTGAGCCAACCGCACCTGCGCCCCGCGCATGCTGTCGATCCGTCGGATCCGCGGGTCCGCCGGTCGTGGTGGGTCTTCTCCGCCGCCTTCCTGGTCGTCGTCGTGGCGACACTGTTGCGGGCCATCGGAGCCGGGGCCGACCCGGGCGATTGGCTCCTGCTGGCCATCGTGATCGTGGCCGGCGGCGCGGCGCTCCTGCACGCGACGGCCGTGGCCGCGCTCGATGCGCGGAGCCGCGCCGAGGCGGACTCGTTCGCCCGCATCCTGAGCGGCCTGTCGCGCTCCGTATCACCCGACGCGATCGTCGACGCCATCGTCGAGGAGCTCGGCTCGGCCACCGGCGCCGACCACATCGTGGTCGTCCGGCGGCGGCGGGACGCCCCGTCGCTCGAGGCGCGCCTCGTCAGCGCGCACCCGGGTGTGCCCGAACACTCCACGCCCCTGCCGGCGAGCGACCTCGACGATCCGATCCGCGGTCGACTGGCAACCCCTCCGGAGGTGGCCGATCGCATCGCTCGCCGCGTCCGCGATGTGTACGGCCTGACCCAGGCCCTGGCCGCGCCGCTCACCACACCCGACGGCGTGGTCGGGGCGATCGTCCTCTCCCGGCGGGTCGCAGCGGACTGGCCGGAGGCGACCCGGCGCATCCTTGGCGCGGCCGCGACCGAGGCCTCGGCGGCCCTCGCCCGGGCCTACTCGCACCGTGCCGCCGAGGCGCGCGCATCGACCGATGCGCTGACCGGGCTGCCGAACCGGCACTACTTCGAGGAGTTCGTGGCGTTGCTCGCCCAGCGCCGCCGGGCCGGTGACGCCGTCGGCATCCTGATGGTCGACATCGATCGGTTCAAGGCGCTCAACGACCGTCACGGTCACGGCACCGGCGACGAGGTCCTGCGGGCGGTGGCCGGAGCGATCGTGTCGGCGGTCCGCGAGGATGACGTTCCGGCGCGCTTCGGCGGCGAGGAGTTCGTGGTCCTGCTGCGCAATCCCGATCCCGGCGTCGCGGCCGAGGTCGGCGAGCGGATCCGGGCAGGGGTGCGCGGCCTGGACCTCGCCCGCTTCGGCGTCGACCGGGTCAGCGTGTCGGTCGGCGTGGCGGTCGCGACCGAGCCGGACGAACCGATCGAGGCGCTGATCGAGGTGGCCGACCGGGCCCTGTACCGCGCGAAGCGAGCCGGCCGCGACCGGGTGGTGGCAGCCTAGCCAGCCGCACCCCGGGTACCATCGGGGGCCATGCCACGCCGCGTCGCGCGCACCGATCCCTCGCCCGACCTCGACACCTCGTCGGTCGAGCTCAGCCACGGTCTCGACCTCGATCCGGCGCCGCTCGAGGCACCGGCCGACGCCGATCTGCAGCCGGACACGGCAGACGAGGGCGCGCGGGAGCTGACCAACGGCGACCTCGCCCGGATCTTCCACGAGATCGGCGACATGCTCGAGGTGAAGGGCGAGCTGGTGTTCAAGACCGTCGCCTACCACCGGGCCGCCGACGCCCTCGGCCGCAGCCCGATCGATGTCGTCGCCGCGTACCGGAGCGGCACGGCGCCGAAGATCCCGGGGGTCGGGGCGGCCATCAGCGACAAGATCACGGAACTCGTGACGACCGGGCGGATGGCCTTCCACGAGCGACTCTCGGCGGAGGTACCGCCCGGCCTGGTGGCGCTCCTGCGCATCCCCGGCCTGGGTCCCAAGAGCGTCCGCCAGATCTGGACCGGACTCGGCATCGCCTCCGTCGACGATCTGCGTCGCGCTGCGGAGGCGGGCCGGTTGCAGACGCTGAAGGGCCTGTCGGCCCGCACCGAGGCGCTCGTCCTGGAGGGGATCGAGCGGCTGGCCGCGACCCCTCGCCGGATGCTGCTGCACCACGCCGAGGCGCACATCCTTGGCCTCGTCGCCGCGCTGACGGACGTGCCGGAGCTCGTGTCGATCGAGCCGGCCGGATCGTTCCGCCGCCGGCGCGAGTCGATCGGTGACCTCGACCTGCTGGCCGAGACCGCGGACGGTCCGGGGCTCATCGAGCGGTTCACCGCGCTCGGGGTCGTCGAGGCGGTCATCAACCAGGGCGGCTACAAGGCGTCGGTCCGGCTGATGCGCGGCCCGCAGGTCGACCTGATGGTCATGCCGCCCGGCACCGCCGGCACCTACCGGGTCCACTTCACCGGATCCAAGGAGCACAACGTCCGGCTGCGTGAGCGGGCACGCGACCAGGGCTGGAGCCTGTCCGAGAAGGGCTTCCTGCGCATCGCCGAGGACGGCCAGCCGCTGACCGGCAGCGCGGCCGAGCTGCGCACGTTCGCGACCGAAGCCGATGTCTACGCCTTCCTCGGTCTGCCCTTCATCGAGCCGGAGCTGCGCGAGGACGACGGCGAGATCGAGGCGGCGCTGGCGGGCACGCTGCCGACGCTGGTCGATATCGGGGACCTGCGCGGCGACCTTCACAGTCACTCGGACTGGTCGGACGGTACGCACTCCATCGAGGTCATGGCCGAGCACGCCCGACGGCGGGGGCATGCCTACCAGGTGCTCACCGATCACTCCCAGTCGCTGGCCATCGCCCGCGGCCTGGCGCCCGACCGCGTCGAGCAGCAACGGACGATCATCGCCGACCTGAACGAGCGGTTCGCGCGGGAGGAGGCCGACGGGACAGCGCCGCCCGAGACACCGGCCGAGGGCTTTCGCCTGCTCCACGGCTGCGAGCTCGAGATCCGCGCCGACGGCGGTCTCGATTACGACGATGACCTGCTGGCCCGGTTCGACCTCGTTGTCGCGTCGGTGCACGTGTCGCGCCGCCAGTCGAAGGCGGAGCTGACGCGGCGGACGCTCAACGGCATCCGCAGCCCGCATGTCGACGTCATCGCCCATCCGGCCGGCCGGATGATCAACGGCCGCGACGATCTCGATCTGGACTGGGAGCTTGTCTACGCGGAGGCGGCGCGGACCGGGACCGTGCTCGAGATGAACGGCTCGCCGCACCGGCTGGACCTGGCGGTCGAGCGCGCTCGACGCGCGGTCGACGCGGGCTGCACGCTGTCGATCGACTCGGACGCGCACAAGACGGCCGAGTTCGACCACCTGCGCTGGGGGATCAGCCAGGCGCGACGGGCATGGGTCGAGCCACGCCACGTGCTCAACACGCGGTCGCGGGCCGAGCTGCTGGCGTGGGTCGCCGGGAAGCCAGGGCGGGCATGACGGCGGCGCGTACCATCGCCCCGATGGACGATCGAGCCGGCCGCCGCGACCTGGCCCTGGCGGCGCTCACGGTCGTCGGCCTGTCACGCCTGGTCGAGCCGCCGAGTACCTGGTTCGTCGCCATCTTCCTGCTCGGGGCGATCGTCCTGGGCAGCCTGCAGGTGCTCGGCGACGAGACCGCCCACACCGACACGGGCGGCCTCGGCGTTCCCGTCGAGTCGCTCATCCTGCCGGCGGTCGCCGCCGTGGCCTGCCTCGGCGCGATCCGGCTCGTGCCGTTCGGCCTCGGGCTCGTGCCGGCGGTGCTGGTGACCGGCTGGCTGGTCGAGCGGTGCCTGGCGCTCGAGGCGAGGATCCTGCACGCCCCCTCCGGGCTCGACACGGACGAGCGCTCGGCGGTCCTCGTGACCACGCTCATCGTCGCCTTCCTCGGGTTCGTGGGCGTCGGTGCGACGGTGCCCGGTGGGCTCGCCCAGCCCGGGACCGCGGGCGTTGCCGGTGGCCCGCTGCCGCGCGGCGACCTGCTCGTCCTGGCCGTCGGCGACGCGGTCATCGCGTTCCTGCTCGGGTATCGCGCCGCGGCGCTGCGGGTGGCGACCCTGCGGGACGCCCTGTGGTCCGCGGCCACGTACGCCGGAGCCATCGCCATCGCGGCGGCGGCCGTGCGCTTCATGGAGATCCCCCGGCTGATGGGTCCTGCCCTGCTGACGCTCACCTTCTACCTGTGGGACGCGTTCCACGGCGCGCCGCCGTCACGTCGTCGGGACGTCCGCTGGATCTGGCAGACCGCCCTGCTGGTCATCCTCGGCGCGCTGATCGTCGCGCTCAATCTGATGGTCCGGACCTAGCCTCGACGCTGGCCGGACGTCCGCCGTTTGACGGTTCGCCCGTCCGGTGCTAGAAAGCGATGCCCGCACAGTGACGTCGGAGATGTCGCGCGCCCCGATCCCCGAACCGCGACGCGCCGCGACTGCATCACCCCGACCCAGCTCCAGTGCGCCCCGAAAGGACCATCCGACCGTGACCTTCCCCGACGTCGAGACCAGCAACCAGAGCCCGGCCAACCTGACCCGCACCCGCCGCCAGCTCGCCGAGCAGGCGATCTCCCAGGCGTCGGATGCGCAGTGGGCGGACGCCGCGGCGACCAACCGGAAGCTGCTCGAGCTGGGCCCCGACGCCGAGGCCGAGAACCGGCTGGCGAAGGCCCTCTGGGAGCTCGGCATGCTCGGCGAGGCACGCGAGCACTACCAGACCGCGCTGGCGCTCGATCCGACGAACCGCATCGCCGAGCGGAACATCGATCGGCTCAAGATGCTGCTCAGCGCCGCCGGCGAGAAGACGGTCCCCGCCCAGGACGGCAGCAAGGCGCCGGTCAGCATCTTCGTCGAGGAGACCGGCAAGACCGGCTTCGCGTTCCTGACCGACCTCGCCACCCCGAAGGAACTCGCCCAGGTCAACCCGGGCGATTCGGTCGAGCTCACGCCCGAGGGCAACCGGCTCATCGCGTCGAGCAACGGGATGCGCATCGGTGTCGTCGAGCCGCGTGTCGCAGCCCGGCTGCTCAAGCTCATCGCCGACGGCAACAAGTACGCCGCCGGGGTGACCAGCCTCGGCGACAAGGACGTCCGCCTGATCATCCGCGAGACCTTCCAGGACCCGAGCAACTACGGCAAGGTCAGCTTCCCGACCGCCGCCAAGTCGACCGACCTGCGGCCGTACACCAAGGGCACCCTCGTGCGCGAGGAGATGGAGCTCGAGGACGAGCTCGAGGACGACGACGAGGACGAGGAGATCGAGGACCTCGACCGCGTGCTGCCACCCGAATCGACGACCGACGAGGCGTTCGAGGAGGAAGCGGAGGACCTCGACGAGGCGTAGCCGCACGAGCCTGGCCAGCCGGCGCGGAGCCGGCCGCCTGGCGCTCATGGGCTAGCATCTGTCGGTGATGAACGCCCGGATCGGGGCAGCGCGAACCGAGGTCGGCGGCAGCCTGCCGGTCTTCGAGCGGCTGGCGCCCACCCCGGCCGCCTCCCTGCTCGCCGCCCATATCGAGGACCACACCGGCCCCGGAGACGTGGTCGCCGACCTGGCCGGTCGCGGTGGCTGGGTGGCCCGCGCCGCGCTCGACCGCCAGCGCAAGGCCGTCTCGATCGAATCCAACCCGTTGACGCGGATGCTCGCCGAGGTCGTGCTGCGACCGCCGGACGTCCGCCACCTCGACGCCGCGTTCCAGGGCATGTCGGCGTCGCCGCGTGGCGAGTCGAGCCTGAAGGTGTCGATGGGCGACCTGTTCGCGACCCGCTGCGCCACCTGCGGGCGGATGCTCGTCGCCGACGAGTTCACCTGGGCCATCGAGCAGCCCGACGCGCCCCCGGTCGTCACCACCCGCCACTACCGCTGCACGGTCTGCCGCGACCAGCGTGGTGGCTCGGAGCAGCGCCATGCGCCGCTCGAGCCGGACGACCTGGCGCGCGCGATGGCCGATACCGACGCCGAGGCGGCGCGCGGCTGGGCACGCGATCGGTTCCCGCTCGTCGACGGCGCGCCTGACCTGGTGGACGAGCTGCTCGATCTCCACACCCCGCGCCAGCTCGTGGCGCTGACCGCGATCATGGATCGCATCGAGGCTGATCTGCGTGCCGCACCGGTACTCGCCGCGCTGCGCCTCGCGCTCCTCCACGCCATCCTGCCATCGAGCCGGCTGGCCGGCGCAGGCGGGCGCGGCGGAACCCTGCGCGTGTCGGGCGGGCATGTGCGCCTGCCGACCCAGCCGCAGTGGCGGGAGCGCAACCCGTGGCTCGCGTTCGAGGAGGGCTTCCGCACCGTCCGCGGCTTCGTCCAGCGACTCGAGGGGGGCGCGCTCGGCCCGTTGCAGGCACGCCTTGGCGCCGACCTCCGGGCACTCGGGGAGGGTGCGGCGACCGCGGTCCTGACGGTCAGCAGCCCGTCCGCCGTCCGGGCGCTCAACGACGGCGGCGCCCCCGACGCGATGTACGGCCGGTCCGGACCGCCGGTGCCCAAGGTCCGGCTCGTCCTCGGTCAACCGCCGAGCCGGCCGAGCCTCGATCGTCTGGCGGCGGCCTATCACGGCGCAGCCTGGACGCTCGGGCGAGAGGCGGCCGCGATGCTGCCGATCGACGCCCTGGCCGATCACTCCCTGCGCGCCCCATGGTCATGGCAGGCGGTGGCGATCGGTCGCTCCCTGGCGGCGGTCGAGCCTTCGATGGCGCGCGACGGCCGCGTGGTCCAGCTGGTCGACGGCGGGCCGGAGGCGCTCGCGGCGGTCGCCATCGGCGGGGCGTCCGCGGGCTACCGCGTCGTCGTCGCTCGGCAATCCGATCCCGACGACGCGAGCGCGGGCGTGGTCGAGCTGGTGCCTCCCGGGACGCCCCTCCCACCGGGCCCGCGGACCCGGGCCAATGTCGGGCTGCCGGCCGTGCCGGGCGGACCGGGCGACCCCGATGTCGTCCCCGGTCGCGGGCTGTTCGCGCCACCGGAGCGCTTCGATCAGCGGCCGTTCTCGGCGACGGAGGCGGCCAAGGTCGTGACCGAGGCGGCGGTCGACACCCTGCGCGCGCGCGGAGAGCCGGCCCGGATGGAGCGGCTGTTCGGCGAGATCCTGGTCGGTCTTGACCGATCGGGGCAGCTCCGTCGGCTGGCCACCGGATCGCGACCGACGGGCGCACTGCGCAGCGACGACCTGCCGTCCGATCCGCCGGCGATCGCCGGGCCCGAGCCGGCATCCGTGTCCGAAGCGCAGACGCCGGCGGACGGATCCGACCCGACAGCGACGCCGGCGCGTCGATCGACGAGCGAGCCCGGACTCGCCACGGACCCGGTCGAGCGCCTGCTGAGCCTCATCCGTGAGGAGCTCGGCCGGTCGACCCAACGCCGTCTGGCCGAGATCGAGCCGGGTCGCTGGTGGCTCGCCCAGGATGCCGACCGGGCGGCCGCCGCCGCGCCCCTTGCGGATCGCGTCGAATGGGCGGTCTTCAGCCTGCTGTCGACCGCCGGTCCGCTCTCGGAGGCGGCCTTTTACGAGCGCATCGCGACGTTGTTCACCGGCCATGACCTGCCGGACGAAACGCTCGTGCGAGCCTGTCTCGAGAGCTACCGCAGCCTCGCCAGCACGCCCGATCAGCTGATCACCAGTGAGGACCTGCTGCGTCGCAGCCAGGAGCACACCGAGCTGCTCGCGATGCTCACCGAGGCCGGCCACCGACTCGGGATGCGCGTCTGGCTGGCCGGCCGCGAGCAGGCCCGCCGGCACGGCGGCGGGCACCTCGGGGACCTGCTCCAGGAACGCGAGCAGAACGCCTACCTGGGGAGCATCGGCCGCCCGGTGGACGCCCTCGCCGAGGTCGACGCGATCTGGTACATCCGCAACAAGGTCGCCCTCCTGTTCGAGGTCGAGTGGACGGCGATGCTCGGTGAGCCGCTCCTGCGTCGCCATGCGCGGATCGAGCCCGACGAGCGCCTCATCCGCTTCCTCGCCATCGCGCCGGAACGCACCGACCTCGTCCGCCACAAGCTGGAACGGTCGCCCCTCCTGCGCGCCGAGATGGAGCGTGGCGGCTGGACCATCATCAAGTGGGATCACCTGCGCACGTTCCTGGCGGCGGAACGGCCCGACCTCGACGACCTCGAACCGCTGATCGGGCTCGACCCGATCGTCGAACGGGGCGGGGAGCAGATGCCGCTGTTCGGCGGCTGATCGCCCTGCCAGGGTCCCCGACCGCGGGGCGCAGCGGCCGGCGGCGCGCGCGGGCACCGACTTCGCGCGGGCGCCCGGTCGACGCCCGGACAGGGTCGACCCTCGGACGCTACGCTACGGGCCCATCCCGGCGGTCCCCCGAGGGCCGCCCGACCCGCCGCGCGCGGGCCGCCGACCCCGCCCACGAGAGGCCCGACCCGATGACCGACGAACGATCCGCCGTGGAGGCGCTTGCCGATCGATTCTGGGAGGGCATCCTCCAGCACAACCCGACGACCGCCACGTTCTACGGCGACGAGCGCTATGCCGACCGGCTCGAGGACCCCTCACCCGAGGGCCGCGCCGCGGTCCGCGGGCTGATGCAGCGCACCGCTGACGAGGCGGCGGCGATCCCGCTCGATGGGCTCTCGACCGAGGAACGGATCACCCGCGACATGCTCCAGGTGATCGGCGAACTCGGTGTCGAAGAGGACGACCAGGGCCTCCACCAGCTGCGGGTCGTCGATCAGATGGGCGGACCGCAGCAGCTGCTGCCGCAGCTCACCCAGTTCCAGCAGGTCGACACGCCCGAGCGGCTCGAGGCGTTCCTGGCCCGCATCCGGGCCTACCCGGCGTTCATGGCGGCCAACGCGGGGATCCTGCGCGAAGGCCTCGCCAGCGGTCTCACGGCACCGTCGATCGTGACCGAACGGACGATCGCCCAGATCGAGCGCCTGCTCGCCATCCCGATCGAGTCGGCGATCGTGCCGGGCAGCGCCATCGGTGCGTCGGACGCGGACCGCGAACGGATCCGTGACGCGGTCCGCGAGTTCGTCTATCCGGCCGATGCCGCGTTCCTCGACACGCTCCGCGGCGAGTATCGCCACGCCAGTCGCGAGGAGCCCGGGCTGTGGTCGGCGCCCGATGGCGACCGGCTGTACCGAACCGCGATCCGATCGTGGACGACGCTGGAGATGGAACCGGAGGTCATCCACCAGATCGGGCTCGATGAGCTCGCCTCGATCGAGGCCGAACGACGCGACATCGCGCGGACGGCCGGCTTCGGCGACGACACGGCGGGCTTCCGCGCGTCGCTGGACGCGGAGGCCGGCAACACCCCGGCGTCGAAGGACGAGCTCGTCGCCCGCGCGCGCGAGGACATCGATCGCGCCATGGCTGTGGCACCGGGCTACTTCGGTCGCCTGCCGCGGGCCGGCCTCGAGGTCCGCCCGGTCGAGGAGTACAAGGAGAAGGACGCGCCGTTCGCCTACTACTACCCGCCGTCCGCGACCGGCGACCGGCACGCGATCTACTACGCCAACGGCTACGACCTGCCATCGCGCAAGTACTCCAAGCTCGCCTCGACGACCTATCACGAGGCCGTCCCGGGCCACCACTTCCAGATCACCCTCGAGATGGAGAACCCGGATCTCAACACGTTCCGGCGGCTCGGGGCGCGGATGGTCGGCGGCGCGTACGTCGAAGGCTGGGGGCTGTACAGCGAGCGGCTGGCCGACGAGATGGGTCTCTACCGCTCCGAGGCTGAGCGGTTCGGCATGCTCGATGGCCAAGCCTGGCGAGCGGCGCGGCTCGTCGTCGACACCGGTCTCCACGCACTGCGCTGGGACCGCCAGCGCTCGATCGACTTCCTGCGGCAGGCCGGTCTGTCCGAAACGGACGCGGTGATCGAGACCGACCGCTACATCTGCTGGCCGGGCCAGGCGCTGACCTACAAGCTGGGACAGCGCCAGATCGAGTCGCTTCGTCGTGAGATCTCCGCCCGGGACGGGTCCCGCTTCGACCTGCGCGAGTTCCACGACCAGGTGCTGGGGCACGGCTCCCTGCCGCTCGCCACCCTCGCCCGCGAGCTGCCGACCTGGGTGGCGACCCCGGCCTGACCGCTCGACGCGCACGACCCGCTCGCTAGACTGGCCTCCGCTCCCGCCGGGAGCGGGTGAGCCGGAGGTGACCGTGCGGGTCGGCAACGGCAGGCGTCGCGTCTGGTGGCTGGTGCTGGGCGGCGCCGTGGCCGCGTGCCTGCTGGCGGTCTGCCTGCGGATGGTGCTCCCGTCCGACGGGGCTCGCGTCGGCTTCTATGCCGGCGCCTGGTCGGCCGACAGCGTGGGCATCGACCCGATCGACCCGCCCGCGGCCGGGCTGCGGCCCGGAGATGCGATCGTCGCGGTCGACGGTCGGCCGCTGGCGGGCTGGGCAGCGGCGGCGCTCGATCCCGGCGCGGTGCGCCCGGCCGACGGGGCGACCTACACCATCCGGCGCGGCGACGCCGCTGCCCCGACCGAAACCGACACGACCGTCGCCTGGACCGCGACCGGCGTGGGCGCGACCCTCGCGGCCGGCTGGAGCGTGGCCGTGTTCTCGCTGGCGACGGCCGCCCTGGCCGGCTGGGTATTCCGCCGCCGACCGGATGCCCCGGCCGCGACGGCGCTCGTCCTGGCCGCGGCCGGGATCGTCGGCAGCAGCGTCCCGTGGTACCTGGGCACGACCGTCAGCGACGTCGTGCGCGGCGGACCGTTCGTGCTCCACGCACTCCTCACCGGCCCGCTATACATGCTCACCTGGCCGGCCGGGCTCCATCTGGCGCTGGTGTTCCCGACCACGGCCGGGCCGCTTCGATCCCGGCCGTGGGTGATCCCTGGCGTGTACGTCGCGGGCTTCGTCGCCTACGCCGGTCTGTCGCTCGGTGCGGCGCTGTCCGCGCCGTCGGTCCTGGCCTGGATCGGCACCTGGCCGGCCGTGCAGGTCGCCGTGATCGTCCCGTTCCTGATCATGACAGTCGCCACCTTCGTCATCCGCCATGTCCGAACGACCGATCCCGCGGAACGGGCCCGGCGCCGGCTGGCCACGCTCGGACTGGCCGGCTCCGCCGCGCTCGGGCTGGTGCTGTTCATGGGCCCGGTGCTGCTGACCGGCCGGCCGCTGCTGCCCGATGCGGCGATCGGTCTCATCTCCCTGCCGATGCCGATGACGCTGGCCCTGGCCATCGTCCACGACCGGCTGTTCGACATCGATGTCGTCATCCGGCGGACGCTGGTCTACGGCGGCCTGACGCTCGGTGTCGTCGTGGCCTACCTCGTCGCGGTGACGGCGCTGACGAGGATCCTCGGTCCGCAGGAGTACGCCGCGTCCCTGCTGGCGACCGGCCTCGCGGCACTGGCCGCGTTGCCCTTGCGGGACGCCCTGCAGCACGCCGTCGACCGCCTCCTGTACGGCCAGCGCGACCAGCCCGTCCGGGTGATGCGCCGGCTCGGGATGCGCCTGGAGTGGGCGACCGACCCGGCCGGAGCATTCCCGGCGGTGGTCGAGACGCTGGCCGACGCCCTTCGCCTGCCGTACGTCGCGCTGGAGGTCGCCGGGGAGCTGGGCAGTCCCGGCGATCCGGGTGGGCAACGTGGGCCGGGTACCGTGGGTGGACCCGAGGCACCGGAGTCGGCGGGTGCGCCGCTGCTCGTGGCCGAGCACGGCCGGCCGCCAGCCGACGTCCACATCCTTCCGCTGGTCCACGGCGGCGAGCGCGTCGGTCGCCTGCTCCTGGGTCTGCGGGCGGGTGAGTCGGCGTTCAGCCCGACGGAGGCCGCGCTCCTGGCGGACCTCGCCCGACAGACGGGCGCGGCCGTCCATGCCCAGCGACTGCGCGACGACCTGGCGCGGTCGCGCGAGCGGCTCGTGGTGGCCCGGGAGGAGGAGCGCCGCCGGCTGCGGCACGACCTGCACGACGGGCTCGGCCCGACCCTGGCCGCGATCGCCATGCGCGCCGAGGCAGCCGCGATCCACCTCGACACCGACCGATCGGCCGCCGACGCGGACCTGGCCGCCGTGGCGGACGACGCGCACGCGGCGGTGGCCGACCTGCGCCGACTCGTGGATGGGCTGCGACCGCCCTCGCTCGACCAGCTGGGACTGGCCCGGGCGCTCCACGAGCAGGTCGAGCGTCTGAGTGCGGTCGGCCCCGATGGCAACGGCCCGACCGTGACGTTCGAGACGACCCCGGCCCGCCTGCCGGCGCTGCCCGCGGCGATCGAGGTGGCGGCCTACCGCATCGCGCTCGAAGCCCTGACCAATGCCATCCGCCACGCCGGCGCGCGGACCTGCGCCGTCCGTCTGGTGGCCGACGACCGCCTGACCGTCGAGGTCGCCGACGACGGCCAGGGCCTGGCCGACGGTGGACCGGGCGACGCGCGCGAGCTCCCGGCGACTGGCCGGGGGACCGGCCTCGAATCGATGCGCCGACGTGCCGCCGAGGTGGGCGGCGTCCTGTCGATCGAACCGGCCGGATCGCGCGGGACGATCGTCCGCGCCCAGCTGCCGCTGCCGACACCCGCCCGATGACCGATTCGCTCGACGCGCCCGGGCCGCTGCGCATCCTCATCGTCGACGACCACCCCTCGTTCCGGGCCGGGCTGCGGGCGCTGCTCGCGACCGACGCGGGGGTCCGGGTCGTGGGCGAGGCCTCGACCGGCGCGGCCGCGATCAGCGCCGTCGCCTCGCTGGGCCCGGACGTCGTCCTGATGGACATCACCATGCCGGGCCTGGACGGCGTGGAGGCGACCGCTCGGATCGTCGATGCCGCACCGCATGTCGCGGTCGTCGTCCTGACCATGCACGACGACGACGCCACCGTCCTCGCCGCGCTGCGGGCCGGGGCGCGCGGCTACCTGCTCAAGGGCGCCGGGCGCGCCGAGCTGCTGCGGGCCGTCCACGCGGCAGCCGCTGGGGAGGCTCTGCTCGGCGCGGTGATCGCGCGGCGGATGACCGGCTATCTCGGGCGTTCCGGCGCCGGAGCGGGGGATCTGCCGTTCCCGGCGCTGAGCGGGCGCGAGCGCGAGATCCTGGCCCACGTCGCGGTCGGTCGATCCAACCCCGACATCGCGCGGCGACTCGGCCTCGCCCCCAAGACCGTGCGCAACCATGTCTCGAACGTGTTCGCCAAGCTCGACGTCGCCGACCGCTCCGCCGCGATCGCGCTGGCTCGCGAGGCCGGCCTGGACGAGCCGCCGCGCGACTGATCGGGACATCGTCGGGACAGCGGTCCCATGACAGCGGGACACCGGCGCGCCGACCGTGGCATGGATCGGCCGGTACGGCCGCCCAGAGGTGCCGTCGTCATGTCCTTCGCTCGTCAGGCGCTGCCGGTGGTCGGCGCGCTGTTCGTGGCCTGTGTCGTGATCCAGGTCTTCCTGGCCGGCCTCGGGTTGTTCGACGATCCCCGCTCATTCGAGACCCATCGCCAGTTCGGCTACCTGTTCGGGATGCTGACGCTCGTGCTGCTCGCGCTCGCGCTGGCTGGCCGCCAGTCGCGGCGGGTGGTCGGCCTGAGCGCGCTGCTGCTCCTGCAGTTCGCGCTCCAGTCGCTGCTGGTGGCCCTGCGCCCGTCGCCCCTGGCGGCACTGCATCCCGTGAACGGCTTCCTGATCCTGCTCGTGGCCATCGTCGTGACCCGGGCCGCCTGGCAGACCCGGGCGGCGCTGGCCGGCGTCCAGGTCCCGGCCGGTACGACGACCGCGACCGGGGAACCGGCGTGACCGGCCGGCGGTTCCGCCCCCGGATCGCGGCGGCGGGCCTGCTGCTCAGCGCTCCGGTCAACGCCGTCGGCCTGGCCGCGCTGATCGGCATGTTCGTCGCATTCGGCATGGGGCAGCGGCCGACAGGGATGACCCTCGGCCGGACCAACGACATCCTCGGCATCATCGGGACCGCCCTGATGCTGCCGGCCGTCATCGAGATCCACGCCCTGACCGGCCCGGGCCGCCCGATGCTCCGGGCGACACTGCTGATCGTCGGCCTGGCCGCGATGGTCAGCATCATCTGGCTGCAGATCCTGCTGGTCACCGAACGCCTGCCGTTCGAGACGCAGATCCAGTACGTGTCGCTGGCCTACGCGGCCCTCGCCGTGTGGTTCGTGGCGGGCGGCTGGTCGGCCGCCAGGGCCGGCGTCATGGCGGACGGCGGCCGCCTCGGGGCCGCTGCGGCTGTCTACGTCGGGCAACCGTTGTGGGCGTGGCGCTGGGGCCGCCGGTTGCTCGAGCTGGCAGGCGATCCGTCGGCCAGGCCGACGATCACGGCGCCCCACGCCGGCGAGCCGGTCCTGGCCCGCCCGACGGACGGCAGCTGACGATGTACCAGGCCCTGGTCCTCGTCCACATCATCGGCGTGGTCGTCTTTGCCATCGCCCACGGGGTCTCGATGTTCACGGTGTTCCGCGTCCGACGGGAGACGGACCCGCGGGTGGTGGCCGCGCTCCTCGGCCTGTCGAAGTCGGCGGTCGCACTGCTCTACGTCGGGCTGATCGTGCTGCTCGTCGGTGGGCTCGGCGCGGCCTGGCACGCCAACCTGCTGCTCAGCCCGTGGGCCATCGCGTCGTACGTCGTCCTGATCGTGGTGATCGCGGTGATGGGCATCGTGGCCACGCCGTATTACGTGCGGCTCCGCGAACTGGTCGGCGGGGAGGGGAGCGCCACGCTCGACGCCGCCGAGCTGCACGAGGCGCTCGACACACGCCGCCCGGAGCTGCTGGCGATCGTCGGCTCGGTCGGGCTGCTGGTCCTGCTCTGGCTGATGGTGATGCGCCCGGGCTGAGCGATGACCTACGAGTCGAAGCCGATCCCGAGCGCGTCGAGCGTGCGCAGGACGAGGCCACGCCGCCCGTCGTTGCGATCCGCCCGGTCGAGCTCCCGACGCACCGTATCGACCGCCATCGACCGCAGTGGCTCGGGCGGGAACGGCACGGGCGGGCTGCTGACCAGCCGCAGCCGGAGTCGATCCTCGTCCGGGCGCAGGATGAAGTCGCGCACGACACCGCCCGCCCAGCGGCTGGCACCGACGCCCAGGCCGGTGTAACCGAGCGCATAGGTGACGCGGCCGCCCATCGTCTGGCCGAACGTCACCGTGAACCGTGAGGTCGTGTCGATGGCGCCGCCCCAGCGATACGGGAAGGCCAGCCCGTCGAGCTGGGGGAACGCCCGGAAGAACTGCGCTGCCAGTCGGTCGAACGTCTGCGGTCGGTCGTCGAGCGCCGCGTCGACGCGGCTCCCGAAATGATGGATGGCGTCATAGCCGCCCCACAGGATCCGGTCGTCGGCGGTGAGCCGGAAATAGTGGAACTGATTGTTCGCGTCGGACAGGCCTTGCCGCCGTCGCCAGCCGATCAAGGCTCGTTGGTCCGGGCGCAGGGGCTCCGACACGAGGGCGTAGTCGTAGACCGGCACGAACAGCGGCGACAGGCGGCGCAGCCAGCCCGAGTAGGCCGAGGTGGCGACGACCACGTGGCGGGCGCGGATCGTGGCGCCGCCGGCCGTGGCGATCGCGACGCCCCCGGCGCGACGTTCGAGGTTCGTCACCCGGGTCCGCTCGTGGACCGCCACACCCCGCTCGCGCACGACCCGGGCCAGACCGCGGCACAGCCGCGCGGGGTCGACCAGGATGTCGCGTCCGGGTGGCCGGTACAGGCCTGCCTGCCACAGCGGAGAGTGGACCTCGGCGCGGGCCGCGTCGCGATCGAGGAACTCGAGCTGCTCGCCGTGCTCGGCAGCCTCGTCCACCCAGGCCCGGAACTCGTCGACCTGGTGGGGCTGATCGGCCAGGGCGAGGGTACCGGTCTCCTCGAGGTCGCAGTCGATGCCGTGCTCCTGGGTGAAGGCGACGAGCCCGGCCAGATTGTCGATCCCTTCGCGCTCCAGCCGTGCGAGCTCGTCGGGGAAGTGCCGGATGCCGTTGGCCAGGCCGTGGGTCAGGCTTGCCTCGCAGAACCCGCCGTTGCGGCCGCTGGCGCCGAACGCGACCGTCTCCGCCTCGAGCACCACGACCCGCAGCGTCGGGTCGGTGTCGGTCAGGGCGATCGCAGTCCACAGGCCGGTGAACCCGCCACCGACGATGGCCACGTCGACGTCCAGCCGCTCCCCGCTCGCCAGCGGTGGGTCGGCGGTGTCGGTCGGGGCGGGTGCGCGCAACCAGTAGGAAACGGGGCGGTCGGCCGGGAGCGAGCTCACGGGCGCATGGTGCCACGCCGCGGGTTCGCCCGAGCAGCAGGGCCGTCGCGCGGCGTTGACACGCGCATCGCGAATGATTCGACCGCACAGCGACAGGGATTCGTGGCGCGAAGCGGATGTCGCGACGAATGTCGCGTTGACGGCGCATTCGCGGCTATGGCACGATGTGACCTCCCACGTCCCGCCCCGCGCAACAGCCGTCCCACGCACCGGGCCGGCCTCGACCAACCCGCACGACGAGGACCGCATGGCCACCGAACCCGCCGCCCGCCACGCCCCGTCCCTGCGCCGCACCGTCCAGTCGGCGCTCTATCGCCGAGCCCTCGAGACGCTGCCCGGCGGCACCGACTCCAACTTCCGGGCGTGGGGCGAATCGACGATCTATGTCGATCGAGGTGCGGGTGGCAAGGTCTGGGACGTCGACGGCAACGAATTCGTCGATCTGCGGATGGGCTATGGCCCGGTCATCCTCGGCCACGGCGACCCGCGCGTCGACGACCACGTCAACGAGCGGATGCGGCGGGGTGTCAGCTTCAGCCTGACCAGCGAAGACGAGGTCCAGGCGATGGAGCTCGTCAAGGAGCTCACCGGCTGGGTCGACAAGGCACGGATGACGGTGTCTGGCACCGAGGCGACGATGCACGCAATGCGCGTCGCTCGCGCCTACACCGGTCGCGAGAAGATCGTGAAGTTCGAGGGCCAGTACCACGGCGTCCACGACTACGCGCTGATCAGCGTCGGACCCGACGACATGTCGGAGCTGGGCGATGCCGACGCTCCGGTCGCCTTGGCCTGGGGCCGCGGCATCCCGGCCGCCGTCGCTGAGACGATCATCCCGGCGCGCTACAACCGGATCGACCGACTGCGGACGCTGTTCGAGCAGCGTGGCGAGGAGATCGCGGCGATCATCGTCGAGCCGGTCCTCGGCAATGCCCAGGGGATCATGCCCCAGGCCGGGTTCCACCAGCAGATGCGCGCCCTGACCGAGGAGTTCGGCATCCTGCTGATCTTCGACGAGGTCAAGACCGGGTTCCGGTTCGCCAAGGGCGGCGCCGCCGAGTACTTCGGCATCACCCCGGATCTGGCCACGTACGCCAAGGCGATGGGCAACGGCTACCCGGCGGCCGCCTTCGGTGGGCGTGCCGAGGTGATGAGCGTGCTGCCCGACAAGGTCAGCCATGGCGGCACCTATGCGGGCAATCGGGTCGCGGCGGCGGCGGCGGTCGCCACCCTGCGCATCATCCGCGACACGAACGCCCTGGACACCATCCACGCCACCGGCCGGACCATCCAGAACGGCCTCAAGGAGATCCTCGATCCGGTCGGCATCCCGTATCACTTCACCGGTCATCCGTCGATGTTCGGGATCATGTTCCGTGAGGAAGAGGCGACGGAGTATCGCGACTGGGCGACCACCGACCACGAGCTGTACGACGCGATCGCCATCGGCATGCACGCCCGCGGGGCGATGCCCGAGCCGGATTCGCGCGAACCGTGGTTCATCTGCGAGGCCCACGCCGACGCCGACATCATCGATCGCGTGCTGACGGCCTTCTCGGACTCGCTCGATGTGGCCCTCGAGGCACGTGCCCACGGCGGCGTCCACGTCACCCCGCACGGCGGGATGGCGGCACCCGCGAGCGGGGCCGATCGGCTCGAAGATGGCGCTTGACGGGAATGCGGTCCGCTCGGTCGACCGGGCGGCCGCGCTGCTCCTCGCCCTCGGCGATTCCCAGGGCGAGGCGGGCGTCACGGAGCTTGCCCGTCGCCTCGGTCTCCACAAGTCGACCGCCTCGCGCCTCCTGGCGACGCTCCAGAAGCGCGGCCTGGTCGAGCAGGATGGCGAGACCGGCAAGTACCGCCTTGGCCTCGTCGTCATCCGCCTGGCCGAGCGTGCCGAGCGGACGCTCGACCTGCGCGGCATCGCCGCGCCCGAGCTCGAGCGCCTCGCCCGGCTGACCCACGAGACGACCGGCATCGGCATCCTCGAGGGTGAATCGCTGTTGACGGTGGCCCAGGTGGACGGGCCCAATCTCATCGCCGTCGGCGACTGGACCGGTCGCGCCACCCCGCTCCATTGCGTGGCGTCGGGCAAGGTGCTGATGTCGGCCCTCGCCGAGCGCGAGGTGCTGCGCATCGTTCGTCGCGGGCTGGCCTCCTACACCGAGCGCACGATCGTCGAGCTCGAACCGCTGCTCGAGGAGCTGGCGCGCATCCGGCGGCGCGGCTATGCCACCGCGATCGGCGAATACGAGCTCGGCCTCAACGCGGTGTCGGCCCCCATCCACGACGCGCGCGGCAACGTCATCGCCGCCGTCGACATCTGGGGCCCAGCCTTCCGGCTCACCCCGCGCCGGGTCCCCGAGCTGGCGGCCCAGGCGCGCGAGGCCGCGGCCGCGATCTCGGTCCGTCTGGGCGGCACCGCTCCGGATCGCCAGCCGACCGAGGTCCACGCGACGGCCTGACCCGCGCCCGCACGAGCCGCATGACCCCTCGCCTCGTCGTGCCGCGCAGCGTGTCGGCTACGCTGTGGCGATGCCCGACCTGACCGCACCGCCGTGGGCGGACATCGTCGCCTTCGCGCGCGGCAGCATCGTGCCGATCGCTCTCGTCGTCGTGGTGGCGCTGGTCGCGATGCGGCTGGCGAGCCTGTTCGTGCATGGCGTCGTCAAGGCGCTGCTCGACCGGGAGGCGACCGAGGGCACGGCCCAGGAACTGAGTGCGCTCGAGCTCAAGAAGCGGATGGATACGCTCGACGACCTCGGCGCCCACGCCATCCAGGCGTTCATCGTGGTCATCGCCGGGCTGATGGTGCTGGCCAAGCTCGGGCTCGACATCGGACCGGCCGTCGCCGGCCTCGGCGTCGTCGGCATCGCCGTCGGGTTCGGTGCCCAGGCGCTCGTGCGTGATTACCTGAATGGGGCCCTCATCCTCGTCGAGAACCAGTTCTCCAAGGGTGACGTGGTGCGTCTGGCCGGGGTCGCCGGCACGGTCGAGGACTTCAACCTCCGACGGACGACGCTGCGCGACATCGATGGCGTCGTCCATACCATCCCCAACGGCGAGATCAAGGTCGCCTCCAACCTGACCCGGGTGTGGGCGCGGATCAACCAGGACGTGCTGGTGGCCTACGGGACGGATATCGACAAGGCGATCGCCGTGGTCGACGAGGTCGGCCGGACGATGGCCGCCGACCCGGCCTGGAAGCGGCGGATCCTCGAGGCTCCCCACATCGAGCGGGTCGAGGCCCTGGGCGAGTACGGCATCACCCTCAAGATCCTCGGTTCGGTCCGGGCGCCGGAGCAGTGGGCGGCCGGCGGCGAGTTCCGCAAGCGGCTGCTGGCCGCACTGCAGGCCAACGGCATCGAGATCCCGCGACCCCAGCGCGTGGTGCTGTCGCGCGATCCCGGAACGCGCGCGGCCGCGGGCCTGGCCGCCACCGAGCGGGACCTCGGCCCGGATCAGGACGACCTCGCCGCCGACACCGACTGATCCGCCGGCGAGTCGCGACGGTGGCCGCTGCGGGCAACCTCGCCCACCCACCTCGCCCGCCCGCCCCGGCCCCCCGCGCTGCGTCCTCGTCGGCGGCCGTGCCGCGGTAGGATGACCCGGCCAGCGACGAGTCCGAGAGGTGTGCCCGTGAGCCTCGAACCAGCCCAGCGCCCCGCCGCCGAGATCGAGAACCTGCTCGCCGAGGACCGGACCTTCCCGCCCGATCCGGCATTCACGGCCCAGGCGAACGCGACCGCCGAGCTGTATGCCGAAGCCGAGGCCGATCCCGAGGCGTTCTGGGCGCGGCTGGCGCGCGATCGCATCGACTGGTACGAGGACTTCCACACCACCCTCGAGTGGGACCTGCCGTTCGCCAAGTGGTTCATCGGCGGGAAGCTCAACCTCGCCTACAACTGCGTGGACCGGCACGTCGAACGGGGCCTTGGCCACAAGGTCGCCTACCACTGGGTCGGCGAGCCGGGCGATACCCGCACGATCACCTTCGCCGACCTGCAACGCGAGGTGTCGAGGGCCGCCAACGCCCTGCTCGAGCTGGGCGTCCAGACGGGCGACCGGGTGGCCATCTACATGCCGATGATCCCCGAGCTGCCGATCGCGATGCTGGCCTGTGCCAGGATCGGCGCCCCCCACACGGTGGTCTTCGGCGGCTTCAGCGCGGAGGCCCTCAGCGATCGGATCAACGACGCGGAGGCCAAGCTCGTCATCACCGCCGACGGCGGCTGGCGGCGCGGCAAGCCGGCGGCCCTCAAGCCCGCTGTCGACGACGCGCTCGAGCTGACCTCGACCATCGAGCACGTGCTCGTCGTCCGCCGCCTCGGCGACGCCCTCGAGGGCGGCACGGCGATGCATGACGGGCGCGATGTCTGGTGGCACGACATCGTCGACCGCCAGAGCGCGCAGCATGCGCCCGTGCCGCTCGACAGCGAGCACATGCTGTACCTGCTCTACACGTCGGGCACGACGGCCAAGCCCAAGGGCATCATCCACACCACGGCCGGCTACCTGCTCGGGGCGAGCTACACCCACGAGATGGTGTTCGACACCAAGCCCGACGACGTGTACTGGTGCGCCGCCGACGTCGGCTGGGTCACCGGCCACAGCTACATCGTCTACGGCCCCCTTGCCAATGCCACCACGAGCGTCCTGTACGAGGGCACGCCGGATACGCCCGACTGGGGCCGGTGGTGGCAGATCATCGAGGACTACGGGGTCAACATCCTGTACTGCGCCCCGACCGCCATCCGGGCACACATGAAGCAGGGCGCCCAGCATGCCCAGGCACACGACCTCTCGTCGCTGCGCGTCCTCGGCACGGTCGGTGAGCCGATCAACCCCGAGGCCTGGCTGTGGTACCACGAGCACATCGGTCGCGAGCGGACCCCCATCGTCGACACGTGGTGGCAGACCGAGACCGGCATGATCATGATCACGCCGTTGCCGGGGGTCACGACGACCAAGCCGGGCAGCGCCACCTTCCCGTTCCCGGGCATCGAGGTCGACGTCATCGACCGCGAGGGCAGCACGGTGCCGCTCGGCGGCGGCGGTCTGCTGGTCCTCAAGCGACCGTGGCCGGCCATGTTGCGCGGCATCTACGGCGACCCCGAGCGCTACCAGCAGACCTACTGGAGCCGCTTCCCGGGGATGTACTTCGCGGGCGACGGCGCGAAGCGCGACGAGGACGGCTACCTGTGGCTGCTCGGGCGGGTCGACGACGTCATGAACGTGTCCGGCCATCGTCTGTCGACCACCGAGATCGAGAGTGCCCTGGTCTCCCACCCGGTCGTTGCCGAGGCGGCGGTCGTCGGCGGCCCCGACCCGATCACCGGTGAATCGATCAACGCGTTCGTCATCCTGCGCCTCGGCAACGAGCCCACCCACGAGCTGGGCGAGATGCTGCGAGCCCACGTCGCGACGAAGATCAGCCCGATCGCCAAACCCAAGACCCTGATGTTCGTGCCCGACCTGCCCAAGACCCGGTCCGGCAAGATCATGCGCCGCCTGCTCCGCGACATCGCGCAGGGGCGGACGCTGGGCGATACCACGACCCTGGCCGACGGCGCGGTGGTCGACCTCATCCGTGCCAACACCGGCACCGCGGAGGAATGACGTGCCGTTCGACTTCCTGAAGCGGCGCAAGCGCAGCGATGCGGCCCAAGCGGCCGTGGAGCCGCGCGCGGGTGGGCGCGGCATCGCGTTCGACGGGCTGACCGAGGAGTGGCGGATCGTCGGCCAGATGCTGATCCCCGGACGCCTGTCCGACGCGCTGAACAAGCGCGAGGCGATCACCATCTCCGACGTGCAGTGGGCGCCGATCGACGGGTCCGCGCCCCTTGCACCCGCTCCGGGACTCAAGGCGGTCGACCCGTACGACCTCATCATCGTGCTCGCCGGTGAGGCGACGCTGCCGTCGCTCGATGATCAGGAGCGGGTGGCGCACAAGGTCCACAAGGTCAACTACGACGTCGCCCTCGAGGTGCCGCCGTTCCGGGTCATCGGCACCGTGTTCCTCCACCCGGGCACGCAGCCCGAGCAGTTGCTCGACCGCGCGACCGAGATGTTCCAGCCGGTGGTGGCCGCGACGGCCTACCTCAACGGCGAGCCGCTCGGCCCCGAGATGGACGCGATCATGGTCAACCGCTTCTATCTGCGCGGTATCGAACAGGTCGACCGGCGCACCGGAGAACGGCACCAGAAGCTGCCCGGCGCGTCGCTCGGCGGGATCTCCTGGCAGGATCGCTCCCGCTGAGCCGGCCGGCTGCCGCCGCCACGCTCCGTACGTGGATCAGGCGCGGGCGATCGCCTTGGGGCGGGTGAACAGGCCGAACGCGGCCTTGGCGACCGGGACGGCGGCGGGTGTCCCGAGGAGGCGATCGGCGAGGGCGTCGAAGTCCTCGGTGATCTTCTCCCTGGGGAACATGTCGATGACGGTCCGGCCCTCGTTGGCCGCCCGCACGAACAGCAGGCCACCGGACCGGATGAGAGCGAGCGAGGACATCCCGACGGTCCGTTCCATGTCGGCCACTGACACGCCGCTGTTGGCGCGATTGATGACGAGCGCGAGCCGGTCGCGGATGCCGATCTCGGTGGCGATGTCCGCCAGCTGCACGGCGGCCCGGATGGCCGGGACGTCCGGGGTGACCGGCACGAGGATGCGATCGGCCGACTCGAAGATGGCCTGGTTGAGCGCGCTGTAGGACGGGTGCAGATCGACGACCACGAAGTCGAAGCCGCGGCGGGCGGCGGCGATGGCATCGGCGACGCGCTTGGGCTCGAGGCCCTCGGTGTTGAGAGGCGAGGTGGACAGGGCCGCGACCCGCAGGCCGCTCGGATGCGCCGCGGCGATGTCGGTCAGCGACTCGATCGGGCCGCCCTCAAGCTGGTCCTGCCAGCTGTCGACGACCGTGCGCACGGCGTCGATCCCGAGCGAAGTGGTGACGTGCCCGGTGACGGTGTCGGCGTCGACCAGCAGGACCTGCTGGCCCTTGCGCGTCTGGAGGGTGGAGGCCAGGTTCGTCGCGATGGTCGTCTTGCCGACGCCGCCCTTGGGGTTGAACACCGCGATGACGGACGCGCGCTGGGCCCAGGCGTCGGTCTCGAACTCGCCCCCCTGGAGGATGGGCCCGGACCCGTCATCGACCGTCTGGCTGCGGATGCACATCGCCTCGACCCGCCAGCGCAGCGATTCGGCCGAATAGGGCCGCGTGAAGTACTCGTCCTCGACGCTGCCGGCGTGGTTCGGGCCGAGCTGGTCGAGCGTGCGCTGGCTGACGACCATGAGCGCCGGGATGGCCCGACCGGCGTCGCGCAGCAGGCCGTAGTACTCGAGCGACTGGTCGAAATCGGTCTCGCCATCGAGGATCGCGACCGCGACGTCGCGGCGGCTGGCGAGCAGCGCCTCGAGCTCGTCGGGGTGGGCGACCGTGACGGCCGTGAAGCCGGCCTCGCGGAGTTCGGTGGCGACGGGTGCCGACTCGCCGGGCGGCAGGGCGATGGCGACGGCGGGTCGAGCCACGGACGATCAGCCCTCCGCTTCGGGGTCGCGCGCGCTGACGGTCAGCTCGCCGGCCGCCGAGCCGGTGACACGGGCGGCGAAACCCGGCAGCGTGGTGATGGCGTCGTCCAGGGCGAGCCCCGCGTCATGGCCGATGGCGAACACGAACTCGCCGTCGGGGCCGGACGACACGCCGACCGACTGCACGCCGGACACGCGGCTGAGATTGCGCTTGAAACCGGCGATGCTGGCGACACTCACCAGACCGCTGACGATGACCCGGGTCGAAACGACGTCGGACGGTGCCGCGTCGGCATCGGGCACCAGGCCGGCCAGGCGGGCGGCGAGGGCGTCGTCGCCGATGACCGCGATCTCCTCGTCCGGGCCAGGCGCGCCGGCATCGAACGAGGCCGCCTCGGCCTCGGCCGCGGCGAAGTCGGGGCTGGCGCCGAGCGCCGCGAGACGCGGGTCGCCCGGGTCGGTCGGGCGGGGCTCGTCCACGCCGATGCTGAACAGGTCGCCGCCGGTGTCGGCCGTCGGGGCCGCCTCGTCGGCGGCATCGGGGGCACTGGCCTCGGCCAGCTCGGGGGTGGCGTCGGCGACGGCCTCGTCGACCTGGGTGTGGGCGTCGGCGTCGGTCGGGGCATCGCCCGGCGTGTCCAGGTCGGACGGCGACGCCGCTGTGGCGGGCTCGTCGGCCGTGCCGATCAGCACGGTCGGCTCCCACGCCTCGGACGGGTCGAACGGTGGGGGCTCGGGCAGGCTCTCGGCCATCGACGCGAAGCGGGTGGGATCGTCCTCGGCGAGCAGCCGCTCGAAGAAGCGCGACATCTCGGTCTCGAACGCGGCGACCCGAGCCTGGACGAGCTCGATGCGTCGCTCGATCTCGGCGGCGTGGGCCTCGACCTCGCGCTCGAGGACCGTCTTGCGGTGAGCGATCCGCTCGTCGGTCTCCTCGCGGATCCGGGCGATCTCCGCCTTCGACCATTCGCGGATGGTGGCCACGTCGTCATCGGCCTTCTTGCGCAGCTCGGTCGCCTCGGTGGCCGTGCTGGCGTGGATGCCCTCGATGTGCTGCTTGGCCTCGATGCTGAAGCGTGCCAGCGTCTCGGCACGGGCCGTCTCGGCGGCCGCCTGCATGGCCCTGGTGAGGTCGGCCATGAACTTGTTCGGCTTGCGGCCGGTCGTCGTCGGACCCGCGTCGCTCGCCTGCGGGCCGGGCGTCGTGTCGGCCACGGCTTCGCTCACGACCGCGTCGTCCGTCGAGCTGGACGTGTCCGAAGTGGGGGGCGCAGCATCGATCATGTCGGGCGTCTCGTTCTCCTGGGCGGGGCCGGCGGGATCACCCGTCGACGGAAGGTCGGCGGAAGCGTCCGCAGGGCTCTCGGACTCGCCCCGGTCCGCACTCCACGGGAGCCGGAACCCAGACTTGGAGTCGGTCGTTGCCATGCGGTGATCCTCGTAGACAGGTCGGGTGTGGCGGCGCTGGGGCGTGTCGGCATGGTGCCAGCGTGGACGGTGCGGTGGAGTCCGCTAGAGGTACCAGCGGTATGCGCCGGTCGTACCGTCGATCTGGCCGGACCGACCCACGTCGCGGGCCACGAGGCCGGTCGCGAGTAGGATACGAGCCTGATGGAACCCCTCGACCGGCTCGGGCGCCCGCTGCGTGACCTGCGGATCTCGGTCACCGATCGCTGCAACTTCCGCTGCACGTATTGCATGCCGAAGGAGGTCTTCGGGCGGGATTACGCGTTCCTGCCGCGCGCCCAGGTCCTGACCTTCGAGGAGATCGACCGCGCCGCCCGGGCCTTCGTCGCGCTCGGGGTCGAGAAGATCCGGATCACCGGCGGCGAGCCGCTGGTCCGGCGCGACCTGCCTCGCCTCATCGAGCGACTCGCGGCGCTGAAGACGCCCGACGGAGGGGCGCTCGATCTGACCTTGACGACGAACGGCGCCGCCCTGCGCTCCCTGGCCCGGCCGCTGGCCGACGCCGGCCTGCAGCGCGTGACGGTCAGCCTGGACTCGCTCGACGACGCGGTGTTCGGCGCGATGAACGGGATCGATTTCCCCGTCGCCCGAGTGCTTGACGGCGTCGACGCGGCGCTCGAGGCGGGGCTGCGACCGCTCAAGGTCAACATGGTCGTGCGCCGCGGCGTCAACGAGTCGTCGATGGTGCCGATGGCTCGCTGGGCGCGTGACATCGGTGCCACCCTGCGGTTCATCGAGTACATGGACGTCGGTCATTCGAACGGATGGCGGCTCGACGAGGTGGTGCCCGCGGCGGATGTCGTCGAGGCGGTGACCGCCATCTGGCCGGCCGAGCCGGCGGAGGCCCACTATCGCGGCGAGGTCGCCGGGCGTTGGCGGTACCTCGACGGCCAGGGCGAGTTCGGCGTCATCTCGTCGGTCACCCGCCCGTTCTGTCGTGACTGCACCCGCGCTCGCCTGTCGGCCGACGGCCAGTTGTACACCTGCCTGTTCGCGGCATCCGGGCGCGATCTGCGGGCGGTCCTGCGCAGCGACGCGTCGGACGACGAGCTCGCCGCGTTCCTGGCCGACGTCTGGCGTGTGCGCGACGATCGCTACTCGGAGCTTCGGTCAGCATCGACGAGCGACCTGCCGCGCATCGAGATGTTCGCGATGGGCGGCTGACGCACCG
This sequence comes from Candidatus Limnocylindrales bacterium, assembly GCA_035692005.1. Taxonomy (GTDB): domain Bacteria; phylum Chloroflexota; class Limnocylindria; order Limnocylindrales; family CSP1-4; genus SPCO01. The sequence continues at coordinate 55,356 of DASSII010000067.1, read as the reverse complement.
TTCGTCCACAGGGTTATCCACAGCCCGTCGAAGGTCGTGGACACCCGCCCGCATGGGGCCGGCAGGTTCGTGGATAAGCGCGTTGACCGGGTTCCCGCGGCGCCCGTACCGTAGGTCTTGCCCGAAGGGGCCGACAGTTCGACAGGAACCGAGATCACATCAAGGACCTTCGCGCTCCGCCGGTCGCTTCGGGCGCTTCGTTGCCCAGGGCGCGTGGCCGTCTCACCGCGGCCCGCCCATGGGACGTGCCCGACGGGATGCGATCGGCATCCCGGTGTCGATACTTCCGTCGGGCGCGCGAAGCACCGTCCTCCTCCGTCTTCGTCCGTCCCTCGGACCGTCCGTCCTGTCATGCTGGGCGGCGTCGCCTCGACCGCCGGAGGATCCCGATGCCGGACCAGCCCACCCCCATCGATCCGAGCCGCCCGATCGCGCCAGCCGAGCAACCGGCCAGGCTGGCGGCACTCGTCGACGCGGTGCGGGCCCGGACGGACCTCGTTCCGGAGGTCGGCATCGTGCTCGGTTCCGGCCTGGGCGGGCTGGCGGACGACCTCGAGGACGCGGTCGCCATCCCGTTCGATGCCATGCCCGGCTGGCCAGCGGCGACCGCGCCGGGTCACGTCGGCCGACTGCTGCTCGGTCGGCTCGGTGGCCGTCCGGTGGTCATGCTCCAGGGCCGCTTCCACCTGTACGAGGGCAACCATCCGGGCCTGGTGGTCCAGCCGGTCCTGCTCTTCCATGCCCTCGGCGCGCGTGTCCTCGTGCTGACCAACGCCGCCGGCGGCCTCGATCCGTCGTTCGGCCCCGGGACGCTGATGGTCATGTCGGATCACCTGAACCTGACCGGGCTCACGCCGCTCATCGGACGGAACGCGGACGAGCTCGGCGAGCGGTTCCCGGACATGACCGATGCCTGGAGCCCGCGGCTGCGCGGGCGCCTGCATGCCGCGGCGACGCTCGAGGACGTGGAGCTGCACGAGGGCATCTACGTCGGGCTGACCGGGCCGAGCTATGAGACCCCGGCCGAGGTGCGCATGCTGGCCGGCCTGGGCGGACACGCGGTCGGGATGTCGACGGTGCTCGAATGCATCGCCGCTCGCTGGGTCGGCCTGGAGGTCTGCGGCGTGTCGCTGGTGACCAATGCCGGCGCGGGCTACACGGGCGAGCCGCTCGCCCACGAGGAGGTCCTGACCGCCGGCGCCGAGGCCGGCCCGCGGCTGGCCAGGGTCATCCGCCGCTTCATCGGGGATCTCGCTGCCGACGCTGGATCGGTGGCCCCCGACTGATGGCCTCCGGCCCGGGCGGGCCGCTGCTCACCCGTCGCCAGCTCAACCGGACGCTGCTGGGGCGGCAGGGACTGCTCGAGCGCAGCGCCGCGGACCCCATCGCGGTCGTCGAGCGGCTGGTCGGCCTCCAGGCGCAGGAGCCCAACGACCCATACGTCGGGCTGTGGTCCCGCATCGCGCCGTTCGACCCGCTCGTGCTGAGCGACGCGCTCGAAGCGCGCCAGGTGGTCCGCCTCGGCCTGATGCGAACGACGCTCCACCTGGTGACCGCCGACGACGCGCTACGGCTCGCGCCGATCATGGACGACGTCCCGCGACGGACCTTCCGGAACACGCCGTTCGCCAGGGCGCTGCGCGGGCTCGATACCGACGCCGTGATCAGCGAAGCCCGTGGCGCCCTGGCCGAGCGCCCGATGACACCGTCGGACCTCGGCAAGTACCTGGCCGTCCGCTGGCCGGAGCGCGACCCGTCGGCCCTGGCCTACCTGGCCCGCTACCACCTGCCGCTCGTGCAGGTGCCACCGCGCGGGCTGTGGCGGCGCAGCGGGCGGACCACGAACACGGTCCTCGAAACGTGGCTCGGTCGGGTGACCGAGAGCACCTCGGTCGACGCGATCGTGCTTCGCTACCTGCGGGCGTTCGGACCGGCGACCGTGGCCGACATCCGGACATGGTCGTGGCTGACCGGGCTGGGTCCCGTCGTCGATCGGCTTCGACCGGCACTCCGGGCGTTCCGCGACGAGGCCGGTCGGGAGTTGCTCGACGTCGAGGACGGGCTGCTGGTCGACGCGGGCGTCCACGCGGCCGTCCGGTTCCTGCCGCGCTACGACAACGTGTTCCTGTCGCACGCCGATCGCGCCCGCATCAACGGCGAGCTGTCGTGGGGGATCGACTTCGGCTCGAAGGCGCCGATCCTGATCGACGGTGCGATCGCCGCCGCGTGGCGGGTCCGACGCGATCGGACGACAGCCACGATGACCATCGAACTCGGCCGCGCGCTGAGCCGAGCCGAGCGACGCGAGCTCGATGACGAGGCCGAGCGTCTGGCGCTGTTCCTGGACCCGGACGTGCGACGTGCGACGGTCGTGGTCCCGCCGGGCTGATCTCGGGGCTGCCCGGCAGGTTCGTAGCGACGCTCGCGCCAGGCACGATGGCCTCGATCCCGGGTCCTTCCTTGCCTCCCGCGCAAGCCCTTGTCCGCCGCGCAAGTAACGGTGATCGTGCTGGTGGCCGCACCGATTCGTTGCCCGCTGAGCAACCGACGGCCCAAAGCCTAGGGCTAACCGTGCTCGGACGGATGGGGCCGTCACGAAACGTCGTTTGCTTGCCGGCCGAGCAAGCAACCAACCGGCTCGACTCCGCCTGCCATCGATACTTGGGCGTGCTGCAACTCATTGCGGCGCACGCAAGGCTTCGCGCGGCAACCGGTTGCGCGTGGAGACGTCGAGCGCGGTTCGGGCGCAGCCCCGGCCGAGCACCGATCAGACGGTTGCGCGACGCAGCCCTGGCGACGCAGACCTGCCGACTCAAACCTGCCGACGCAGACTGCCGACGCAGGCTCAGACCTGGGGCAGCTCCCGTCCGGCAGCCTTGGCGGCCGCGGCCTTCTCCGCCCAGGCCTCGAGCACCCGGTCCTTGTGGGGACGGATGGGGCAGTGCCCGTCGCGGTTGTTGAACTCGTCGCAGTACCCGAGTGGCACGCACTTGGGGGCGAGGAACGACCCCAGGAACGGTGACACGGCGAAGATCTCGTGGCGGATCAGCTGGAACAGCCGGCGGATCTCCCACTGGGCCATGGTGCACAGCCGCAGCCCGGACATGTGGATGAGCGCCCGCAGGTTCGTCGTCATGACCAGGTTCGTGCGCGCGGCGTTGGGGAACACGAACCGCGCATCCTCGCCGGGCAGGCCGGCCTCGACCATCTCGCCGTACAGCTCCAGCGCGCCGTCGACCTGCTCCTCGTAGCGCGCCCGCAGCGCGGGATCACCCTCGGCGATCGAGTGCGGCAGCATCGTCGCCGCCCCCTTGAACTTCACGTAGCGCTGGCTCTGCTGGTCGAACGCGACGCCGGCCCGATGGCGCACGAGCTGGTGCGACAGCGTCCGCGACACGCCGCTGATGCCGAACGTGAAGACCACGTGCTCGATCGTCGACCCATGGCCCGATTCGATGACCGACGAGATCAACTTCTGCATCTTCTGGGCGTCGAAGTCGCCGGTCACCGCCCGCTCGAAGATCTCCTCGGGGGCCTGCTCCGAGTAGCACGTCCGGCAGGCCGTGTAGATCACCGGCACGTAGAACCGGTCGACGATGTCCCGGTCGGGGAACAGCAGCGTCGCCTTCATGCCGAGCTCGCGCCGGCCCGGGTTCCGGGGGATGGCGGTCTTGTCGCGGGTCGGCGCCAGCACGTCGGTCATCGAGCCGCCAGTCTAGCCCAGCGGACCATCGTCGGCCGGCGGGCTGGTGGTGCCGACCGGGGTGGGCGACTCGAGCGCGTACGCGACGACCTCGTCGAGCGTCAGCGCGGCGCCGTCGGCCGCGAACCGGTCCAGCTCCTCGGGCGACAGGACGCTCCGCGGCGACGGGGCGTTGAATTGGTTGTAGGTCTCCTCGACATACGTCGCCAGCGTCGCGCCGCTCGTCTTCTGGAGGCTGCGCGCCGCCCCGAACAGCCGCCCGGCACGTGGCGGGTCGCCGGCTGCGACCGCCAGTGAGGCCAGGTCGTCGAGGATGAGCGTGATGCCGGCGACATCGCCCGCGTCACGGAACTGGCGCAGCGCTTCGGTCGCGTGGGCGGTGGCCTCCTCCCAGCCGCCGTCGGCGATCTCGGTGAGGGCCAGCATGTGCAGCGACCACGCCTCCATGGTCCGGTCGCCGGAGGCCCGGTGCAGGGCCAGCGACTCGAGGTACCAGTGCCGGGCGGGCGCAGCGCTGGCCGTGAAGTAGTGATAGCTGCCGAGCGCCCACAGGATGTTGCCCTCGCCGGCGCGGTCACCGATCTCCCGATACAGGGCGAGGGCCTCCTCGAGTCTGGCCCGGCCCTCCTCGAAGGACGGTGCCTTCTGGGCCTCGGTCAGCTTCTCGGGGGCGAGACCCATGAGCGGCAGGATGTTGGCGTAGGCGTCGTTGAACAGGGCGTTGGCGATCTCGGCCTTGTCGCCGCGCTCGCGCCAGATGGCCAGCGCTTCGTGGTACCAGCGTTCCGCTCCGGGATGGTCGGCCTGCCAGTAGGCGACGCCGCCGATGGCCTCGGCGAACCGGGCGCGGAGCACGGGATCGAGCTCCCAGTCCTGGTCCGCCATGGCGTCGAGCCGTGCCCGGGCCTCGCTCAGATAGCCGCGCTTCTGCCAGAAGCGCCACAGCGCGAAGGCCAGCCGGACCGCGACGTCCGGCGTAGGCGTGGCAGCCGCCCAGTCGAGCGCGGCGCGGAGGTTGTCGTGCTCCCGCTCCAGCCGGTCGAGCCACGCCCGCTGGTCCGATCCGCCCAGTTCGGGGGCTGCCCGCTCGGCCAGCTCGAGGTAGGCCCGAGCATGACGTTCGGCGATCGCGTCGGCCTCGCCGCTGGCCGCCAGCTGTTCGGCCGCGTATTCGCGGATGGTCTCGAGCATCGCGAAGCGCGGCTCCTCGGCGCCCTCCTCGATGCGCACCAGGCTCTGATCGACGAGCGTGCCCAGGACATCGATCAGCTCGGCGCCAAGGTCGCCTTCCGGTCCGCACACGCGCTCCGCCATCTCGAGCTCTACGCCGCCACGGAACACCGACAGTCGCGCCAGCAGCCGCCTGGCCGACGGATCGAGCAGGTCGAAGCTCCAGTCGATGGCGCCGCGCAGGGTCTGCTGCCGTTCGGGCAGGTCGCGCGCGCCCGCCGTGAGGAGCGCCAGGTGGTGTTCGAGCCGGGCGAGGATCTGGTCCGGCGTGAGCAGCTTGACCCGGGCTGCGGCCAACTCGATCGCGAGCGGCATGCCATGCAGGCGCGCGGCGATGCCGGCGACCGCCGGGGCGTTCGCGTTGGTGACCGTGAACCCCGGGCGGACCGCGCTCGCCCGGGCGATGAACAGCCGGACCGCCTCGAACTGGTTGAGCGCCCCGAGATCGAACTCACGCAATTCGCGCGGGAGGTTGAGCCGGTCGACCTCCGACAGCCGGCTGGTGTCCGGCGGGGCCGGCAGGCCGGGCACGGGCAGTTCCTGCTCGCCGCTGACCCGCAGGGCGATCCGGGTGGTGACCAGCGCCGTCACGTTCGGGCAGCGGCGGAGCAGGTCGGCGACGACCGGCCCGGCCGCCACGACCTGCTCGAAGTTGTCGAGGACGAACAGCATCCGACCATCGCCGATGTGCTCGGCGAGCGTCTCGAGCTGGCGGCGATTGTCGGCCAGTCCGAGGGTCCGCGCGATCGTCGGTGCCACGAGCTCCGGGTCACGCACCGGCTCGAGGGCGACGAACCAGACGCCGTCGGGAAAGTCGCCGGCCGCGGCAGCGGCGACCTGCAGCGAGAAGCGCGTCTTGCCCGTGCCACCGGGCCCGGTCAGGGTCAGCAGGCGCGTCTCGCGCAGCAGCGCCAGCGCCTCGACGAGTTCCCGGTCGCGTCCGACGAAGGTGGTCAGCTGGGTGGGCAGATTGTTCGGGTGCGCGTCGAGCGAGCGGAGCGCCGGGAAGTCGGACGGCAGCCCGTCGATGACCAGCTGGCTGAGGCGCTCCGGCTCGCGCAGATCCTTGAGCCGATGCTCGCCGAGGTCGCGCAGGCGGACGCCATCGGGCAAGGCGTCGGCCACCAGCGCCCGCGTGGCGTCGCTCAGCAGGACCTGACCGCCGTGGGCGACGCCCGCCACCCGCGCCGTCCGATTTATCGCGTAGCCGACGACGTCCGCGCCGCTCGACTCGATCTCGCCGGTGTGCAGTCCCATCCGGACGAGGACCGCACCGTCGTCCGGCCAGGGCTCGACAGCGATGGCGCGCTGGGCGTCCACGGCCGCCGCGACGGCCTCCCCGGCGCCGCGGAAGATCACGAAGAACGAATCGCCTTCGGTCCCCTGTTCGTAGCCGCCGTGCGCCGCGAAGGCCGCGCGGAGCAGCTCGCGATGGCGCTCCCGGACGTCGCGGTACGGACCGGTGCCCAGCGCGAGCTCGATGCGGGTCGAGCCCTCGATGTCGCTGAACAGGCAGGTGACCGTTCCGGTCGGCGGGCCGATGGTCGGCGGCATGCGGCGCGCCGCTCAGTGCCGGTTCGCTTCGGTCAGGTCGCGCAGGCGTTCGGCGAGGCCGCGCAGGATGGCCAACGCCACCTTCGGCTGGTCCATCACCACGGCGTCGAAGTCCCAGCTCGCGAGCGCGAGGCAGATGGTCGGCTCAGCGGCGATGACCTGGGCGACGCGCGGGCGGCGATCGAGCACCGACAGCTCCCCGAAGAAGTCACCGGGCCCGAGGGTGGCCAACGTCCGCCCGTCGCGGACCACGCGGACCTGCCCACTGGCGATCAGGAAGAAGCCGGTGCCGACCTCGCCCTGGCGGGCGATGACGTCGCCCGCCTCGAACGCGACCTCGACCGTGCGTTGGGCGATCTGCGCCAGGCCCTCGGCGTCGACGCCGGCAAGCAGCGGCGCACCCGCCAGCAGCTCGGTCCGGTGGTCGTGGGTCAGCGTCATCGCGGCATCATCCTCGGCGTGACTGGGTCCGGGGGCTGATGCTGCGCCGCCCGACAGGGGAGCGTCAAGGTCGGCGCGCGGCGCCGGCTTGCCGGGAAGCCTTTCCCTGGTGACGCCGGCATGGCACGATGCGCTCGATGGCCGACCGGGATGAACTCATCGACGCGATCGCCGGCTTCACGCTGTTCGCCGACCTGTCCTCGCCGCAGCTCGAGGCGGTCATCCACATCTTCGACGAGCGCATGTTCGCGGCGGGCGAGCGGGTGTTGCACCAGGGCCTGTCGGGCATGGGGTTCTTCGTCATCGTCGACGGCGAGGCGATCGTCGCGATCGACGGCCACGAGCGAGCGAGGCTGGGACGCGGCGACTTCTTCGGCGAAGTCTCGATCCTGCTCGGCGTCCCGACCATCGCCGACGTCATCGCCGCGCACCAGCTGCGCTGCCTCGTGCTGGCCGGCAACCGCGTCGAGGAATTCCTGGTCGCCAACCCGCGGGTGATGTTCCGCATCCTCCAGGCACAGGCCCGACGCTTGCGCGCGGCGAACCGATGGAGCAGCTGACGGAGCCGAGCCGGCCGTTCCCGCCCGGCGAGTACCCGGTCGTCGTCATCGGCTCCGGTCCCGGCGGACTCCAGGTCTCGTACGCGCTGCGGCGGATCGGCCTCGATCACGCGATCCTGTCGGCGGACCCGTCGCCCGGCGGCATGTTCCGGCGCTGGCCGTTCTTCCAGCGCCTGCTGTCGTGGACCAAGCCGCATGCCCCGGCGCCGCGCGGCTCGCGTGCCTACGAACGCTACGACTGGAACAGCCTGCTCGCCGACGAGCCGGAGGCGCGCGCCCTGCAGCCGGAGCTCATGGACGGCTCGTCGTACTTCCCGTCTCGTCCCGAGATGGAGGCCAACCTGGCGCGCTTCGTCGAGCGCACCGGGCTCGAGATCCGCTACGGCTGCCGCTGGACGGCGACCCGACAGGTCGAGGACGAGCGTGGATCCGGCTTCGTCGTGACGACCAGCGACGGGGAGTACCGCGCCCGCGCGCTGGTCATCGCGGTCGGCATCGCCGAGCCGTACACGCCACCCGGCGTCGGGATGGACCTCACCCACCACTACGCCGACGTGCGGCCGGTCGAGTCGTATGCCGGCCGGCGGGTGCTGCTGCTCGGCAAGCAGAACTCCGGCTTCGAGTTGGCCAGCGGCCTGCTGCCGTGGGCGCGCCAGATCGTGCTGGCATCGCCGTCGACGGCCCATCTGTCGGTCGAGACGCGCTCGCTCGCCGGGGTCCGCGCCCGCTACGTCCAGCCGTACGAGGACCACGTCCTGGGCGGCGGGGTGTCGATCCTCGATGCCGCGTTGGACGGCATCGAACGGGTCGAGGGCGGCGACGGCGCACTGGCGGTCCATCTGCGCCGGACCGACGGCGGCGGCGACCTGACGATCGAGGTCGACGACGTCATCGCCGCGACCGGCTTCACGGCGCCGCTCGAGGACCTGCCGGCGATCGGCTGCAGCATCAGCGGGCGGAGTCGGCTGCCGTTGCTCACGCCGTGGTGGGAGAGCACGACGCTGCCCGGCGTGTCGTTCGCGGGCACGATCGGCCAGAGCGCGAAGGGTCTGGTCAAGCACGGGGTGCCGTCCAATTCGGGGGGCGTCCACGGGGCCCGCTACAACGCCCGCGTCCTGGCCCAGCATCTCGCGTCGAGCACGTTCGGGATCGTTCCCACGCGGCCGCCGGTCGCCGCCGAGACACTGGTCGACGCGGTGGCGACCGAGCTCGCCGAGGCCCCCGAGCTGTGGCATCAGCGCGGCTACCTCGCCCGGGTGTTCACCCTGGACGCGGGTGTCGGCCTGGTCGATGACGGGGTGCAGCCACTGACCCATGTGCTCGATGCCGGGGGCGACGATGCGCTGGCCGTGACCCTTGAGTCCGACGGCAGCGGGGCGATCTACCCGGTGCTCTATACCCGCATCGACGGCCAGATCCGGGAGCGCACCCTCGACACGGACCCCTTGCTCCGGTTCGACTTGCCGGCGACCCGCACGGCCATCGCGGCCATCGCGGCCGAGGTCGTGCCGGCCATCCGTGGTGCGCGCGCGTCCTGAGACCTAGACCAGGTCGCGCGGGATCCGTTCGGACCAGCCCCGCTCGAAGAACCGTGCGCCATCGACGTCGACCTCGAGGTCGACCTGCAGGTCGAAGTCGGTCGCGCTGCTCGATTGCCGGGCCCGGGCCCGGATCTCGATACCGGTCAACGTCCCGGCTCGATCCACGTCGCGCTCCTGCCAGCGGTACACGACGTCGGCGTCCAGCCGGGCGTGCGCCGGGTCGTCGTCCCAGGCCGTCATCCGCAGGGTCTCGGCGGCATACAGGCGTCGCCCATCGGGCACGAGGTCTTCGCCGCCATCATGGATCTCGACGGTCACCGAGCGCCCGATGACGTCCTCCTCGATGCGCCAGACCGGCGTGTCGGCCGTGGCTGGACCGCGACCATCGGCGGCGTCCGCGGCGGGCCAGTGGAGGTCGGGCGGCGCGGTCCGGAACGCCGGGACCGGCGCGTCGCCCAGCCCACCCGCAGGCGGCACCACCGGCAGTTCGAGGCGGGACGGCGTGTCCGGCCCGCGATGGACGCCGAACGTCGCCGGGAACGGCGACGGCCACAGCACCGGCCACAACGACGATGCGAGCGCCACCCGGATGCGGTGGCCCGGCAGCCAGCGATAGCCGGTGGTACGGAGCGGAACGCGGACCTCCTCGACCTGGCCCGTCACCAGCGGACGCGGCGTGACGTGTGACTGCCGGTGGGTCAGGTTCAGCACGCCGGCGCTGACCAGCGCCGAGGTCCCGTCCGGGGCGACGTCGGACAGGCGCACGGCCAGGGTGGCGACCGGCGCGTCGACCTCGACATGGACGACGACCTCCGGCACGCCGAGCACCTCGAGCGCGGTCTCAAGCGGCGGCGTGCTGTATGTCGGCCCGGCGATCTCGTCGGGGCGCAGGTCGCGCGCGAGGCCGTTCGGCGGGCCGCCCGCGCCCCAGGAAAGGGGACCGCGGGTGCCGGCTGTCGGCCGGTGGCGGAACCGGTCGACACCGGAAGCGCCGTTCGGACGGCCCGGTCCGTGGGTGGCGAGCGCGGACAGGGTCTCGTCGCCGAACGACCATGCGTGGACCGTCGTCCCGGGATGGGGGTAGGCCCCGGCCGCCCGCCAGCGACCGGGCAGGTCGGCCGGGAACGGCTCCGGCGGCGCGTATTCGTGCTCGAACCAGACGAGTGGCGGCTCTGCGTCCCAGCCGTTGTCGATGGCGCGCAGGTGCCGGTCGAAGAAGCGCGCGATCTCGTGCAGCTCATCGAGGTTCGGTCCCGGTGCCGCGGCGTGCGGCCACGAATGGACCCAGTTGCCCACCAGGGTGTGCGACGGGGCGACACAGCGCGCCTGCATCCGAAACGCCGGGTCCACGTACGAGTCGTGCCAGCCGCCGATGTTGAAGATGGCCGCCTCGATCGCGTCGTATGCCGGGGCCAGGGAGCCTTGCCGCCAGTACGGGCCGTCCGTCTGGTGGCGGAGCCACTCGAACAGCCACGGCGGTGTCGACTCGAGCCGCGCCAGCCAGGCCGATCGCCAGCCGGCGCCGTGGAACGTGGCGTCGGGTGGCATGGCGTTCATCGCGACCTGGCTGACCGCGTATTGCGACAGCTCACTGACCGTCAGGCATCCGCCGCGGTAGTGGACGTCGTCGAGATAGCGGTCGTCGGTGGCCATCACCGGGACGATGGCCCGCAGGTGCGGCGGGCGCAGGGCAGCCACCTGGATCGCGCTGAAGCCGCCGTACGAGATGCCCCACATGCCGACCGACCCGCTGCACCACGGCTGTGCCGCCAGCCACTCCACGATGTCGTAGCCGTCGCGCGTCTCGTCGGCGCTGTACTCGTCGAGCGCCAGCCCGCCCGACGAACCGGTGCCCCGCACGTCGAGGCGGCACAGGATGTAGCCGCGCGCTGCGAACCACTGGCCGCGGGTCATGTCCGCCGCGCGCCGCCAGTTGTCTTTGCCGTACGGGATCATCTCGAGGATGGCCGGGAAGCGATCTGCGCTGTCCGCCGCACCCGGGGCCGGCCGCCAGATGTTCGCCGACAACTCGACGCCGTCACGGACCGCGATACGGACGTCCCAGTCGACGACCACCTCGTGGCGCGCCTCGCTGGCCGGTCGCGGATCGGTGTCGGTCACGCCGGCGAGTCTACGGGCGCGGGACAGCGGACCACGGGCCCGCCCGTGCCGTGCGACGATGCGGGCATGGATCGCATCGTCCGACGATCGCGCCGGGTCGCCTACGAGAACGCCTGGATCACCGTCTGGCACGACGAGGTGACGCGGCCCGATGGCAGCGACGGCATCTACGGGGTCGTCCATTTCGACAACCTCGCCGCGGGCGTCCTGGCGATCGACGACGACGACCGCATCGTGCTGGTCGGGCAACACCGCTACACGCTCGGCGAGGAGTCGTGGGAGATCCCCGAAGGCGGCGTGTCGCCGGCCGAGGCGCCGCTGGCCGGCATCCAGCGCGAACTGCGCGAGGAGACCGGGCTGACCGCCACGGATTGGCGCGAGCTGTGCCGACTGGACCTGTCGAACTCGGTCACCGACGAGCGGGCCGTCCTGTTCGTGGCGACGGGTCTGCACCACGGCGAAGCGGAGCCCGAACCGAGCGAATCGCTGGAGCAGCGCTGGGTGCCGTTCAGCGAGGCCGTGACGATGACCCTCGACGGGCGGATCCGGGACGTGCTGAGCGTCGTCGCCATCCAGCGCCTGGCCCTCGAGCGCTCGATGCCGGGCGCGGTCCGGTGAGCCGACCGAGCGATGCCGGTCGGGACACGTGGGACGTCATCGTCGTCGGCCTGGGAGCCCTCGGCAGCGCGGCAGCCTACTGGGCCTCGCTGCGGTCCGGTGTCCGGGTCCTGGGCCTCGAGCAGTTCGAGCTCGGCCACGCCAATGGCGCCTCGGCCGACCACAGTCGGATCATCCGGCTGTCGTACCACCGCCCGGACTACGTGCGTCTGGCCAGGCGCGCCTACGAGACGTGGGCCGAGGTCGAGGCGGAGCGCGGCGAGCGGATCGTCACGCTGACCGGAGGCCTCGACCTGTGGCCGGCCGAGCCCGCCATCGCCAAAGCCGACTACACCGACAGCCTGACGGCCGAGGGCATCCCGTTCGAACTGCTCGACGCGGCGGAGGTGATGCGCCGGTGGCCGCAGTGGCGGCTGGCCGACGATGTCACGGCGATGTGGCAGGCGCAGGGCGGCCTGGCCGATCCCTATCGCGGCAACGCTGCCCACCGGGCGTTGGCGACGGCGCGCGGCGCGACCCTCATCGAGCGGACGCCGGTGACCGCGATCCGATCGATCGGCGGGTCGTATGAGCTCGACGCCGGAGGGCGGACCCATAGTGCGGGGCGGGTCATCCTCACGGCCGACGCGTGGACCAACGAGCTGCTTGCATCATTCGATCGGCGACTGCCGCTGACGGTGACCAAGGAACAGGTCACCTACTTCGCCGCACGGGATCCGGATGCGTTCGCGCCCGACCGCTTCCCGGTCTGGATCTGGATGGACGAGCCCTCGTTCTACGGCTTCCCGACCTACGGCGAAGCCGGTCCCAAGGCCGCCCAGGACTGCGGCGGGCTGGAGACGACCCCAGCCACGCGGACGTTCGAGCGCGACGAGGCCGCCTACGCGCGGGTGCGCTCCTTCCTCGAGCGACACCTGCCCGCGGCCGCCGGCCCGGACATCGTCACCAGGACGTGCCTCTATACGCTCACCCCCGATCGCGATTTCGTCGTCGATCGGCTGCCGGAGGCGTCGGGCGTCCTGGTCGGTCTCGGGGCGGCGCACGGCTTCAAGTTCGCCAGCGTGCTCGGCCGGATCCTGGTCGAACTGGCGCTCGATGACGGTTCGCCGTCAGCCGACGACATCGGCGCCTTCGCCATCGACCGCCCCATCCTCAAGGCGGTCGATCCGCCGACGTCCTGGATGGTCTGAGCCGAACCGGCCCCGGATGACGCATAGCGTGGTCCCCGATTTGCACGCAACGACACCCTGTGCCACCGTACCGCCACCTCGTCCGGCGACGGTCGGAGTGGCACACGGGTGATTTGCGGCCCGGCGAGGGAGGGTCGCGTGGAGGAGGATCCGAATGCGATCGTCGACCCGCGTCCGCATGCTGCGGACCTTCGCCGCGGCAGCCCTGATCGGGGCGCTGCTGTTGCCCGCCGCCGCGCCGGCGACCGCCCAGGCAGACAACGTCCTGCGCGTCGGCACGACTCAGGACCTCGATTCGATGAACCCCTTCCAGACGGCGCTGGTCACCGGGTTCGAGGTGTTCACCCTCAACTACGACCTGCTCGTCAACTTCGGTCCCGACCTCGAGCCGGTGCCCGGCTTCGCCGAGTCGTGGACGCAGTCGAGCGACGGCCTGACCTGGACGTTCAAGATCCACGACGGGATGACCTGGTCCGACGGCAAGCCGGCCACCGCCGAGGATGCCCGCTGGACGCTGCAGCTCGTCCTTGACGCGCTGGCCACCGAGGACGGGTTCCTCGGTGCGGGCTACCTCGATCCGTATGTCAGCAACGCCGGCGTGACCAAGGTCGAGGCGCCGGACGCGACGACCCTGGTGGTGACGACCGATCGCCCCAATGCCCAGGTCCTGCAGATGTACATCCCGATCGTGCCCAAGCACGTCTGGGAGAAGGTCACCCCGGCCACGATGTCGGACTTCACCAACGACGTCCCGATCGTCGGCTCGGGCCCGTACCAGGCGGTCGAGTGGCAGGTCGGGCAGTTCATTCGGTTCGAGAAGAACAAGAGCTACTGGAAGGACGCCGGCGGTGCCGACGAGGTGATCATCCAGATCTTCTCGAGCGCCGACACGATGGTCCAGGCGCTGCGGACCGGACAGCTCGACTACGCGCATGGGGTCAACGCCGACCAGTTCGACGCGCTCAAGAACGAGCCGGACATCGCCACCGTCGCCGGCACGGCCAACGGTTGGACCGAGTTCGGCTTCAACACCTACGGGACGGGCACCGGCAAGACCATCGACGGCGGTGGACCGTCCACCAAGGCCCTCCAGGATCCCAAGTTCCGCGATGCCATCGGCTACGCCATCGACAAGCAACAGCTCGTCGCCCGGGTGCTGGGCGGCTACGGCGAGGTCGGCACCACGAACGTCGCCCCGTTCCAGGTCAAGTGGCACGTCGAGCCTGATCGCCCGCGCACGTTCGACATCGAGCTCGCCAAGCAGAAGCTCGATGCCGCGGGCTACGTGCTGCAGGGCGACAAGCGCCTCGACAAGGAGGGCAAGCCGCTCAACCTCCGGCTGTACATGCCCGACTCCGAGACGACCTATCCGGCTTCCGCCCAGTTCATCCAGGACTGGCTCAAGCAGCTCGGGATCGCCGTCTCGACCCAGGTCTTCGACAGCGACACGCTGACGGCCCTGATGCTGCCGCCCGAGGGTGGCGATCCGGTCAACAAGGCCGACTACGACCTGTTCATCTGGGCCTGGGGCGGCGACGTCGACCCGAACTCGCTGCTCGAGATCTTCACCTGCGACCAGATCGGCTCATCGTCCGACAGCAATTACTGCAACCCGGCCTACGACGCGCTGTTCGAGCAGCAGAACAAGGCGACCAGCGACCAGGAGCGCAAGGACCTGCTGGCCCAGATGCAGAACCTCATCTATGACGAGGCGCCGTACCACATCCTGTTCTACGACGCCCAGCTCGAGGCCTACCGGACCGATCGCTTCTCCGGTTGGCAGAACCAGCCGACCTCCAACGGCGTGCCGTTGTTCGGCTACGGTTCACTGGGCTACACGCTGCTCAAGCTCGGCCCCGCCGCCACGCCGGAACCGTCGGCCGCCGCCCCGACGGCGACCGCCAGTGGGTCCGTCGCCAGCCCGGCTCCATCGGCCGGCGGCGGCGGGTCGTCCGGGGCGTCGAGCTCGACGCCGCTCATCGTCGGGCTCATCGCTGTCATCGCGATCGTCGTCGTCGGCGGGTTCGCCCTCAGCCGTCGACGGGCCAGCGCGACCGACGACGAGTAGTCGCGCGCCCGATGTCGGACCGACGAGGGGGCCGCCCGCGCGCGGCCGCCTCGGCCGGGGCGGAGGGTTGAGGCGGGCATGGGTTCGGGCTACCTCGCGCGCCGCCTGATCCAGGCCTTCCTGACGATCGTCATGATCGTCGTGCTCAACTTCATCCTGTTCCGGCTCATGCCCGGCTCCCCGGAACGCGCCGCGCTGCGCATCCCCGGGATCAGCCAGGAGGTCTATCAGGCGACGCGAGTCCGGCTCGGGCTGGACAAGCCCGTCTTTCCGGACCAGCTCGTCGCGTACGCCGGCTCGACCGTTCGCGGCGACCTCGGCTACTCCTACAAGTACCGCGGCCAGCCGGTGGCGGAGGTCATCGGCTCACGGGTCTGGCCGACGCTCATCCTGTTCGGGCTGGGGGAGCTCATCGCCATCGGCGTCGGGCTCGCCCTCGGCGCGTATACCGGCTGGCGACGAGGGGGGCCGATCGACTATGTCGGCAACGGCCTGTCGCTGATCCTGTACTCGATGCCGTACTTCCTGCTCGGGATGATCCTGCTCGTCATCTTCGCCGTCGGGCTGGGCTGGCTCCCGGTGTCGGGCATGTTCGAGCTCGGCGCGAGGTACGGCTCGTGGGTCGATCAGCTGGGCGACTTCGCCGCCCATCTGGTGCTGCCCCTGGCGACGGTCAGCCTCGGCCTCATCGGGCAGTACTCGATCCTGATGCGCTCGTCGGTGATCGAGACGCTCGGTGAGGACTACGTCACGACCGCCCGGGCCAAGGGCATCATCGACCGCCACGTCCTGACTCGTCACGCGTTACCGAACGCGCTCCTGCCAACGGTCTCGCTCATCGCCATCAACCTCGGCTACCTCATCGCCGGCGCGATCACCGTCGAGGTGGTGTTCAACTGGCCGGGCCTGGGCACGCTCACGGTCGACGCCCTGACGGCGCGGGACTATCCCGTCCTCCAGGGCGTGTTCCTGTTCCTGAGCATCACGGTGGTCCTGGCCAACCTCGCAGCCGACATCGTGTACGGCATGCTCGACCCGCGGGTGAAGTCGTGACCGCGCCGGCCGTCCGGGCCGACGAGCTGCGTGCCGGACGGTTGCGCCTCCGACTCCGTGGCTGGCGCGACTTCGGTGCGCGCTATCTCCAGCGTCGTGAGGGCGTGCTCGGGGCCGTGCTCATCGGGTTCTTCGCGCTGCTCGCCATCGCCCCCGGCCTGTTCGTCGGCCCGCTCGAGACGGCGACCAGCGCCACCGGCGCGCGGATGGCCGCACCGGACGCGGTGCACGTGTTCGGGACCGACGAGCTCGGTCGCGACATCCTCAATCTGACGGTCCACGGCGCCCGCGTGTCGATGATCATCGGGTTGCTCGCGACGCTGGTGACGATCTTCCTGGGGGTCGGCATCGGCATCGTCAGCGGGTTCGTCGGCGGCTGGATCGACAACGTCCTCATGCGCATCACCGACTTCTTCCTCGTCCTGCCGACGTTCGTGCTGGCCCTGATCCTCGCCCCCATCCTGCGCGAGATCATCGGGACGGAGGCGGAGGTGTTCGGCATCCGGATGACGCTGTACGTCATCGTCATCGTCATCGGCATCACGAGCTGGGCGTCGACCGCGCGGATCGTCCGGTCGCAGACCCTGTCGCTCAAGGAACGCGCCTTCGTCGACCGGGCGCGGGTGATCGGCGGTGGACCCGGCCACATCATGTGGGCGCACGTGCTGCCCAATGTCCTCGGACTGATCGTCGCCAACACGGTCCTGACCTTCGCGGGGGCGATCCTGACCGAGACGAGCCTGTCGTTCATCGGCCTCGGCGACCCGTTCCAGCCGTCGTGGGGCCAGCTGCTCGACGCCGCCCGGAGTTCGGGTGCGCCGGGCCTCGGGGCGTGGTGGTACTTCATGCCGCCGGGGGTCTGCATCATCCTCGTCGTGCTGGCCTTCACGCTCGTCGGAGGCGCGCTCGATGATCTGCTCAACCCGCGCCTGCGAGCCCGCCGATGAGCCACCCGATCCCGCCTTCGCAGCTCCCCGGGGTCAAGCCACCGGCCGTCGACGGCGATGGGCCGGCGGCCGACGGCACGGCGATCGATCCCGCCAGCGCCGTGGACGCGGCCGAGGTCTCGGCGGCCGCCCTCGAGGCACTGCCAGAGCGTCCCCTCGGCCGACGCCAGTGGCCCCTGCCGCGCCAGGCCGATCCCGAGGCGCCGCTGCTGGTGGTCGAGGGTCTGACCACGCACTTCACGCTCGCGTCGGGCACGGTCCACGCCGTCGATGACGTGTCATTCCGGCTGGACTACGGGGAAGCGCTCGGGATCGCCGGCGAATCGGGCTGCGGCAAGACGACGACCGCCCTGTCCCTCGTCCGGATCCTGCCCTCGAACGCCCGGATCGAAGGCGGCAGCGTCAAGCTGATGGGTATCGATCTCATCCCCAAGAGCGACAACGCCCTCCGTCGGTACCGCTGGCGCGAGATCAGCATCGTGTTCCAGGGCGCGATGAACGCGCTCAATCCCGTCCGACGCGTGCGCGACCAGATCGCCGAGCCGATCGTCGAGCGCCTCGGCGAATCGCCCAAGGCCGCGCGCAAGCGGGCCGGCGACCTGCTCGAGCTGGTCGGCATCCCGCGCCAGCGAGGCCGTGCCTATCCCCACGAGCTGTCGGGCGGCATGCGCCAGCGGGCGATGATCGCGATGGCCCTCGCCTGCGACCCCGCCGTGGTCATCGGCGATGAGCCGACGACGGCGCTCGACGTCATGGTCCAGGCCCAGATCCTCGAGCTCCTCGAGTCGCTGCGCCGGAAGCTCGGCCTGTCGCTCATCCTGATCACCCACGACCTGTCGGTCATCGCCGAGACCTGCGACCGGGTGATGATCATGTACGCGGGCCGGGTCGCGGAGGAGGGCAGTGTCGAGGAGGTCTTCCGGCGGCCGCGCCACCCGTACACCCAGAAGCTGCTGTCGGCCTTCCCGAACATCCACGCCGACCGCCGGTCGCTCGAGGTCATCCCGGGCTCGCCGCCCGACCTGCGCGATCCGCCGCCGGGCTGCCGGTTCGCGCCGCGCTGCGCGTTCGCGATGCCCGTCTGCTCGGAGGTGGTGCCGCCGGAGGTGACGTTCGACGGCGTGCGGGTCGCCTGTCATCTCTATCCGCCCGGCAGCGATGGGGTCCCGGTCACCCAGCCCCGCTCCGGCGCCATCGGCGTGACCACGACCGGGGTGGCCTGATGTCCGGCGAGCTGCTCCGCCTGCGCGGGCTCGAGGTGCATTTCCCGATCCGCGGCGGCGGCCTGGGCGACCTCGTCTCGCGCCGACCGAAAGGCTACGTCCATGCCGTGGACGGGATCGACCTCGACCTGCGGCGCGGCGAGGTCCTCGCGCTCGTCGGCGAATCGGGCAGCGGCAAGACGACGACCGGACGGGTCATCGTCAAGCTCACCCGGCAGACAGCCGGGCGGGTCGAGTTCGACGGGCAGGATGTCAGCGATGTCTGGTCGGTCGCCGCCTTGCGCGAGTACCGACGGCGCGTCCAGATCATCTTCCAGGACCCGTACGAGACGCTCAATCCGAAGCAGACCATCCATGACTTCGTGGCCGAGCCGCTGGTCGTCAACAAGCTCGGCGACCGGGCAGAGCGCGACCGCAAGGTCCTGGAGGCGCTGGAAGCCGCGGGCCTGCGCCCGGCGACCGATTTCGCGCTGCGCTATCCGCACGAGCTGTCCGGCGGGCAGCGCCAGCGCGTCGTCATCGCCGGGGCGATCGTCATGGGGCCGCAGCTCATCGTGGCCGACGAGCCCGTGTCGATGCTCGACGTGTCGATCCGGACGGAGCTGTTGCGGCTCATGCTCGCGCTCCGCCACGAGCGCGGCCTGACCTACCTGTTCATCACCCACGACCTGTCGCTGGCGTGGGTGATCGCCGACCGGATCGCCGTCATGTACCTCGGCAAGATCATGGAGATCGGGCCGGCGGAGCAGGTCATCCGCACGCCGCGCAACCCGTACACCCAGGCGCTCGTGTCGGTGTCGCCGGCACCGGATCCGCCGACGGCCGGGACCCGGGCGCAGCGGACGATCCTGCAGGGCGAGACACCGGACGCCGTCCGGATCCCGACCGGTTGCCGCTTCCATCCGCGCTGCCCGCTGGCCTTCGACCGCTGCTCGGTCGAGGAGCCGCCGCTCTTCGACGTGGGTGGCGGGCAGTCGGCGGCCTGCTGGCTCGCCGAGCCGGGAGCCGCGCTGGGGGGTCGGACCCTGCCGGGCGCGATCGCGCCGGCGCCGACGCCCGATACGGCCGCGGTCGCGCCCGATACGGCCGCGGTGTCGAGGGCTCCCGGCCGACCGTGATGGTCAGGCGAACGCCTCGTC
Source organism: Candidatus Limnocylindrales bacterium (assembly GCA_035692005.1). GTDB lineage: Bacteria > Chloroflexota > Limnocylindria > Limnocylindrales > CSP1-4 > SPCO01. Next base: position 35,968 of record DASSII010000067.1, on the reverse strand, counting down.
GCCTCCGCCGTCGATGCCGCGATAGACGGCCCAGCCGATGACCGCCCCGATGACCGGCGCCACGAGGTAGATCCACAGCGCACCGAGATCGCCTCCGACGAGCGCCGAGCCCAACGACCGGGCGGGGTTGACCGAGGCGCCGCTGAGCGGCACCGACGCGAAGTGGATGGCGATCAGCGTGAACGGGATGGCGACCGGCGCGAACCCCGGCGCTCGCTTGGTCGAGGTCAGGATCACCAGCACGAAGATGGCGGTGAGCACGGTCTCGAGCACGAGCGCCCCGAGATCCGACACGCCTCCGCCCGGCTTCGTCACGCCGGCCGCGACCGCGCTCTGGGTCGCGACCACGAGGATGACCGCTCCCGCGGCGATCGCACCGATGACCTGGGCCACGACATAGGCCACCCCGTTCGTCACGCTCGTGCGGCCGTCGAGGACCGCAGCGATCGTGACGGCCGGGTTGAAGTGGCCGCCGGAGATATGACCGAACGCGAAGATCGCGGCCAGCAGGCCCAACGGGAACGCGAACGACACGACGAGGATGCCGGGGACATCCGCTGCCGAGAAGGCTGCGACCCCCGCATAGCCGATGGTCAGGAACAGGAACGTGCCGAACAGCTCGGCCAGGTACTTGCGGGTGTCCATGATCCCTCCTGTGTCGCCAGCTGGTGCGACCGGTAGCGGTCCGGGCGCGACCGATGCTACCCGGTCAGGCCAGCCCCCGGCGCGCCGCGCGGATGAGCAGGCTGTCCCGCCAGGTTCGGCAGAGCACCTCGATGAGCTCGAGGCGATCGACGGCCGTGGCGAGGTCCTGCCCGACCGCGACCGCCCCATGCCGCTCGAGCAACACCGCCGTCGGGAGTGGCTCGGGCGGGTCGAGCAGAGCGGCCGCGATCCGGGTGGCCAGCTCGTCGCTGCCCATCGGGGCGAACGGCACGAACGGCAGACGCGGGATCAGCAAGGCGGTCTCGGGCAGGGCCGCCGGGTCCGGGATCTCGCCCGCCAGCGTCAATGCCATCGATGCCGGGAGATGCGCGTGGGCGACCGCCCCGATGTCCGGCCGTGCGGCGTGCACGGCGAGATGGATCGCCAGATCGGACGATGGCGCGAGGCCCGACGCCGATCGGGCGTCGCGCTCTGCGTGGCCGATGCGCACGAGGACGATGTCGCCCGCGGCGAGCTCGTCCTTGCGCCGGCCGGTCGGCGTGCAGGCGATCCGGTCGTGATCGAGCCGGACCGACAGGTTGCCCTCACCGGCCGAGATGAGCCCGCGAGCGCCGAGGCGCCGCCCGCTGGTCAGGATGGCATCGATCGCCGCGGGCAGGTCCACCGCCGCATCGTACGGCAGCGATCGGGTGCCGGGCGGGTCAGGCGGCCCGGTCGAACGCGATGTGCGGGTCAGGGGCGACGTCGGCCACGACGCCACAGTCCTCGCAACGGACGTGGCGAAGCGCCTCGTCCGTCGTCGCCTCGCCGGCGCAGCAGGGGCATTCGATGAGGATCATGTCGGGTCTCCGTGGCGTGGGTCGATCGCCAGGAGTGTCGGCGGCAGGTGTGACAGCTAGGCTGTCACGGCGGGTAGGCTAGGCGGCGATGGATCTGCACTGCTACCTCGGCCATGGTGCGTCGGGCACGTCGGCGAGCATGCGTCCGTTCGTCGAGGGCCTGCGGGCGCGGGGCATCGCCGCGACGGCCATCGACCTGCCCCGGCGCAAGGCCGAGGATGCGTTGCCCGCCTTCCATCAGGCGGTCCCTACGACCGCGGATGTCGTCGTCGGCGGGCATTCCTTCGGGGGCCGGGTCGCGAGCCTCGCCGCGGCCGAGCCGGGGGCGCCGTATGCCGCGCTGGTGCTGTTCAGCTACCCACTCCACCCGCCGGGCGCATCCGACAAGGCGGCCGCGCGGACCGACCATTGGCCGGCCATCCGCTGTCCCGTCCTGCTGCTGTCGGGCGAGTCCGACCCGTTCGCCAAGATCGACCTGCTGCGCGCCGCCGTCGATCGTCTCGGCGGACCCGCCGAGCTGGTCACCTATCCGCGCCTCGGCCACGGCCTGCGCCCCGTGCTCGACGACGCGCTCGATCGCGTGGCCGCGTTCCTGCGCCGGCTCGGCGGCGATCGCTGAGCCCGTCAGCGGGCGGCCATCACCTCGATCTCCACCCGGTAGTCGGCGGCCAGGGCGGTCACGCCGACCGTGGCCCGCGTCGGCGGCTCGGTCGGAAAGACCTCGCGGTAGACCGCGTTCATCGCCGCGAAGTCGGCGAAGTCGCGCAGGTAGACCGTGCACTTGACGACGTCCTCGAAGCCGAGCCCGACGGCGGCCAGCAGTCGCCCGACGTTGTCGAGCATGGCCCGCGTCTCGGGCTCGATGCCACCGGGCACGGCGCCGTGTCCGCCGGGGACGTCGCCGACCTGGCCCGCGAGGAACACGAATCCGTTCGCCTCGACCACCTGCGAGAAGGGATAGGGCCCAGGCTCCAGCCCGGGCAGGATCGGCACCTGTTTGGCCATGGGTGACCCTCCTACAACCGTCGTTGGGCGGCGCTGACCGCCCGCTCACACCACCACGCCAGGTCGTCGACCGCCGGCACGCCCGACGGCAGGATGGCCCCCGCATCCGCGTCGATGCCCTTGCGCCAGCCCCGCAACAGCAGGCCGACGATCCAGGTCAGATCGAGCTGGAGGTCCCAGTCGCCAGTGAGCGCGGCGACGTCATGCGTCTCCGGCCCGGACGCCGAGCGACCGCCGTCCCGTTCGAGCGCCTCGCGGTAGGACCGCATGACCTCGTCCGGGGTGCCCGGCAACGAGCCGCTGTTCGACACGAGGAACCAGCCCAGCTCGACCGCCATCGGGGCGCGCAGGGTCATCTGCCAATCGATGAAGCCGACCTGTCCGTCTGCCAGCAGGGCGACATTCGCCAGCTTCATGTCGCCGTGGAGCCCGACGGGCGGCAGCGGGCCGAGGGCCGCGACGAGCGGCGTCGGGTTGGCGCCCAGTGTCTCGATGAGATCGCGCGCGCCGGCCGACGCTCGACGGTCGAAGGCGTCCCAGCCGGCGACGAAGCGCTCGCCGACCGGGTTGCCCTCGGCGACGTAGCGCGCCGCCGACACCGGCGTCAGCAGGGTCAATCGCTCGACCAGCGGGCACCATGGCGGCGGCGCGTGGCCGTTGCGCTCGGTCGCTCCATCGAGGATGCGGCTCCACGGCCGGGCGTGCAGGCGGGCCATCGCGCCGAGGACCCGATCCAGGGTCCCCCGGTCGATGGCCGGATCGTGCCCGGGGCGTTCCCAGGCGATGAGCTCGTTCGACAGGTCGGGCATGAGGATGGCGACGCCATCGCCGTCGGCCGCGGCGCCGAGGTACGGGACGGCGGCCCGGGGGATCCAGGCGAGGGTGCCCGGCGCCAGTCCGGCAAGCCAGCCTTCGCGCAGCGTGTCATCGCGGGTGGCCCGGGCGATCCAGTCCTGGGCGAACGACGTCCGCTTGAGGACGTAGCGCCGACCGTACACGTCGACCAGGCTGGTGAACGTCGCGCCCGACCAACCATCGGTCGGGAACTCGTGTTCCGGCATGTGCTCGAGCCCGTGCTCGCCGAGCAGGTCGAGCAGCGTCCGGTCGCGCCAGCCGACCGTCATCGACGGGTCAACAGGGTGCCGGGATGTCGTCGGCGCCGTCAGGCCCGCCGTCGAGATACACGACGTGCGAATCGGGGCAGTCGCGACTCAGGACGACCACCAGCGGCTCGCTGGCGCTGGCGTTCTCCTCGACGTGGATCTCGCCGGCCGGGATATACACGAAATCCCCGGCCGCGGCCGTCATCTCGTGTTCGATGCCGGTCGGACCCCAGGTGTACCGCGCCTGGCCGGCGACGATGTAGATCGACGTCTCACAGTCACCGTGGTGGTGGATCCTGGTCCGATCGCCCGGGGCGGTCGACACGACCGCCGAGTAGAGCCCAACAGAGCCGACCGTCGGCTGGGAGATCGCGATCGAACGCTCCATGCCGGCGTGCTGGCCGACGGTCGTTCGCCGTTCGGCCGGGCGGATCCTCGTCGCCATCAGGACCCTCGATCGAGCCGCTCGACGACCCGGAACCACTGGCACACGACCGGGGTCGAATCGCGCAGCTCGAAGCCCGGGTCGCCGAGATCGCGCCGCAGGTCGTCGAGGTAGCCGTTCCAGAAGCGTTCGTGGGCGACGCGCCAGTCTGCGGCGTCGGCGAAGCCTTCGCCCTCGTCACGCGCGAACTCGTCGCTCACGCGTCCGATCGTCGACAGCTCGCAGCGCGTGGTCTCGATGATGGCCACCGGCTTGAGCGCCGAATCGATGACCACCTCGCGATCGCCCGGGCGCGCGATGTCGGTGCCCTCGACGATATAGTCGGCGACCAGGCCCGCGGTTGCGGTCTTCGTCCCGGCGAGGACCAGGGCGGTCAACCGGTCGCGCAGGGGTCCGGGAAAGGCGAACCCCCAGGCGGGCATGCCGAACATCGTGGTCGGCTCGGTCAGGCCGGGGTCGCTGCCGGTCTCGCTGTCCGGGTCGGGATCGGTCGCAGCAGGCATGCGCGGATGATATGTCGCTACCATCGCGCTGGATGCGTGATCTGCCCCGGTTCCCACTCATCGACCGCCCGTCACCGTTCCACGCCTTGCCGCGCCTGTCGGCGGCCCTCGGTGGGCGGGTCGAGATCTGGGTCAAGCGCGAGGACCTCCTGCCGCTGGCATTCGGCGGCAACAAGCTGCGCAACCTGGAGTTCCTCGTCGGCGCGGCCGTCGCCGAAGGTGCCGACACGCTCATCACCAGCGGACGACGCTGGTCGAACCACGCCCGCCTGACGGCCGCTGCCGGCGCCAAGGCGGGACTGGCCGTCGAGCTCGTCCTGTCGGGCCCGCCATCGGCCCAGCCCGGACCGGGAGTCCGCCTCGCCACGACACTCGGAGCGCGGATCCATCAGCTCCCGACGGGCGACCGCGCGGCGCGCCAGGAGGAGGTCGAGCGGGTCACCGCGTTCGTGCGGGCCGAAGGCGGTCGCCCCTACGTCATCGACGTCGGCGGATCCGGGGTCATCGGGGCGTGGGGGCAGGTCCTCGCGGCTCGCGAAGTCTTCGCGCAGGCTGCCTTCGCCAAGGTGACCATCGACCGGATCGTGGTCGCCGCCGCGACCGGTGGGACGCAGGCCGGCATGATCGTCGGCGCGCTCGAGGCGACCCCGCCAGCGGCCGTCACGGGCTTCGTCGTCGCCCACTCGGCCGCGGAGCTGCGACCGGCCATCGGGGCGATGCTGGCTGGCCTCTCATCGAGCGCGGCAGATCGACCGATCGACCTCGATGACAGCCAGCTCGGGGCGGGCTATGGGGCGCCCACGCCGGCCGCGACCGTGGCGACGACCCTGCTGGCCCGGACCGAGGGCCTGCTGGTCGACCCGATCTATACGGCCAAGGCGCTGGCCGGCCTGATCGCTTGCGTCCGCTCCGGGGCGTGGGACGGCGAGCGTGTCGTGTTCTGGCACGCCGGCGGGCTGACCGGCCTGTTCGAGCCGCTCGACTGACCTCCGCGGGTCGGTTATCGGACCGCCGACCGCCAGGCATCGCGGATCTTCATCCGACCCGCGGTCTGCAGCACCGCCCCGGCATAGACCCGCGCCCCGATCCCGAACAGGAACCAGATGGCGGCCACCGTGATGACGACGGAGATGCCGATCTCGATCGGGCTGATGGCATCGAACGCGGCCCGCAACGGCACCACGAACGGCGCCGACATCGGCACGTACGTGGCCACCTGGGCGACGATCCCCGACGGGTCGTCGATGACTCCGAAGATGGCCACGAAGTAGCTGGCCATGGCGATCATCGTGACCGGGGTCGAGGCGTTGGATGCCTCCTCCATCCGCGATGCGAGCGCGCCGAGGAAGCCGAGCGCGGTCGAGTACAACGCGTAGCCGAGCACGAACCAGATCATCAGGGTGACCAGCGCGACGGGCGTGGTGGCCGGCAGCTCGAACCGGTCGGTGGCGACCGCTGCCCCGAGGGCGGCGACGACGAACACGACCATCTGGACGATCCCGAGCACGCCGATGCCGAGGACCTTGCCCATCAGCAGGTCACGCGCCCGGACGGTCGACAGGACGACCTCGACGACCCGGCTCTGCTTCTCCTCGACGACGCCGGTCAGGACCGTGAAGCCGAAGCTGAACACCCCGACCAGGATGAGCACGGCACTGATGTTGGCGAACAGGAAGCGGGTGGTATCGAGGTCGGTCTGGGGGTCGAGTGAGTCGACCGTCGGGATCTGCTGCGCGGCGATGAACGCCCCGGGGTCGACCCCCGACTCGGCCACGACGTGCTGGACACGGAGCGACACGATCGCCGCGGACAGGACCTGGACCGTCGTCTGGTCGGTCTCCTTGGCGAACCGGATCGAGCCGGCCGACGACAGGTCGGCGGGGACATGGACCACGGCGTCGACGCCCTTCGACGTGAGCGCGGCATCACCGGCGGCGATATCGGCGAGCGGCACGATCTCGCCCTTGAGGTCGAATCGGTCGGCCGTCGCCGTGAGCGCTGCGTCGAGACCAGGCGGTGACGGTTCGACGATGCCGATCTTGGCGACCTGCTCGCCGCCGAACAGGAGCGTCGGTACTACGAACGAGCCGACCACCAGGGCGGTCGTGAACAGGACGGACAGGATGAACCCCCGACTGCGCCCACGTTCGAGGATCTCGCGCCGGGCGACCAGCCAGATACTGCGGGCTCGACTCATCGGGCGACCTCCGTCGGGTTGACGGCTTCCATGAACAGCTCCGACAAGCGGGGCGGTTGATAGGCGAACGTGCGGAGTTCGCCCGCAGCCCGCGCGCGGGCCAGCAGCCCATCGAGATCGACGTCGTCGCCGACGAGCAGCTTGACCCGGTCGCCGTCCCGCTCGAGCACGGACAGCGATCCGTCGCCGTCGAGCCAGCCGCCGTTCGATCCGACGACTTCGACCTCCAGGTGACGACGACCCGAGCGTGCCTTGAGCTCATCGATCGCCCCGGCCGCGACGATCCGTCCCCGGGCGATGATCACGACGTCCTCGCAGACGTCCTCGACGAGATCGAGCTGGTGGCTCGAGAACACCACCCCGACGCCGGCCGCGGCCCGCTCCCGGACGACCTCGGTCATCGTCGCGATGCCGAGCGGATCGAGCCCGGAGAACGGCTCGTCGAGCACCAGCAGCTCGGGATCGTGGGCAAGCGCGACCGCCAGCTGGATGCGTTGCTGGTTGCCATGGGACAGCTCCTCGAGCTTGGACTTCGCCCGATCGGCCAGGCCCATCCGCTCGAGCCAGCGCTTCGTCGCGGCGTCGGCGGCCGCGCCCGACAGGCCGTGCTGCTGGGCGAAGTAGGAGACCTGCTCGGCGACCCGCATCCGCGGGTACAGCCCGCGCTGTTCGGGCATGTAGCCGAAGCGCAGGCGCGCCTCGCGGTCGACGCTGTTGCCCTGCCAGCGCACGTCGCCATGGTCGGGGCGGACCAGGCCGAAGATGCACCGCATCGTGGTCGTCTTGCCGGCCCCGTTGGGCCCGAGGAAGCCGACGATGCGGCCTGGGCGGGCGGTGAAGGTGGCGCCGTCCAGGGCCACGACCGGGCCGTAGCGCTTGGTGAGTTCGACGACCTCGAGCATGTCCCCTCCTGGTCGGCTAACGCGCGTTACCACATCCTACCTCGCTGGCATGCGCGACCCCGGGCCCGTTGCGCGGGACCCGGGGTCGGGAGTGGCGTGCAGCGGATCTCCTGGGACTATCCGGCGCTGATCGTGCCGGTCATGTTCGGATGGATCTCGCACCAGAACGTGTACTGACCCTTGGCCAACCCGGGCACCGCGTTGGCGACCTTCGAGCCGGACACGATGTCGCCCTTGAAGACGGTCGCTCCGGACGCGTCCTTGATGGCGATGTTGTGCGGGACGTTGTCCTGGTTGTCGAGAACGATGGTGGTCGGCTCGTCGGCCTTGACGCTGACGGCCGTCGTGGCGAACGCGAGGTCCTTGGCGACGATGGTCGTGCCGTCCCCGGCCTGGGGAGAGGCGGCGGGGCCACCGGTCGCCGGGGCTGCGGCGGCGCCCGAACAGGCGGCGGTGACGGCGGCGAGGACCACGAGGCCCAGGCCGAGGGCGAGACGCTTCATCGGGGTGACGACTCCTTGCGGCTGACGAGCTGGGGGTTGATGCGGCTGACGGTCAGGCGCCGGCGCCGACCGAGCCGCGGCGGCGAGCGATCAGGTCGGTGAACGAGGCGAGCTCACGCTTGACGACCTGGATCGGGTTGCCATCCATGCGGGCGAAGTCGACGGACACCAGGACGATGAGCACGACCTCGATGGCCTTGGCGATGTAGGCGGTCTGGTAGTACGGGCCCTGCAGCGCCCAGCCGACGATGGTCGTCAGCGCGTAGCCGATCAGGCCGAGGCGGACGACCCACCGGAACCGGACGGCCAGCGCGAGCGGCACGACCATCGCGACCGCGGCCACGGCATATCCGACGGCATTGAGGGTGAACAGCAGGCCGCCGAGGGTCGAGTGGATGTAGCCGGTCGCAAGGGCGAGCCCCACGATCGCGGCGCGGATGACGACATCGGAAGCATGGAGCGGCGTTCGGGAAGCGAACATCTCGGTGTCTGTTCCTCGCTGGTGGGGTGGAGCCGGGCGACTGCCGGCGTGATGGCCACATGGTCGGACCGGGTCAGGCCCGAGCGCGCCGGACGATGGACCCCGAACCGCCCGGACGCTTGCCCCGCAGCGGGGCGGTCGACCGTCCAGCCGCCGGTGGGCCGGATGACGTAGGCGGGCACCCGGCGAAGGTCGATGCCTCGCTCGGCGGACCCGGCGTATCCTCACGGGCGCATGGCCGCACCGTCACGACCGCGTCGCTCCAGGCGACCGCCCGATCCAGCGCTCCGGACGTCCGCCGACGATCCGGACGGCGGGTTCGGCGGCATCCACGACCTGCTCGCCGCAGCCGTCGAGGAGGCAGCCCGCCTGCTCGACGCGGACGGCGCGATGGTCTACCTGATGGATCCCGCGACCGGCCGGCTCAGATTCGCCCACGACGCCGGCATCGAGAGCCCGCGCAGCCGCGAGTGGATCCGTGGCATGGAGCTCGAGCCCGGGACCGGCATGTTCGGCCACGCGGTCGCGCAGCGCGCGGTGGTCGTGACCAGCGACTACAGCCTCGATCGGGCGTTCCGTCACGCGGCGGCGCCGGATCGGGTCGTGGCCGACGTCGGCATCCGTTCGATGGTCGTCGCGCCGCTCGTATCGGGCGCGGAGGTGTTCGGTGCGCTGGGCACCTTCTCGGCCAGGACCGATGCCTTCTCTGCGGCGCAGATCGCCCTCGTCCGTTCGCTCGCCGACCATGCCGCCGCCGCCATGGCGAATACGCGGCTCATCGAGGAGCTCGACCGCTCGCGCGGGGAGCTCGATCGCTCGCGCCAGTCCCTGGCCCGACGGGCCGACGCCGAGCAGGCCCTGCGCGAGATCGCCGCCCGGATCACCACGATGCGAGATCCGGCTGCCATCCTCCAGGAGGTCATCGAGTTGGCGAGCCGGCTCGTCCGCGGCGACGGGGCCATCCTCGACCTGCTCGAGCTCGAGACCGGTCATCTGCGCTGGGCGTATGACGACGGGGTCGGGCGCCGGTTCAGCGATGCCGAGCGGGCCAACCTGTGGATCAGCGTGGGCGACGGGGCGACCGGCACCGCCCTGGCCGAGGACCGGGTCGTGGTCGCCGGCGACGACCTGGCCGACCTGTTCCCGCCCGGACCCGACAACACCGAGTTCTACGCGCGGACCGGCTTCCGGTCGATGATCGCCGCCCCGATCACCGGCGAGGCTGGCCCGCTCGGCGTCATCGAGGTGTACGCGGTCCGGCCGCACGCCTTCGATGACGAGGACGCGACGCTGATCCGGGCGCTGGCCGGGCAGGCGGCCATCGCCATCACCAACGCCAGGCTCATCGCCGAGCTCGCCGAGTCCCGCTCGGCGCTCGCCCGGACGGCGGACGCCGAGCGCACCCTGCGCGAGATCGCGGCGAGCGTCAGCGCGATGCGCGACAAGGACGAGATCCTGCAGGCCGTCGCCGACGCGGCGACGCGGCTGCTGCGCTCGAGCGGCGCGATGATCGACCTGATCGAGCCGGCCAGCGCGATGAGCGGCGCCTGGACGTTCCACAACAGCGACGGGACGATGGCGGCCAACACCACCTTCCTCGAAGGTGTCGAGCTCGAGACCGACGCCGGCGTGTCGGGGCTGACCCTGCGCACCCACCAGGTCGAGTGGACCGGCGACTACCTGGCCGATGAGCGCTTCAGCCACACCGCCGAGCGCGACCGCTTCGTGCGCGATAGCGGCATCAGTTCGGTGATCGCCGCGCCGCTGCTCCAGCGGGGCGACGTGCTCGGCGCCATCACCGTGTACAGCGACCGGCCCGACGCGTTCAACGCGGCCGATGCCGAGGTGCTGGCCGGGCTGGCCAACCAGGCGGCCGTGGCCATCGCCAACGCGCACCTCATCGCCGAGCTGGAACGGTCGCGCGAGGAGAACGCCCGACGCGCCGACGCCGAACGCACGCTCCGTGGCATCGCGGCGCGCGTGTCGGCCATCCTCGATCCGGCCGAGGTGCTCGACCGCATCGTCGTCGAGGCCGCGCGGTTGCTCGAGTCGGACGGCGCCCGCATCGACCTGTGGGACGAAGCGCTGAGCGGCCTGCGCTGGGCGTTCGCCGCGGGGCCGGCCATGGCCGAGATCCCCGAATGGGGGCGGACCGGCGGCCTCAAGCCACGCCAGGCCGTGGCCGGACTGGCCTTCGCCGAGCAGGCCCCGGTGATGACCGCCGACTACCTGACCGACGAGCGATTCGTGACCACCACGGAGATCGCCGATTTCGTGCGCCGGGCCGGCATCCGGGCGGTCATCTCGACCCCGCTCATCGGTGAGGCGGGCGACGCGCTCGGCGTCCTGTCGGTCGTGTCGCGCAAGGCCGGTGCCTATGGCGACGCCGATGTCGAGGTGCTCACCGCCCTGGCCACGCATGCGGCCATCGCCATCACCAACGCCAACCTGATGGAGCAGCTGGGCCGTTCCCGGGCCGACATCGAGCGGCGGGCCGAGGCGGAACGGAGCCTGCGCCAGATCGCGGCGCGCATCTCGGCCCTGCGCGAGCCCGATGAGGTCCTCCAGCACGTGGTCGATGAATCCCGCCGCCTGCTGCGTGCCGACGGTGCGCTCATCGACCAGTACGACCCGGAGAGCCAGACGCTCCAGTGGGCGTATGACGCCGGCCTTCCCGAGGACCAGCGCGAAGCGGTCAAGATGACCAACCTGCATCTCGGTCAGGGCGTGGCCGGCAAGGCCGTCGCCGATCGCCGGGTGATCCACGTCGGCGATTACCTGCGGGCGGACTTCGAGCACGACGAACTGGCCGATTCGCTCGCCGTTCGGGCGGGCATCCGCGATCTGATCGTCGCCCCGATCATCGGCGAGGCGGGGCCCCTCGGTGCGATCGAGGTGCTCAGCCGGCGGCCGGACGCCTTCGACGAGCTCGACGAGGCCGTGCTCGGAGGGCTGGCCGAGCAGGCCGCCATCGCCATCACCAACGCGAGACTCATCGACGAGCTGGAGCGCTCCCGGGTCGCCCTTGGGCGGCGGGCCGAGACCGAGCGCTCCCTGCGCGACATCACCGCGCGGATCGCCGCCCTGCGCGATCCCGACGAGGTGCTGGAGCGGGTCGTCGAGGACGCCAAGCGGCTGCTCGCCAGCGATGGCGCGCACCTCACCCGGATGGCGCCCGACGGCGCATCGCTCATCCCGGTCGTGGTCGCCGGGGGGGCCGACGAGCCGACCCGGACCTGGTTGCTGGGCATGCGCTTCCCGCTCGGTGGCGGCATCAATGGCCTGGCGGCGCAGGACGGCGTCCCGACCTGGACGTCCGAGTACGCGACCGACCCGCGCATCCCGCACGACCCCGACGACCAGGACGTGGCCCGTCGGCTCGGGCTGGTGGGCATGGCCGCCGCTCCGCTGCGCGCCCCCGGCGGCGACGTCATCGGGACCCTCGCCATCTCGACCGCCGAGCCGCGCGCGTTCGAGGCCGATGACCTCGATCTCCTCCAGGGCCTTGCCGACCAGGCCGCCATCGCCCTGACGAATTCGAACCTGCTGTCCCGGCTGACCCACGAGGAGGCCCGCTTCCGCGGGCTGGTCCAGACCACTCCCGACGTCATCTGGCGGGCCGATGCCGACGGCGTGTTCACGTTCATGGCCGACAGCGCACAGGCCCTGTTCGGTCATCCGCCCGAGGACATCGTCGGTCGGCCCTTCGCGTTCCTGACGGACCCGGCGTCGATGCCGACCGCGATCAGCGCGTACGAGGCCGTCGGTCGGGACCCGGACCTCGTCGAGCGCGTGCCGCTCACCCTGGTCCGGCGCGACGGCTCGACGTTCGCGGCCGAGGTGACCACCACCGGGGTGTTCGAGGACGGCGTGTGGGTCGGTGCGCAAGGCACGGTGCGCGACGTGTCCGAGCGCGACCGACTGCACCGCGAGTTAGGCCAGTCCGAGGCCCGCTACCGCTACCTCGTGCAGAACGCCCCGGATCTCATCTGGTCGATCGGACCGGACGCCCGCCTGACGTTCCTGTCCGACGCCGTCGAGCGCCTGACCGGGTTCCGCGCCGACGAGCTCGTGGGCGAGCACTTCGGGGCGATCGTCCACGAGACGTCGAGCGACGTGGCCGAGATCGACTGGACATCGACCCTCGACGCGCCGAGCCAGGAAGTCCGCGGCCGGCTGAACCTGCGCCATCGCGACGGGTCGCCGGTGCCGGCCGAGTTCATCGCCATCGCCGTGCTCGACGCCGACGGTCGGTTCGCCGGCGCGAACGGATCGGTCCGCGACATGCGCGAGCGCGACCGGCTGGAACGTGAGCTGCGCATCTCCGAGGACCGCTACCGCAACCTCGCCTCGTCGTCGCCCGATCTCGTCTTCGCCACCGATGCGGAGGGCCGCTACACGTTCCTCTCGGACCGCGCGTCGACGATGCTCGGCTGGGACATCGCCGATGCGATCGGGCGGTCGTTCATGGACTACGTCGCCCCGGGCTGGGAGGCGGCCGCTGCCGCCAGTCAGGCAGCGGTCCGCGCCGCGCCCGACCAGGTGCACTCCGCCCGGATCGACTTCGTCGATGGCCGGGGTCAGCCCATCCAGCTCGAGGTCAACATCCTGGCCAAGATCGAGGACGGCGTGTTGACCGGCCTCAATGGCGTGGCCCGCGACGTGTCGGAGCGCGAGCGCCTGGAGCGGGAGCTGAGCCGCTCGGAAGAGCGCTATCGATTCCTCGTGGAGCACTCGCCCGACGTCGTGTTCGCGACCGATGCCGCCGGGCGGTTCACCTTCCTGTCGAGCGCCATCGAGCGGATGACCGGCTATGACATCGAAGAGTTGACCGGCCAGCACTTCTCGACGATCGTCGACGACCAGACCCTGCCGATGGCGGGCGGCCGCTGGGATGCGCTGGTCGCCGATCCCAGCCAGGAGACCCAGGCCACGCTCGTGCTGCGTGGGCGCGATGGCCGACGGACGCCGGTCGATGTCCGAGCGGTCGGCGTGGAGGTCGATGGCGCCTTCGCCGGCATCCAGGGCGCGACCCGCGACATCAGCGACCAGATGCGCCTCGAGGCGGAGTTGCGGCGCCAGGCCGGCGAGCTGGCGGCCGGCGAGGAGCGCGCTCACCTCGCCCGCGAGCTGCACGATTCGGTGACCCAGGCCCTGTTCTCGATGACCCTCGTGTCCCGTTCGGTGGAGTTGCTCCTGGAACGCGATCCCGTGGCGGCCCGGGAGCAGCTGACCCAGCTGCGCGACCTCCAGCGCGAGGCCCTCGCCGAGATGCGTGCGTTGATCTTCGAGCTGCGTCCCGCCAACCTCGAGCAGGACGGCCTGGTCCGCGCGCTCAAGACGCATGCCTCAGCGCTGCAGGGTCGCCTGGGGCTCCCGATCGTCGTCGAGAGCGACCTCACCGAACGACTTCCGCTCGTCGCGGAAGAAGCGCTGTACCGGATCGCCCAGGAGGCGCTGCACAACATCGTCAAGCACGCGGTGGCTCGTCAGGTCCGGCTCGAGGTCCGCCGCCACGAGGGAGGGGTCCGGCTGCGCGTCGAGGACGACGGCAAGGGCTTCGATCCCGCCAGCGTGCCCGAAGGACACCTCGGCCTGGCCGGCATGCGGGTACGTGCCGAACGACTGGGTGCCGTGTTCGCCTGCAGCAGCCGGATCGGGCACGGGACGACGGTCGAGGTGATGCTCGATCGCGAGGCGCTGGCCGGCCTGCTGGCGGCACCGGCGCGGCCGAGCGCACCGCTCGAGTCGGCGTCGATCCGCGACGGATGACGTAGGCAGCGACCGTCATTCGACTCGCGCCGGGCCCCGGCGCCCGTCCGTTCCCGTCGCGCCCGGCGCCGCCCCATCATCGAACCATGCCCGACACGTCCCCCGCCCTCGACGGCCCGCTTCGCGTCCTGGTCGTCGATGCGGACGATCGGGTGCGCGAGAGCCTGGCCGGGCTGCTGGCGATCGGCGACCGTCTGACCGTCATCGGCAGTGCCGGCCAGCCGGGCTCCGCGTTCGACCTGGCCTGCGCGCAGCGGCCCGACGTGGTCATCGTCGACCCGCGCCTGCCGGAGGTGGACGGCGGCCTCGACTTCATCCGGCGGCTGCGCGCGGCCGATCCGGACGTGTGCGTCCTCGTGATGGGCTGGACCGATACGCTCGAGACCGCCCTGGGCGATGGCTGCGCGGACGGCTTCCTGCGCAAGACCTTCCGGCCGGCAGAACTCATCTCCGCCATCGTCCAGGCCACGGCCGGCCGCGATCGGCCGGATCCCGACGGCTAGCCCGGCCCTGGCGCCGGCGCCGCGCTTTGCTAGACTCGACGCGTCTCCGCGCGACCCGTCACCCACCCCGTCCAGCCCGCGGCGCGATCGCGCCAGGAGCCGATGTGACCGACACCGACCGCATCCGCGTCCTCATCGTGGACGACCACAGCGTCGTTCGGATGGGGCTCAAGGTCTTCTTCGACCTGCAGTCCGACATCGAGGTCGTCGGCGAGGCGGCTGACGGCTCGGAGGGCGTCGCGATGGCCCGCCGCCTCGAGCCCGACGTCGTGCTCATGGACCTGCTCATGCCGACCATGGACGGGATCACCGCCATCGGCCGGATCAAGGCCGAGAAACCCGGCATCGAGATCGTCACGATGACCTCGTTCATCGAGGAGGAGAAGGTCACCGCCGCGCTCGAGGCCGGTGCCTCGGGCTACGTCCTCAAGGACGCCGAAGCCGAGGAAGTGGCGAACGCGGTCCGGGCCGCGTACGCCGGCGAGGTCCATCTCGACCCGGCGGTCGCCCGGTTGCTTGCCCAGCGGATGCGCACCCGGGCATCGTCCCAGGACGAGCTGGCGGAGCCGCTCACCGAGCGCGAGAAGGATGTCCTGCGCCTGCTCGGGCAGGGGATGAGCAACAAGGAGATCGGCGCGACGCTGTTCATCACCGAGCGCACCGCCCGGACCTACGTCTCGAACATCCTTGGCAAGCTGGGTCTGGCATCGCGCACCCAGGCGGCGCTGTACGCGGTCGAGCACAAGCTCGTCGACGCCGGCAAGGGCTGACGTCGGTCAGTCGAGGGCGATGACCCGGTAGTCGACCGGGCCGCGCGGCGTCTGGACACGCACGGTCGCGCCGGGGACCGCGCCGAGCAACGCCCGGCCGACCGGTGATTCGATCGACAACCGCCCGGCGCCCGGGTCAGCCTCGGCGCTGCCGACCAGTCGGTAGACCGTCTCCTGCCCGTCGTTGTCGACGGTGATCGTCGAGCCGAACTGGGCACCGCCCGGCCCGCCCGCGCTCGGCTCGGGCGCGATGACGGCCTCGCGCAGGCGCGCCTCGATGGCCTGGATGCGACCTTCCAGGAACGACTGCTCCTCACGGGCCGCGGTGTAGTCGGCGTTCTCCTTGAGGTCGCCCAACTCCTTGGCCGCCCGGATCCGGCCGACGACCTCGGTGCGCCGGGCTCCGCTCAGCTCGGCCAGCTCGTCGCGCAGGCGCTGCGCGCCCTCGGCGGTGAGGCTGATCGGTGCGCCCCCCGGTCGTGACCTCGGCGGGGCGGACCGCCGGCGTGGGGGCGGCGGCTCGCCACGGGCACCATCGGCGTCGCCGTCGGGGACGACCACGACCCGGGTCGGTGGCGGAACGGGCTCGACGGGCTCGGGCCGGAGGGCCCCGATCAGCCCGGTCGCTCGCCGTTCCCCGGTCGGTCGCCGCAGGTTGGCGAATGGCAGGATCACCGCTCCCGGCGCAGCGACGTCCCGGGCGATCGCGGCCTGCGGCCCGGTCTGGGACGGTTCGACGCTGTCGGCGAACGCCGCCAGCAGTGCATCCTCGTACTCCTCGACCGCGTCGGTCGCCGCCCACCACAGTCGCGTCGTGGGCAACACGCGCAGGGTGTGGAGCCAATGACCACCGGCATGCGGTCGGCGGTCGCCGAGCGTCGTGTCGGTCATGGCCCGGACCCGGGCGCCGATCGAGCTGGTGGTCGCGCCGACGTACAGCACGACCTCGGACGGCAACCAGAAGGCAGCCAGGCGGGCGGACAGCGCGCGCGACGACGGGTGGACGCCGTCGAGGGTCAGGGCCGGGACCCGCTCGAGCCATTTGCCGACGCGGGTCAGTTCGATCGGGGCCGTCGGCAGCGGCGCGGGCAGCTCGACGACGAACACCCCGGCGCCGCGGGCGGGCACCGGCCGGCCCCACGGCAGCGGACCGTCCGGCAACAGGCCGACGTCGCGGAGCAGCGTGGCAGCGGACAGCGGGCGGGGCACCCGCGGATGGTACCCGCCGGAGGTCCGCGCTATCGTGCGCGCAGCATGGCGCCGTCTCGGTCGCGTCGGACGGGGGTCCGGCGTGGTCTCCTGATCATCGGCATCGCGGGCGTCGCTGCGCTGGCGTCGGTGACGCTCGGTCCGCTCGTGCCGGTCCAGCCGTTCAGCGGCTCGGTCGCGCTGACCCCGACCGCGACGCCCGGCACGCTCCCGAGCCCGACCGCGTCCGCGATCGTCGCCACCCCGTCGAACACGGCACCCACTGCGACCGCAGCCGCGTCCGCCGCTCCGACCCCACGGCCGCTCCCGCCGCCGGCGGCCTCGATCACCCCGGCCGGCAGCCGACCCGACGATGCACCGCTGGCAGTCGCGACGCGGCAGGCCCTCCAGGCGCGGCTCGACCGGCTCCGCGAACGGAACGGCATCCCCGGCATCTCGGTGGCCATCCTCATGCCGGGCGGCAGTCGCTGGGTCGGCGTCAGCGGCAGTGCCGACGTCGCCGCCGAGGTGCCGGTGACGCCGTCGACCGGGTTCGCCGTGGCCAGCATCAGCAAGACGTTCACGGCCAGCCTCATCCTGGCCCTGGCCGACGAGGGCAAGCTCGGCCTGGATGCGCCGGTCCGGACGTACCTGCCGACGCTCACCCGGATCAGCACGAAGGTCACCATCCGCCAGCTGCTCGATCACACCAGCGGTCTGCGCGACTACTTCTTCCACCCGAGCATCGACCGGTTGCTGCTCGCGGACCGCGGCCGACGATGGGATACGAAGCAGACGCTGCGCTACGTCGGCAAGCCGTATTTCGAGCCGGGCAAGGGCTGGCACTACTCGAACACGAACTATCTCGTGCTCGGCCTCGTCGCCGAGGCCGTCGGCGGAGCACCCCTGGCCACCCAGCTCCACCGTCGATTCCTCGACCCGCTCGAGCTCGACCACACCTGGTACCAGCCGACCGACGCGCCACCGGACGAGGTCGCGCACGGCTACCGGTTCGCCGCCACCGGCCGGGCTGCCACACCGATCGACCTGACCGACGGCAGCCCGATCGTGCCGTTCACGTCGGTGGTGACCGCCGCGGCCGGTGCCGGTGGCGTGGCGGCGAGTGCCACGGACCTCGCGCGCTGGGCGCAGGCGCTGTATGGCGGGGAGGTGCTTCGGCCGGCCGCCCTCGCGGCCATGCTCGACGACCGCGACAGCGCCCGCTACGACCCGTCGGTCGCGTACGGGCTGGGCGTGCAGGTCGTCGACATCGACGGCCGGCGCAGCTATGGCCATTCCGGGCGCCTGCTCGGGTTCCGGGCGGCGGTCCGCTACCTGCCCGTCGAGCGAGTGTCCATCGCCGTCCTCACCAACCAGAGCCGGACGGACCCAGCACTGGTCGTGCGGTCGCTGCTGGCCATCGTCCTCGCCCCGCCCGCGCCCGTGCCGCCGGTCGCGCCACCGAGGCCCCCGATCGTAGCGATGCCATCCCCGCTCTCGCGCTGACGCCGCCGGACCACCAGCCGTCGGTGAGCGGTACGGATGGCCCGCTTGCGTGGGAGTGCAGCGCGGTCCACCGTAGCCCCACGCTCGCGGGGGCAGCCATGCCGATCCGGGTCGACGCCTATATCGATGGGGGAGTGGCCAGCGGCATCCTCGCGCGCTCCGGCCACCTGCGCGATGTCCTCGAGGCGGACCGCGAGCTGGTGCTTGAGCGCGTTCGCTGGCAGCCCCTCGACGGTCCGGACGCCCCGATGCCGAGCGAGCTGACCATCCCGATCGACGACCTGTTCATCGCGGTCGCGGACGACGATCCGTCGATCCCGGTCCACGCCTCGTGGCATGCCATCCGCCTGGAGATCGGGCCGTACCTGGTCGAGGGCGACATGCCCACCTTGCCGGGCTTCGATCCGGGCCGCGCGCTCACCCGCCCGACGGGAGAGTTCGTCATGCTCCGTGACGTCCGGATCGGCCGCCTCGACGATGCAGCGGGCGCGGCGCCCGCTCCGACGGGGCATCACGCGTTGATCAACCGCTACGTGGTCGAACGGGTCGAGGCGGACCTGATGCTCGGGTTCTTCTTCCCCGGCGCGTCGATGCCCGAACCTGACCCGGTCCCGGTCAGCACCGATCCGACGCCGGCGGCCGCGTCGTCGCCGACGGCCGACCGCCCGGCGACCCCGGCCTAGCGGCGACCGCCGCGCGACCCTCCGGCGCCGGTGCCTGCGCGTCGGCGCACGGGCTTGCGATGCGCATGATGCTCGCCCCCGGTGCGCGTCGAGCCGCCGCGCATGGCCAGCGGTCGCGCCTCGACCTCGCGATCGGGGATGAAGCCCTCTTCGACCGTCCACGGGATCGCCCGCTTGAGCATCCGCTGGATGCCACGCAGCAGGTCGACCTCATCGATGCACACGAGGCTGATGGCCTCGCCCGATTGCCCGGCCCGCCCCGTCCGACCGATGCGATGGATGTAATCCTGCGGATTCCACGGCAGTTCGAAGTTCACCACGACGGGCAGGTCCTCGATGTCGAGGCCGCGGGCGGCCACGTCGGTCGCCACGAGGACGCGGATGTCGCCGGATTTGAAGCCCTCGAGGGCGCGCGTCCGCTCCGGCTGTGACCGGTCGCTGTGGATCGCCACCGCGTCGATGCCCTCGCGATCGAGACGCGACGCAAGCCGCGATGCCGCGAGCTTGGTGCGGGTGAACACGAGCACCTGATGCAGGTCGCGGGTCCGGACCAGATGGGCCAGCAGCGCTTCCTTGCGGTCGCGGTCGACCGGGTAGACGAGCTGCTCGACCATCTCGGCGGCCTGGTTGCGGGGCGCGACCTCGACCGTTTCCGGGTCGCGCAGGATCGTGCCCGACAGCCGGCGGATGTCCTCGGAGAACGTCGCCGAGAACATCAGGTTCTGCCGGCGGGGCGGCAGCAGTTCGATGATCCGCTGGATGTCGGGCAGGAAGCCCATGTCGAGCATCCGATCGGCCTCGTCGAGGACGAGGATCTCGACTTGCCCGAGGTTGGCCACCTTCTGGCCGACGAGGTCGAGCAGGCGGCCGGGCGTCGCGACGAGGATCTCGACGCCGGCCCGCAGCGCCTTGATCTGCGGATCCATCGGGATGCCGCCGTAGACCACCGTCGATCGCAACGGCACGGTTCGACCATAGGTCCGGACGCTTGCGTCGACCTGCATCGCCAGCTCGCGAGTGGGGACCAGGATGAGCGCCCGGACCGGGTGACGCGCGGGGGAGAACGACGTGTTGGCGTGGGGGCGCAGCCGGTCGAGGATGGGCAGCGTGAAGGCGGCGGTCTTGCCGGTCCCGGTCTGCGCGGCCGCGAGGACGTCACGGCCGGCGAGGACGAAGGGGATGGCGGCTGCCTGGACCGGCGTGGGGGTGGTGTAGCCCTCCTCGGCGACGGTCGTGAGCAGGTCGGCCGACAGGCCGAGCGTATCGAAGGTCAACGGTGGCTCCTGCATGGGTCCCTGGCCGTCGCGGGCGGGGATCCCAGGGAGCGCGACGGCGGCGCCGACCGGCGCGCACTTCGGCGCGGCCGTTCGTCGGCCAAGCCGAGCATAGCGGATAACCGCCCGCTACAGTCGGCGCCCATGGCAACCAGGCGGACGCCGGCGATCGATCTGCTTCGTCGGGAGCGGGTGGGCCACAGCATCCACGAGTACACGCCTGCCGAGCGCCGTGGGCGCGCACGCGACGCTCGTCCGGACTACGGGGCGGAGGCGGCGGCCGCGCTCGGGGTCGATCCCGCGCGCATGTTCAAGACGCTGATCGTGGTCGCCGATGGACGGCTCGCGGCGGCGCTCGTGCCGGTCCATCGCCAGTTGGACCGCAAGCGCCTTGCCGCGGTGCTGGGCGTCCGGGCAGTCGCACTGGCCGATCCCATCGCTGCCGAGCGCGCGGCTGGATCGGTCGTCGGTGCCATCAGCCCGCTGGCCATGCGCCGGCCGCTTCGTCTGGTGGTGGACGCCTCGGTCGAGACCCAGGCGACGGTGTACGTGTCCGCCGGGCGGCGCGGGCTGCAGATCGAGATCACACCGCGGGACCTGGTGCGCCTCGGCACCGCAAACATGGCCGACATCGCCGGATAGGCCCTCGGGAGGACCATCGGCGTAGCGACACGGGCGCGGCACCCCTGCCATACTCCCGGCTGGCCCCCAGGCCGAGATCACCCCGACAGACAGGCTGACAACAGAAGACTCGCCGCCCCCCACGGCAGGGATCCTGTCATCCGTCGGGTGACCGCACCCGACAGCCACGCTCCGGCTCACCCGGACCGTGGTCGCCACCACGGATCACGACCTCACCGCGATCCGGGTCGACCGCTCGATGCGCCCCTCTTGCCCGTGGGCGGCAACCACCACCGTCGCCGCGCATCTCGCGGTGTTCCGGTTGAGAGGAGGCAAGGATCTTGCCGGTCCACACCCACGGCGCCCAGCGGGCGTCTCGCCATCGCTCACTCCGCCTGATGACGTTCGCCCTGATGTCCGCCCTCGTCGTCGGACTCGGCGGGATGGCACATCCCCAGGACGCGCGTGCCGCGACGATCAAGGTCGTGGTCGTCGTCGGGCCGGTCGGATCGAAGACTGCGGAGTACAAGACGAGTGCCAGGTCGTACGCCAGCCTCGCCCGCAGCTACGGCGCGTCGGTCACCGAGATCTACAGCCCCTACGCCACCTGGAGCCGCGTGAAGTCGGCGGCGCAGGGCGCCAACCTGCTGATCTACCTCGGCCACGGCAATGGCTACCCGAGCCCGTACGGCGCGTTCCAGCGCTACACCAAGGACGGGATGGGGCTCAACGCGACGTCGGGCAACGGCAACTCCAACACCAAGTACTTCGGCGAGTACTACATCGATCGCGACATCCAGATGGCCAGCAACGCGGTCGTCATCCTCAACCGCCTGTGCTACGCCTCGGGCAACTCCGAGTGGGGCTCGGCCAATCCGACCAAGTCGACCGCCATCAAGCGCGTCGACAACTACGGGGCGGGCTTCCTGCGGGCCGGCGCCAAGGCGGTCTTCGCCGAGGCCATCTCCAGCGCGTCGTACCAGATCCGGGCGCTGTTCCGGACCAACCTGTCGATGAACAGCATCCTGATGAACCATCCGGCGGCATCGAGCGCGCGGGACTTCTACTTCAGCTCGACGCGGACGAGCTGGGCGCGTGCCCATCTCGACCCGCCGCTCGCCGGCAAGTACTGGCGCTCGGTCATCGGCAATCTGAGCCTGACCGCGGCCCAGTGGCGCGCCGGGGGCTGACCGCTCGGGGCGGCTCGCCCCATCCCCGACCCATCGACGAGACCCGGCCGGCGTGCCGGGTCTCGGCATGTCCGACGGGCGGTGCGCAGCGGAGGCCCGGCCCGGGCGGGTTGCCCGGGCCGTGGCCATGGAGAGCGACCTAGAGCGCCGCGGCGTGCGCAGCGACGCCGAGCATCGCCAGGATCAGCATCAGCAGGATGAGGATCGAGGGCAGGAGCCCGAAAGCGTCCGCCCGGATCATCGGGGTCGAGGACATCGCTCCGCTCCTTTCCCGGTCCGTATCCGGTCTGGCTGACCGGTTTCATGCCCCGATGATGGCTCCGCGGACGCGCGCTGCCAGCCGACGTTCGTGCCCGAATGCGGTCGTCGAACGGGCATCGCCCGACTGGACGGATGACGACGTGCAGGGCGCCATTGCCTAACGTTATGCGTATACAGCTTGACAAAAGGAAAAGCGCCTTGCTATAAATGCATACATGGGCCACGATGTGATCTCCACCTGCCCCGTCTGCGCGAACGAGCTGTCGGTCACCCGACTCCATTGCGGGACCTGCGGCACCACGATCGAGGGCGAGTTCAGCGTCGGCCGCTTCGGTCGCCTGACGCGGGACCAAGCCACCCTCCTCGAGAGCTTCCTCCGTTCCCGCGGCAACCTCCGGGAGATGGAGCGCGAGCTCGGCATCAGCTACCCGACGGTGCGCTCCCGGGTGGAGGCGCTCGTCCGGTCGCTCGGCTTCGGACCGCGGGCCGAGGCGGAGGCGGACGACGAGACCGCCGTCTCGGCCGTCCCCGAGACGCGGGACGCCATCCTCGAGCGCCTCGCGCGGCGCGAGATGAGTGCCGAGGCGGCCGCCGTCGCCATCCGGGCGCTCGGAAAGGACCGCTGACCATGAGCACGCGAACCGACGCCCCACCGTTCGAGCACGCGATCGGCCCCGATGGGCTGGTCGTCGTCCGTCTCCCATCCGGTGGCCTCCGTCTGCGCGGCACCGACGGCGACCGGGCGGTCGTCCGCTCGCGACGGGGCCAAGGCCTCGACGGACTCGAGGTCGACGCCGGTGAACGCAGCCTGGCCATCGGCACGGCTGGCCGGCACGGCGGGGGCCGTCACGGCCGCAGCGTGGACCTCGACCTGGATATCCCGACCGGGGCCACGGTCGTGGTCGAGGCGGAGAGCGCCGACGTCCTCGCCCGCGACCTGTCCGGCGACCAGCGCTATCGGACGGCGTCTGGCGAAGTGACGCTCCGCGACGTCAGCGGGACGATCGCGGTCGAGGCCGTGTCCGGCGACGTCGAGGTCGTCGGCCGGGGCGCGGCGACGATGGCCGTGCGCACGGTGTCGGGTGACGTGAGCCTGCTGGCCGATGCCCTGCTCGGGCTGGAGCTGAGTACGGCCTCGGGCGACATCGAACTCGCCGGTCGGTTCGAGGCCGAGGGGCGTTTCCAGATCGAGACGGTCAGCGGTGACACCCGGCTGTCGCCGGCCAACGACGTCCGTCTCGAGATGGACACCATCAGCGGCGATCTGGACAGCCGGCTCGACGGTCGTCGCGAGGACAGCGGCGGACGACGCATCCTCGTGGTCGGCCAGGGCGGTCCGACGATCCGCCTGCGGTCGACGTCCGGTGACGTGCGCGTCGATGACGAACGGGTGGTCCTGCAGCTGCGTGGCCGGCATCCGTCCCCGGACATCGCGCGCACGCCCCCGGTGCCGGTTCGGCCAGCGGGCCCGGATCTGCCCGCGGCCGTCGCCGGCGACGACCTCGACATCCTGCGTGCGCTCGAACGTGGCGAGATCGACACGGCTGAGGCCCGGCGTCGGCTTGCAGCGCTCGACGGATCGCCCCTGACGATGGAGAACGACGATGTCTGACGATGCGGTCGCGGCCGTGCTGCGCCTGGTCGCCGAGGGACGGCTGACGGCGGCCGAGGCCGGCCCCATCCTCGACGCGCTCGACGGCGACGTTCGGAACGCGACCGATACGCATCTCCCCGACCCGGCCGACGGGGCCGCGGCTCCTCCAGCCAGCGGCCCGGGCCGGGCCATCCGCGTCGAGGTCACCGAGGCCGGCCGCCAGGTCGTGAATCTCCGGGTGCCGCTGTCGCTCGGTCGGTCGGCCCTCGCCCGGGTGCCCGGCCTGTCGGTGGCCATGACCGACCGCATCCGCGAGGCGATCGAGAACGGCGTGACCGGCCCGATCCTCGCGACCGACGAAGGATCCGGCGATGGCGTCCGGATCGTCATCGAATGACCAGGGAGACGACCATGTTCGACCTATTCCCCGACGTCGAGCCGCTGATGCTCGACCTGCCCCTGACACGGCGCACGCCCGCGTCGCAGCGCCCCGACGGACGACAGGCTGCGGACGGGACCGCACTCGAGCGCGCCCGCGACGCCGTCGGGCGCGGGCTCATCGCCATCGGCTCCAGCCTCGTCCTCGACAAGCACGCACGGCGACGGGCCGCCGGTCGCTGAGCCTCGTCGGCGGATACCATGCGTGGATGCCCGACACGATCGATCGACTGCCCTTCACCGGCGATGACACGGCGGACCGCCTGCTCGTCAGCAACCCCCTCGCCCTGCTCATCGGCTTTGCCCTCGACCAGCAGGTGACCGTACAGAAGGCGTTCAGCGGTCCGGCCGAGCTGCAACAGCGCCTGGGCCACCTCGATGCCGCGCGGATCGCCGCGACCGATCCGGCCGAGCTCGATGCGGTGTTCCGGGAGCGGCCCGCGCTCCATCGATTCCCGGGCGCCATGGCGCACAAGGTCCAGGCACTCGCGGCAGCCATCGCCGCCGACTACGGCAATGACCCGGCTCGCATCTGGCGAGACGCCTCGGACGGGGCCGATCTCGAGCGACGGCTGCTCGGCCTGCCGGGCATCGGCGAGATGAAGGCGGCCTCCATCCTGGCCATCCTGCACAGGCGCTTCGGGGTGGACCTGCCGGGCATGGACGCCGTCCTGCCGACCCACCCGACCCTCGGCGACGTGGACAGCCCCGAGGCGTTGGCCGCGTACCAGGCTGGCAAACGGGCCCACAAGGCCGCGCTTCGCGCCGGTCAGGGCTGACCGCACGGACGGTGGTGCGTGCGCGCGCCACTGGTTCGCCCGGCGCTCCGTCGGCCCGCACGGACGCCGGCACGGCCCAGACCCCATCCGCCCGACCCCGGCTAGACTTGGGGTCCGTGGCCGAACAACCCGAGCAGCCAACGCCGCCGCGTCGCCCTCCTGCCCGGCCGGGACGACGCGCCCGCTTCGTGCTCCCCGCCGATCACGTCGATGAGCGAGCCGGTGAGCGGATCGAGGCCTTTCTCGAGGGTCCGCCGACCCGAGCCCGGCGCCCGGCTCGCCGACGCCCACCCCGTCCCGAGCTGCTGCGCCCCGTCCGTCGCCGGATCCCGCTCGACACGCGCCCCGACTGGGACGCCGCCCTGCGCCACGAGGAGGCACGCAGCGCCCGCTACGGGCGACCGGCCAGCGTCCTCGTGGTCCGCCTTCGGATGTCGTCGCTCCACGCGGTCGAGCGATACGCCGCGCGCGTCGGGGCGATCGTGCGCGACTGCGCCCGCGAGACCGACCGGGTGACCCGCGCGGCCCCCGACCGCTTCCACGTGCTGTTGCCCGAGACCGCGGCCCTCGAGGGGGCGGCCCTGGCCGAGCGCGTTCGCGACGCCTGTGCCGACCTGCTCCCGGGCCAGCCTGCGGCCGATCTCGAGATCCTGGCCGTGGCGGTCAGCCC
Source organism: Candidatus Limnocylindrales bacterium (assembly GCA_035692005.1). Taxonomy (GTDB): domain Bacteria; phylum Chloroflexota; class Limnocylindria; order Limnocylindrales; family CSP1-4; genus SPCO01. The sequence continues at coordinate 10,075 of DASSII010000067.1, read as the reverse complement.
GGCCCGCGACGAGACCCTCACCGACGCCCTCCGGCTCGCGGTCCGCAACGTCAGCGCCTAGCGCACCAGCGCCTCGACCAGGTGCTCGAGCTCGGCAGCCGGGTCGTCGGTCAGCCCGGTGTGGACGGCCGATGGCTGGATGATCGTGCTCGACGGTGCGACCAGCCAGTGGAACCGTTCGCCGATCGACAGCCGGGCGATCGGCCCGCCCGTGACGTCGCCGTGGGCGATCCGCTCGACCGCATCGAGGTAGGGCCGGACGACGGCCGGGTCGGTATCGGGCGCGAACGACCGCAGCCGTGCCTCGTCCAGGTGGACGCGCGCGCCGAGGAACGCCATCGCCCGACACAGCAGCACGACGCCCGCGTTGAGGCACTCGCCGCGCTCGACGGACGGGACGACCCGGATGATCGCGTAGAGATAGGCGCTACGCTGCGGTTCGGGCACGTTCCGCCTCCTCCACGAACCCGCGCCGCCCGACGAGGCGTCGCCCGAGATAGCGCCGATAGGCGGCGCGCTGCGCCTCGGCATCGCCGGCCGCCCCGTCATCGGGCAGCCAGGCACTCGGGATGGCAGCGACGAGATCGCCGAACAGATCCGGCCCGAGCTTCGTGGCCAGTCGGTCGTCAGCGGCCTCGATCGAACCCGCGAACGGCAGGAGCACGTGGTCGCGCACGCGCTCGAACGGCCGAACGGCGTGCTCGTCGGGCTCGTGCCAGCGGTGATGGACATACAGGGCCGCACCGTGGTCGATCAGCCAGGTCCGACCGTGCCACACCAGCAGATTCGGGTTGGCGACCGTCCGGTCGGGGTTGGTCACGAACGCGTCCAGCCAGACGACATCGGCAGCCAGCTCGGGTTCGACGACCGGCGAGGCGGCCGGATTGAACGCGAGCGCCCCCGGCAGGAAATCGAGCCCGAGGTTGAGGCCTCCGCTGCGATGGACGAGGTCCTGCAGCTCCTCGTCGGGCTCTGCGTCGCCGATGCCCGGGTCGACCTCGATGAACACGAGCTCCGGGACCGGCAGGCCGACCGCGCGGCCGATCTCGCCGGCCAGCCATTCGGCCACCAGTGCGCGGGGGCCCTGGCCGGCCCCGTGGAACTTGACGACGTACAGTCCGTCGTCGTCGGCCTCGACGAGCCCCGGCAGCGACCCGCCCTCGCGCAGCGGGGTGACGTAGCGGGTCGCGACCACGTGGCGGGCATCGGGCATCGCCGCGGAGTCTAGCGCCGACGGACGGGCTGCACGGTCGCCGGTCAGAGGCGCGTCGAGGCCAGCGCGCCGATCACGGCGCCGAGCGCGACGAGCAGCAGCCAGACCAGCCCGATGACCACCAGCACCAAGCCGGCCAGGAACGCCTGGTGGCCGCGGGTCGACGCGTCGGGCTCGAGCGCGTGGCGTCGGAAGAGGGCGAGGTTGCGACTGTTGGAGCGCATCGCCACGTCGTACACGTCGCCGATGAGCGGGATGGCGCCGATCCCGAGGTCGAGCAGCAGGTTGACGACCATCCGGCTCAGCACGACCCGCGGGATGCCGAACCGGGCGGCCTCGGCGATGACCCAGACACCGACGATCGCCCCGACCGCGTCACCGACGACCGGGATCAGACCGACCAGCGGGTCGAGTCCGACCCGGATCGACGTGCCGGGCACCTCGATGAGCTCATCGAGCGCACGGGTGACGCGTCCGATCCGCCGCTCCGCGGCGTGGAATCGTTCCGAGCGGGAGGCCCCGACGACCTCGGGGCCGGTTCGACGGTCGGTCATGGCCTCGAGCATACGTCGGCCGCGCGTCGCGAACGCATGGCATGGACAGATGTCCATGTCGATTCCACGACGGACGCCGGGTTGCGCCGGGACGCAGCAGGCCTACGGTGCATCCAGCACGAACACGGACCACCGGACAACGAGACCTTCGACCGGCGGCGCGTCCATCCTCCGGCGGGATGCCGGGCGACGACGGAGCCGGCATCCTTGCCGAACGGTGGTCCGCCAAGGGCCGACAACTGAAGAACAACCGAATCGCCGCTGGCCGCTCGCGCGTGGGGACGTCGAGCGGCCAAGCGGTATCTGCGACGTCCTCGACGGTCAGCCGCCGCGACGGCTAGCCCGGCGCCACGGCCCGGTAGCGCGCCACCACGCGCTCGGCCTTGGCCACGATCTCGGCGCGGATGTCCGCCGGCGCGAGCACCTCGAGGGCGGATCCGACCGACAGCAGTCTGCCGGGCACCTCATCCGGCCAGCTCAGGGTCAGGCGCAGGTGCAGCCAGTCGTCACCCTCGGGCGGATCCAGGCGCCGCGCGCTATCGATCGCCGCCCGCCCGACCGCCGACGCCAGGCGTCCGAGGCGTTCCTCCGGGAGGCGCACGTCGACCGTGACCGTGTCCGCCGCCTGCTCGTACGCCGCGCTGGATTCCGTCCAGTAGGCCGCGAGGTCGAACCCGGCCGGCCGCTCGAAGCGGTCGTCAAGGACGGTGGCGCCGCGCACCCGTGACGCCCGGTAGGTCCGGGTCTGCTCGCCGACCTGGGCGATGACGTACCAGATGCCGCCCTTGAGCACGAGACCGAGCGGCCCGATCGTTCGCTCGTGGACGGCGTCATCACGTTCGTAGGCGATGGTCACGAGCCGACCCTCCCAGACCGCCGACGCCAGGGTCGAGAGATAGGGCACGGCGTCGTCGGCCTGGAACCAGCCCGCCGGGTCGAGATGGAACCGCTCGACCAGGCGCGACGCCCGCGATCGCAACTCGGGTGGCAGGGCCGCCATGACCTTGAGTTGTGCCGCGGCGACGACGGTGCCAAGGCCAAGCTGCGCGGCGGGTCCGGGCAGGCCCGCCAGGAACAGCGCCTCGGCCTCCTCCGCGGTCATCCCGGTGAGCCGGGTCCGATAGCCGTCGACCAGGCGGATGCCGCCCAGTGGGCCACGCTCCGCGAAGATCGGCACGCCCGCCGCGCTCAGCTCCTCCACGTCGCGATGGATGGTCCGCACCGAGACCTCCAGCTCGCGCGCCAGCTCGGCCGCGGTCAGGCCGCCGCGGCTCTGGAGCAACAGGAGCAGGCTGACCAGGCGGGAGGCTCGCACGGCGCGAGTCTAGCCCCGGACATGACAGGATCTGTCATGAACGTCCCGTAGTCGCTGCCGCTCAGTCCGGCAGCCCGGGCGTTCGACCCTCCGTCCCGCCTTCGCGCAGGAACCGCTCGATCTCGCCGATGAGATCGTCGCCCGACGGCAGTCGCTGCTCGTCGACCATGCTCTCGAGGCGCTCGACGTAGGTCCGCGTGGTCTCCTCGAGCGCGGTGGCGGTGTCGAGCCGGGTGCGCAGCTGGCGCGCCTCGTCGGCCAGGTCACCGCGTGGCAGCTCGAGCCCGAGATGGACGGCCAGGCTGGTCAGCAGGGCGAGTGCCGCGGCCGGATACGGGCCGGACACGTAATGGGGGACCTGGGCGAAGTAGCCGACCGACGGGATGCCGCCGTCGGCCATCGACTTCTCGAGGACGCTGACCGTCGCTGCCGGCACGCGCAGGATGCCGGACGGTCCGGCCTGGACATTGCCACGCAGGCGCCCCGGTTCCGAGGTCGTGCCCAGGATCGGCACCTCGCGCGTGTGCGGTACGGCGGCCGGGATGGCTCCCAGGCTGATCCACTCGACGACCCCCAGGCGTTGGGCGAGGCCCACGACGTCCGCGCAGAACGCCTGCCAGCGATCGTCGGGCTCCGGGCCGGCGAGGATCAGCAGGTCACGCTCGGCGATGGTCACCCGCCGGATGGTCAGCTCGGGCCAACTGAGATCGGTCAGCCGGCCGTCGACGATCTGGAGCGTGGGTCGGCGAGCGCGGTAGTCGAACAGCGCGTCGGCATCGAACGTGGCGACGATGACCGCGTCGTCGAGCAGCTGCTCGAGGGCGGTCGTTGCCGCGCTGCCGGCATCGACCCAGCCGTCGAAGGCGCCGATCAGGGTCGGGGCGATCAGGTCGCCCGGGTCTCCGGGACTGCCGGGTGGCGCCAGCGAATACAGACTCACCGGGACAGGATACGCGGGGATCCGCGGCCGGCCCCCAGGTGACCGCGCGGGCACGATTCAGGAATCACAACCATCCTCCAATCGAACCGGAGTTGCAGTCAGCGACGCGACTTTGGCAGATTCGGGGATGGGGGATGCCGGGTTCACTGTTGTACATCGTCAGGAGGCAGCCCTTGTCTCGAAGGGTCGCGCGGTCCTCGATCCCGACCGCTCTCGTCGTCGCATCGCTCGCGCTGGCTTCGCTCGTCCCGACCGTCAGGGCCGCGGATGGGTTGGAGGTCACGACCCCGTTCCCCGCCGTGGCGGTCGCGCCGGGCACGAAGGTGAGCTTTGACCTGACGATCAGTTCCAGCCGGGCGGCCGACGTCGCGCTGTCCCTCGCCGGTGCCCCGACCGGCTGGACCGCGAGCGTGATCGGCGGCGGATTCGTGGTCGACGCGGTGGCCGTGAGTCCGGCCAAGGACGGCACCGTCCGGCTCGACGTCACGGTCCCCTCGGACGCGGCCGCGGGCACGGCGACGGTCCGGGTCACGGCACGTGGCGGCGGCGCGGAAGACGTGCTGCCGGTCACCATCCGGGTCAACGAGGCGGCCGCCGGCCAGGTCACCCTGACCACCTCGACCCCGGCGCTCACCGGCTCCTCGACCACGAGCTTCAAGTTCGACCTCCAGTACCGGAACGACACGGCCCAGGACGTCACGGTATCCGCCTCCGCGACCGGACCGGCCGGCTGGGACGTGGCGACCACGCTGGCCAGCGCGGAGCAGGCCGCCTCGACCGTGGTCAAGGCCGGCGCGACGCAGACCATCAACGTCACCGCCAAGGCGCCGGAGGGCACCCCCGCGGGGAGCTATCCACTGACCGTGACGGCGACGGCCGGCGATCGTCAGACGAGCGCCGACCTGTCGATCGACATCACCGGCACGTACACGATGACGATGACGACCCCCGGTGACGTGCTGTCCACACGGGGGTCCGCCGGCACCGCCGCGACCCAGACATTCGAGATCACCAACACCGGCACGGCGCCGCTGACCGCGGTCAAGCTGACCGGCACACCGCCATCGGGCTGGAAGGTCACCACCGAGCCGGCCGACGGCATCCCGTCGATCGATCCCGGGGCGACCCAGAGCATCACCGCCACGATCCTGCCCTCCAGCCAGGCCGTCGCCGGCGACTACGTCATCTCGTTCAAGGCGACCGCCACCGAGACGGGCGCCACGGCCGACGCGCAGATCCGGTTCACCATCGAGACGTCACCCATCTGGGCCCTGATCGGGATCGGCATCATCGTGCTCATCCTCGGCGGGTTGTTCTACGTGTTCCGGACCTACGGCCGGCGATGAGCGGCGCACCGGGACGGATCGCGCCCAAACGGCGACCGGGTCGGCGGCTTGCGGCCGGCCACGGCGGGGCGGGGGATGGATCGGGCGGCGAGGACGAGGTCCGCATCCGGACCCGCGGGCTGACCAAGCACTATGGCGACCTGGTGGCCGTCGATCACCTTGACCTCGACGTCCGCGCCGGCGAGATCTTCGGCCTGCTCGGCCAGAACGGGGCGGGCAAGACGACGACCATCCTGATGCTGCTCGGACTGACCGAGCCGACCTCCGGCAGCGCCCGGGTCGTCGGGCTCGACCCGTCGCGGGGGCCACTGGAAGTCAAGCGCCGGGTCGGCTACATGCCCGACAGCGTCGGTTTCTACACCGACCTGACCGGTCGCCAGAACCTGCGCTATACGGCCCGGCTGAACCGACTGGAGCGCGACGAAGCCGAGGCGACGATCGCGGCCACGCTCGAGCAGGTCGGCCTGACCGATCGCGCCGACGACCGGGTCGAGACGTACTCGCGCGGCATGCTCCAGCGTCTCGGCATCGCCGATGCGCTGGTGAAGGACCCGGACGTGCTCATCCTCGACGAACCGACGACCGCCATCGATCCGCTCGGCGTGGTGGAGGTGCTCGACCTCCTGCGCGGGCTCGTCCACGACCGGGGGATGGCGATCCTGCTGTCGAGCCACCTGCTCAACCAGGTCCAGAACGTGTGCGATCGGATCGGCATCTTCACGGCCGGGCGTCTGATCGGGCAGGGCACGATGGACCAGCTCGCCGAACGGTTCGGCGACGGACGGCGGCAGATCGAGATCGGCCTCGACCTCGGCATCGGCGGCGACATCGGGCGGGCACGCGACGTCCTGCGCCGGGTGCCGGGTGTGGCCGGGCTGGACGATGGCGCCCGCCCCAGCGACCCCTGGATCGTGACGATGGCGCCCGATGCAGACCCGGCCACGGTCCGCGCCGCCATCCTCGCCGCGGTCGCCGTCGAGCGATTGCCGCTGGCTTCGATCCGGGCCGTGGTGCCGTCGCTCGAGGACATCTATCGTCGGGCGGTCGCCCGTCCGGCCGACGGTCATCCCGGCCGGGTCGCCGCGTCCTCGGCGAGCGAGCTGCCGGCATGAGCACGGTCGTCACCGAGCCGGTCGAGCGGCGCGAACCGATGGCTGGGCGGCAGCGCTCCGTCCCCCGTGCAGGCTGGATGGTCGTGGCCGCGAAGGAGTTCGGCGACCACCTGACCTCCGCCCGTTTCATCGTCCTGTTGCTGATCCTGGGCCTGGCCGCCGGGATCCCCATCTTCCTCGCCACCGAGCAGATCCGCAGTCTCGCCGAGCGCGTCAGCGGGATCCCCGCCCTGTTCATCGCCCTGTTCATCATCGGGCCCCAGGATGTGTCGATCTTCCAGCTCGACGTCACCGTCCAGTCGTTCATCGGGCTCGTGGCGCCGTTGCTGGGCCTGGCCTTCGCATTCGACGCGGTGAACGGCGAACGGGCGCAGGGCACGTTGCCGCGACTGCTGTCCCAGCCGATCCACCGCGACGATGTCATCAACGGCAAGTTCGCCGCCGGTCTGGCGGTCATCGGCCTCGTGCTCGTGGCCGTGTGCGGCGTCGTGGCGGCCTTCGGCATCTTCAAGCTCGGCATCGTGCCCGCCGCGTACGAGGTCCTGCGCCTGTTCGTCTGGATCGCCGTCACGTTCGTGTACGTCGGCCTGTGGCTCGCGTTCGGCCTGCTGCTGTCGGTCATCGTCCGACGTGCCGCGACGTCGGCCCTGATCGGCTTCGGCGCGTGGCTCGTGATCGCGGTGTTCGGCCAGTTCCTGGCCCGCTTCGTGCTGGCGTTCCTCGTCCCGGTGTCGGACGCGCTGACCGAGGACAATCTGGCGGCCTTGTCGGCCCAGGCCACGGCGCTGCGGTTGCTGCCGACGACCCTCTACAACGAGATCTCGCTGGTCCTGCTCAACCCGGCGCTCACCCAGACCTCGACCCCGGCCACCATCGGGCAGACCGTCCAGCTCGGTCAGCAGATCCCCTCGCAGCTGTCACTCGACCAGAGCTTCATCCTGGTCTGGCCGCAGGTCGTGGCGCTGGTGGCGATGACCGTCGCCTGCTTTGCGATCGCCTACGTGCTGTTCATGCGCCAGGAGGTTCGCGCCTAGGCATCGGCGCGACCGCAGCGTAGGACGCGAACGCGCGGCGGTTCGACGGGCGGCTATCGTGCCTCGACCTGAGCCGCCCCGCGGACATCGAGCACGGCACGAGGGCCACCCACGGCATGATCCACACGACGCCCTTCCACGAGCGCACCAACGCGCTCAACGAAACGCAACTCTGGAGCCACTGGTCCGGACACCTCGCTGCCGACCGCTATCAGATGTCCGACAAGCTCGAGTACTTCGCGGTGCGGAATGCGGCCGGCCTGTTCGACTCCAGCCCCCTGTACAAGTACCGGATCGGCGGACGGGACGCGGAGGCGTTCCTGGCCGGCGTCCTGGCCCGTGACATCCGGGCCTGCCCGCCCGGACAGGCCCAGTACACCTGCTGGCTGGACGATCGCGGGTTCGTCATCGAGGACGGCGTCATCCTGCACACCGGGCGCGACGAGTACCTCCTGACGAGTGCCGAGCCGAATCTCGCCTACCTGGCCGATCGCGTCGGCCGATCCGAGGTCACGATCGAGGACGTCAGTCGCGACATCGGCACGCTCGCCCTCCAGGGCCCCCGGTCACGCGAGCTGCTGGCTCGCCTGGTCCCGCAGGTCCGCGACATCCCGTATTTCGGCGTTGCCCGCGGGGAGATCGGCGGGGCCGGCGTGACCGTCAGCCGGACCGGCTACAGCGGCGACCTGGGCTACGAGGTGTGGGTCGACACGGCCGACGCCCTGCACGTGTGGGACACGCTGTGGGACTCGATGGACGGCCACGGCGTCCTGCCGTTCGGTCTGGCGGCCCTGTACATGCTCCGGATCGAAGCCGGGCTGCTGCTGCTCGAGGCCGACTTCGATTCGAGTCGGTACGCCTGGAACGATGCCCACCGTTCCACCCCCATCGAGCTCGGTTGGGGCTGGATGTTCAAGGACCTCGGCGGCGACGACCGGGCATTCATCGGGCGGCGGGCGCTGGAGCGCGAGATGGTCGACAAGACGTCGCGCTGGGCGATGCGCGGGTTGATCGTGGACTGGCGCGACTACGACCGGGTCTACGGCGAGGCCGGCCTCATCCCGCCCAAGGACCACGCCCCGGTGGTCGAGGACTGGATGCTGTACGACGACGACTACCAGCAGGTGGGCTACGCCACGAGCTTCATGTACTCGCCGATGCTCCAGCGCCACATCGCCATCGCCCGCGTGCGGCCCGACCTCGCCAGGCTCGGGACCAAGGTCAACCTCGAGTTCACCGTCGACCATCATTACGAGCAGGTCGCCGCGCACGTCGCCCGGTTGCCGCTCTACAACCCTGACCGAAAGACGGCCTGACATGACGATGACCAGATCCCGACCCGCCAAGCCGGCCAAGCCCGCGAACAAGCCCGCGGCCAAGCCCACAGCCAGCGCCGGGTCCGCCAAGGGCACGTCCACGCGATCGACCAAGTCGACCTCGCGCGCCGACCGGACCTACGACGCCATCGTCATCGGCGGCGGCCACAACGGCCTGGTCAACGGCGCATATCTCGCGAAGTCGGGCCTGCGCACGCTCATCCTCGAACGCCGCCACCTCGTCGGTGGCGCCGCGATCACCGAGGAGCTGCGTCCAGGCTTCTGGTTCACGACCTTCTCGTACGCCTTGTCGCTGCTACGGCCGGACATCATCCACGACCTCGAGCTCACCCGGCACGGGTTCATGCCGCTGCTGATGTCGACGGCGTTTGCCCCGGACGAGGACGGTGACTACCTGCTGTTCGGGCAGGACCACGGCCAGAACGTCCAGGAGATCGCGCGCCACTCGACCCACGACGCGGACGCGTACGACCAGTACAGCCATGACATCGAGATGGTCTGTCAGGCCATCAAGCCGTTCCTCGACATGGTCCCGCCCGACATCTTCAGCGACGATCCCGAGGAGCTCCTCGCCCTGGCCGGCATGGGCTCGCGACTGCGGCGGCTCGACAAGCGGGTGCTGCACAACGCGGTCCGCTTGTTGACGGGCAGCGCTGCGGACTTCCTCGACGACTACTTCGATTCCGAGTTGCTCAAGGGCTACCTCGCCTCGTCGAGCATCATCGGCACCAAGGTCGGGCCGCGCTCACAGGGCTCGGGGCTCGTGCTGCTCTACCACCTGCTCGGTGAGCACGATGGCGAATTCGGCGCCTGGGCATTCCACAAGGGGGGCAATGGCGGGTTCACCCAAGTCCTCGCCCGGGCGGCCCGCTCGTTCGGGGCGGAGATCGTCCTTGAATCGCCGGTCGAAGCGGTCATCACCAAGGGCGGTCGGACGACCGGCGTCGCGCTGACCGACGGCACCGAGTACTACGCCGACACGGTCGTCAGTGCGCTCGACCCGCGACGGACCTTCCTCGAGCTCGTCAACCCGCGCGAGCTGCCCGACGACCTCGTCGAGAACATCCAGCGCTTCCGCTTCCAGGGCACGTCGTCGAAGGTGAACTTCGCGCTCGACGGGCTGCCCCATTTCCCGGCGCTCGGCGACAAGCCGGACCACTTCCGCGGGTTCACCAACATCGGCCCGTCGATGGACTACCTCGAGCGCGCCTTCGACGACGCCAA
>DASSII010000066.1:0-12682 GCA_035692005.1 Candidatus Limnocylindrales bacterium | reverse complement strand
CCCGCCTGTCACTCGCCACGGCTCACTCGACCAAGGGCGCCGAGTTCGACCATGTCGCCGTCGTCGGCCTCGACGAGGGTCGCTTCCCGAGCGGGCGGGCCATCACGTCCTCGGCCGAGCCAGCGCGGGCCCTCGAAGAGGAGCGCCGGCTCGGGTACGTCGCCTGGACCCGGGCCCGACGGACGCTCACCCTGAGCTACGACCCGTCGAGTCCATCGCCGTTCATGCTTGAAGCGTTCTCGGCGGACGAACTGGGCCTGTGACCCGTCGCGGACCTCGGGGGGTGACCGGTTGCGGGGCGGGGGTCGCCCGTTGCGGGCGGGGGCGAGCCCTGGCGGACGCGGGGTATGCCCACGCGGGGCCGGGGCGAGGCCGGGCGCCGGGGCGTACCTGTTGCGGGGCGTGGCCGGGCCCGAGGCGGTGCGTGGCCGAGCCCCCGGCGGTACCGCACACGGGGTGTGGCGCGGGTTGATCCACCGCGAGTGGGGGGCACGCGGCGGATGCATGCGAGCGGGCCGCCGCCTGGCACGAGTCAACGCGACCCGGCATAACGCCCGTGTCCAGGACCGTATGAGACCTGCGACGGCTAGGACCACGTCGCAACACACGTCGATCTGGCACATCGCGCATCCGACGCTGCATCAGGCGGGTCGGCGATCGCATCGCCGCTCTGCCGCACCGCATCCAGCGCTCATCACCACTCACGACACGCCATACGGTCGCCCTCATTGGCGTCCTGCCGGGTGGGCGCTCGGGGCCGGCGCCCGGAACCGGGGCCGCGGCGCCTGCAACCCCGGCCGCGCCCGCCCCCACTCAGCGCCGGTGGGCCGCTCGGTTCATCTCCCGGAGCAACCGGTCGACCGACTCCAGGAACGGCTCGGTCAGCTCGGACGGCAGGACGTCACGGATCGAGTCCTTCGGGCCGTAGGCGGCCCGGGCGCGCATCGCCGCCGAGCGCAAGCCGGGCAGGCCGTCGTCGCGCAACCGGTCGGGCAGCGGGTCCAGATATGCGACCCAGCGATCCAGCCCGCGTTCTCGAGCCATGGCCAACAGCCGGTCGGCATCGCGGGCGGCCGTCAACCCGAGGTCGTCGATGATCGGGAGCTCGTGCCGTGCGGGACCGGTCGTTCGAAGGCGCTCAGCCATCCTGCGGCGCGGCGGTGCCGTCGAGATCCTTCGATCCGGCCGGCGGTGCGATAAGCAGCAGCGGCAGGCGCTTGCGCTCCGAGCCGTTGACGAGGATGCGGAAGGAGTAATCGCCCGGCGCCGGGAAGGTGAGGTTCCACAGGTCGATCGAGAAGGTCAGGGTGGCGTCTCGGCCGTCGCGCTGGCTGCGGGCGACGAGGCTGCCGGTCGCGCCAGCCACCTCGGCCCCGTCCGGGTCGAGCAGCACGAACCGGATGTCGTGCTCACGTTCCGTCTCGGGCGCCGTGACCTGCAGGCCGATCACCAGCGCGAGATGGGGGTGCCGCAGCGGGAACCGTCGTCCGCCGATGCGCGCGATCCCGCCACCGAGCACGTGGAACTTCTGGCCCGGGATGGTCTCGGCGGCGTCGGCCAGGAAAGCGAAGTCGATGTCGGGCATGGGCGCGATGGTACGCCGCCGCGCGCGGTCAGCGGACCCTCGTCGCGGCGGTGGCGCGCTTGCGCGACGGCGTGGCCGCCGTGACCGCCTCGCCTACCGCGTGGCCGTTGGTGTCGACCCGGGCCGAAGGCCGCGCCCGCCCGGCTTCCTCGGCGAAGGACACGTCCGACAGCGGGACGAGCGGCTCGCCCCGCAGCACCCGGTCGAGATACTCGCCGGTCGCCGAGCCCGCCGTCGCGGCGACACGTTCGGGTGTGCCCTCGGCGATGATCCGGCCGCCTCGGTCGCCGCCCTCGGGGCCGAGGTCGACGATCCAGTCGGCGGTCTTGATGACATCGAGGTTGTGCTCGATCACGAGGACCGTATTCCCGCCGTCGACGAGTCGATGGAGGACCTCCAGCAGCTTCTCGACGTCGGCGAAGTGCAGCCCCGTCGTCGGTTCGTCGAGGACATACAGCGTCCGACCGGTCGCCCGTCGAGACAGCTCGGTCGATAGCTTGACCCGTTGCGCCTCGCCGCCCGACAGCGTCGTCGCAGGCTGGCCGAGATGCACATAGCCGAGTCCGACGTCGTACAGGGTCTGCAGCTTGGTCCGGACGTTCGGGACCGGGTTGAAGAACTCGAGCGCCTCGGCGATGGTCATCTCGAGCACGTCGGCGATGGTCTTGCCCTTGTAGTGGATCTCGAGCGCCTCGCGGTTGTAGCGCTTGCCCTTGCAGACCTCGCAGGTGACATACACGTCCGGCAGGAACTGCATCTCGATCTTGAGGATCCCGTCGCCCTTGCAGTTCTCGCAGCGGCCGCCCTTCACGTTGAACGAGAAGCGCCCGGGCGAGTAGCCCCGCAGGCGGGCCTCCGGCACCGCCGCAAACAGCTCGCGGATCGGTCCGAACAGGCCCGTGTAGGTCGCGGGATTGGAGCGCGGCGTCCGGCCGATCGGGCTTTGATCGATCTCGATGATCTTGTCGACGTGCTCGGCGCCGGTCAGCCGATCGAACGCGCCGACCGGCTCCCGCGAGCCGCTGAGCTCTCGGGCGAGGGCCCGATACAGCACCTCGGTGACGAGCGTGCTCTTGCCGCTGCCGCTGACCCCGGTGACGGCCACGAACGCGCCGAGCGGCACGCGCAGGTCGACGTCGCGCAGGTTGTGCTCGCGAGCGCCCTTGACGACGAGGGCCTTGCCGCTGCCCTTCCGTCGCTTGGCCGGGATGGGCACCTGCCGCTCGCCGCGCAGGAACGCCCCGGTGATCGAACGCGGTTCCGCGAGCAGCTCCTCGAGCGTGCCGTTGGAGATGATCTCGCCACCGTGCTCGCCGGCCCCCGGCCCGATGTCGACGACCCAGTCCGCTGTCCGGATGGTCTCCTCGTCGTGCTCGACCACGAGCACCGTGTTACCGAGGTCGCGCAGTCGCGTCAGCGTGGCGATGAGCTTGGCGTTGTCGCGCTGATGCAGCCCGATCGACGGCTCGTCGAGGATGTACAGCACGCCCATGAGCGTGGTGCCGATCTGCGTGGCGAGCCGGATGCGCTGCGCCTCGCCACCCGACAACGTCACGCTGGTGCGATCCATCGTGAGGTAGTCGAGCCCGACGTCGACGAGGAAGCCGAGTCGCGCCACGATCTCCTTGACGACCTGGTATGCGATGGTCCGCTCGCGCTCGTCCAACTGCGCCCCGAGGCCAGTGGCCCAGCGCAGGGCGTCCTTGATCGACAGCGTCGAGATATCCCACACGTTCCGGTCGCCGATGGTCACGGCAAGGATCTCCGGCCGCAGCCGTTTGCCGCCACACACCGGGCACGCCTTGCTGACCATGAACTTCTCGATCTCGGCCTTGATGTAGTCGGACTCGGACTCCCGGTAGCGGCGCTCGAGGTTCGTGATGATGCCTTCGAAATTGGCCTTGTACGTGCTCTCGCCACGTTCGTGCTTGTAGCGGACCAGGACGCGTTCCTGATCCTTCTTCGCATGCAGCAGGTAGTCCAACGCCTCCTTCGGCAGCTCCCGGACCGGTGCTCCGAAGTCCCAGCCGTGCGCGGCGCAGATCGCCTCGATGATCTTCATCCGCCATGAGGCGTCGGTCGACAGCAGCCCGCCGACGCCAAGGGCTCCGTCGCCCAGGCTCCGGTCCGGCCGCGGGATCAGCAGCGCCGGATCGATCTCCAGCTTCGTCCCGAGCCCGGCACAGTTCGGGCAGGCGCCGTGGGGCGAGTTGAACGAGAACGAGCGGGGCTCGAGCTCGTCGATGGTGAAACCGTCGTACGGGCAGCTGTACTTCTCGCTGTAGCGCAGCTCCTCGAACGGCGGCGGTTCGTCACCGGCCGGCGCCGGCGCGATGAGGACGACGCCCTCGCCGAGACGCAGGGCCGTCTCGATCGAATCGGCCAGCCGCGACGCGTCCTGGTCCGGGATGACCTCACCGGTCGCCGGGTCGATCGGGCGGCCATCCGCGGCACGGGCCGCGCCATCCGGCGCTTCGGCGTGACGGACGACGTAGCGATCGACGACGACCTCGATCGAATGGCGCTTGTACTTGTCGAGCGTCGGTGCGTCCGCGATGTCGTACAGCTCACCGTCGACGCGGACCCGGACGTAGCCCTGCCGACGGGCGGCGTCGACGATCCGTTCGCCCTCGGTCTTGCGATCCTTGATGAGCGGCCCCAGCACCAGCAGACGGGTACCGTCGGGCAGCGCGAGGACCTGGTCGACGATCTGCTGGACCGTCTGGCGTTCGATGGCGTGGCCGTTGGGGCAGTGCGGGATGCCGATGCGCGCGAACAGCAGGCGCAGGTGGTCGTAGATCTCGGTGACCGTCCCGACCGTCGACCGCGGGTTGCGAGAGGCGCCCTTCTGGTCGATCGAGATGGCCGGCGAGAGCCCGTCGATCTGGTCGACGTCGGGCTTCTCCATCTGGCCGAGGAACTGGCGCGCGTAGGCGCTCAGGCTCTCGACGTAGCGGCGTTGGCCCTCGGCGTAGATCGTGTCGAAGGCAAGGCTCGACTTGCCGGACCCCGACAGGCCGGTGATGACGACGAGCCGATCGCGGGGAAAGGCGACCGTGACGTCCTTGAGGTTGTGTTCGCGCGCACCGCGCACGACGAGCTGATCCTGGGGCACCCGCGAAGTGTACCGGAAGAACGGTGTTTAGAACAGGTGTTCGGGCCGCTGGCGCCGACCGGTCATCGGGCCAGATACGTCGCAGCGTTGGTGATCCCGCCGATGAGGCCGACCGCGATCGCCACTGCCAGCGGGAACCCGCCGACCACCGACCAGACGCCGCGTCGGCCGCGTGCCCACGCTGCCGCGGTGAGCGCCCCGACCAGGACGACGAGGGTCAGCTTGGCGAAGACGACCGCGGGCATCCCATAGGCGAGGAACAGGTCACTGACGATCGGGTTGGCCTCGGCGATCGGACCGTGGCGACCGACCATGACACTGAACGTCGCCAGATCGAGCGCCTGGGCGAGCAACAGCGTGACGAGGCGCAGGAACGCCACGTTGGCGGCACGGCTGAGTCCGACGACGACGAGCGAGGCGAGATCGACTGCCTGCGCGACGAGGATCGAAGCCACTCCACCGATCACGCATCCAATCTAGTCAGGACCGCCCGGGACCACATCTATCCGGACCGCGATTCCGGCGCATGCGCGCACCATTTCCGCCCGGGGCCTCCGGTCAGCGGCGGCGGCGGCTCGGTCGCTGGCCGGTGCGTCGGCGGATGTTGGGCGTGACCGTCCGGTCCCAGGTCGGCCGCTCCGTCCAGCGTGGCCCGAAACCGGTCGAATCGTCGTGCTCGTCGCGGATGCCGGGCAGCCAGTCGGCGGCCACGCCCTCTTCCTCCGGCGGCTTCCCGTCGAGCGTCTGGTCGGGCTCTTCTTCGGCGGGGAGCACGGTCACGCTCGTGACCTCGAGGATGGAGCCGGCACTGGCCGCCGCGGCCGCCGCGTCTCGGCGTCCACGGGCCCGGTCCGCTGCACCGGTCAACCCACCGGTCCCCTCCCCGGCCGTGGCTGCCGCCCGTTCGGCGGCTCGGGCGACGGTGATGGAGGCGTCCTGCTCGAGGACCCGCAGCCGAACCTGCTGGATCTCGTCGCGCAGCGCCGCCGCGCGTTCGAATTCGAGTTCCTTGGCGGCCGCCCGCATCTCTGCCTCCATGCGGGCAACGAGGGCTTCGACCTTGACCCGGTCGGTCTCGTCGAATGGTTGACCGCCTTCCCGCTCGGACGTGTATACGATCGTGGACTCGGCCACCGCCCGCAGTCGCTGGTTGAGGTCATGGATGCCCTTGACGATGGTGGTCGGCTCGATGCCGTGCTCGACGTTGTAGGTCTCCTGGACGGCGCGTCGGCGGTCGGTCTCGTCGATCGCGACCTGCATCGACTCGGTGACCCGGTCGGCGTACATGACCACCTCGCCGCCGATGTTGCGGGCGGCCCGACCGATCATCTGGATGAGCGACCAGGCCGACCGCAGGAAGCCCTCCTTGTCGGCGTCGAGGATCGCGACCAGCGTGACCTCTGGCAGGTCGATGCCCTCGCGCAGGAGGTTGATGCCGACCAGGACGTCGAAGACCCCCAGCCGGAGGTCCCGCAGGATGGCCACCCGCTCGAGCGTGTCGACTTCGCTGTGGAGGTACTGGACCTTGACCCCAAGCTCCTTGAGGTAGTCGGTCAGGTCCTCGGCCATCTTCTTGGTCAGCGTCGTGACGAGGGCTCGCTCGCCCCGATCGACCCGGCCGCGGATCTCCTCGAGCAGGTCGTCGATCTGGCCGTCCGTCGGTCGGACGCTGATCATCGGGTCGACGATGCCCGTCGGGCGGATGAGCTGCTGGGCGATCTGACCCTCACTTCGCTCGAGCTCGTACGGCCCGGGCGTTGCGCTCATGTAGACGGCCTGGTGGACCGTCGCCTCGAACTCCTCGAACGTCAACGGTCGATTGTCGAGCGCCGACGGCAGGCGGAACCCGAAGTCGACCAGGATCTCCTTGCGCGTCCGGTCGTTCTTGTACATCCCGACGACCTGCGGGATGGTCATGTGCGACTCGTCCACGACGAGCAGCCAGTCCGGCGGGAAATAGTCGAGCAGCGTCCACGGCCGCGAGCCGGCCTCGCGCCGGGCGAGGTGGCGGGAGTAGTTCTCGACGCCGGTGCAGTAGCCGAGCTCGCGGAGCATCTCGAGGTCGAACGTCGTCCGCTGCCGCAGCCGAGCCGCCTCGAGCGCCCGACCCTCCGCCTCGAGCTCGCCGACGCGGACCTCCATCTCGGCCTCGATGTCGACGATGGCCTCGCCGAGCTTGTCGGCCGGCGTCACGAAGTGGGTCGCCGGGTAGACGTTCGTCTCCTTGCGCTCCGCCAGCAGCTCGCCGGTCAGCGGATCCAGCTCGGTGATCCGCTCGACCTCGTCCCCGAAGAACTCGACCCGGACGAGGGTCTCCTCCGACGCGGGCTGGAGTTCGAGGGTGTCCCCGCGGACACGGAACCTGGCGCGCGACAGGGCCTGGTCGTTGCGCTGGTACTGCAGGTCGACGAGGTGGCGCAGGACGGCATCGCGCCGGTACTTACCGCCGACCCGCAGCTTGAGCACGGTCGCCCCGTAGTCGACCGGCGCGCCGAGACCGTAGATACACGACACGCTGGCCACGATGATCACGTCCCGGCGCTCGAACAGCGCGTGCGTGGCGGCGTGGCGAAGGCGGTCGATCTCGTCGTTGCGTGACGAGTCCTTCTCGATGTACGTGTCGCTGCGCGGGAGGTACGCCTCGGGCTGGTAGTAGTCGAAGTAGCTGACGAAGTACTCGACCGCGTTGTTCGGGAAGAACTCGCGGAACTCGGCATACAGCTGGGCGGCCAGCGTCTTGTTGTGGGCCAGGACGAGCGTCGGCTTGTTGTGGCGGGCGATCGTCCAGGCAAGCGTCGCGGTCTTGCCCGTCCCGGTGGCACCAAGCAGGGTCTGGTGCCGGAGGCCCTGGGCAAGGCCATCGGTCAGGCGTTCGATCGCGGCGGGCTGGTCGCCGGTCGGCTCGAACGGGACGACGAGTTCGAAGTCGGGCACGGACCGATTCTACCCGAGGAGGACCGTTTCGAACAGACGTTCTCAGCAGCTCGTGCCCCGGTTGGGCGGCCGGCACGGGACGAAGGAGTCATACCGGGGCCGGGACCCCCGACTGGACACTGGGCGGGTCACCAACCCAGGAGGTCGGCTCGTCCCCGCATGCGTCTCGTTCGTCACCGCTCCACGCTCGCCGGCCCCGGTGGACCACGCCCGCCAGCCGGCCAGAGCCTGGTCGAGTTCGCCCTGGTCATGCTCCCGCTGTTCGTCATCCTGCTCGGGATCATCCAGTTCGGGTTCGTGTTCAACGCCTACGTGACGATGACCAACGCCTCACGAGAGGGCGCTCGGCTGGGCACCGTGTACGTGTACGACGCCGGCCTGTCGAAGGCACAGAACGACCTCGCCCGCAACAACTCGATCCGGGCGTCGGTGCTGGCGTCGATGAACCTGCTGGCCAAGACCGCACCGAACTTCGCGACTTCGACGACCTGGACCCAGAGCGGCCTGACCTTCAGCAACGGCGATCTCGTCGTGACCTACCTGCTTCCCAGCGGCACGACCGACACCGACTCCCGGGTCGGCCAGCGGATCACCGTCCGGGCGACCTACCACCAGGACCTGGTCATCCCGCTGATCGCCCAGCTCCTGCCACGCGATTCGAACGGGCGGCTCGGCCTGACGTCGGAAACCACGATGGTCGCCAACTGATGACGGCGGCACGACACGCCCGGCGAGGCGCCGACCCGGAGCACGGTCAGGTCATCGTCATCTTCGCGCTGGCGCTGGTGGCCATCATGGCGGCCGCCGGCCTGGCCTTCGACATCGGTCGGTTCTACAGCGAGAAGCGATTCCTCCAGAACGCCGCCGACGCCGGCGCGCTGGCCATCGCCAACGCACTCATCCGCGGCGAGAACGCCACGGACGCCGAGGCGGAAGGCCGTGATGTGCTCGTGCGCAACCTGCTGGGCAGCCCGACCGGGACCACTGCCGTGGTCGCGACCAGCCCGGAGTACGAGCCGGGCCACGCCGGCCAACCGCCCTATCTCAAGAGCGGAGTGCTCATCTCCGGCGGTGACGTCCGGGTGGCGGTCAAGAGCGATGTGACCTACACGTTCGGTCGGTCGATCGGCCTCGGCTCGGCGCTCATCACCGGTCAGGCGCGGGTCAAGACCAAGGGCGACTTGCTGCCGATCGCGGTCCGCCACTACGTCAATGCACCCGGTCCGTTCGCCGGTGCGATCGCCCCATGCGACGGGAACCCGAACCACTTCCAGGACCTCATCGCGACCGCCAACACCGCCTGCCTCGGGAGCAGCACCGACGCGTCGTCGCGGTCGATCCCCAACCCAGGCTCGGCGTTCAACCCCGGCGCGCCGGACGACGATCCGGTCAACCACGGACCGATCATCGCGTTGGTCGGACAGGGCGCGTCGCCGTCGAATGCGGCCAGCTTCCGCGGCTTCGTGGCCCTCGACATCCGCAACTTCCAGTACCAGTCGCCGCCATCGAACGTCTTCTACAACGGGGTCACGGCGGGGACCACGGCCAATACGCTCAAGGCCAAGGAGGCCGGTTGGGTGGCCACGGGCTATCCGGGACCCGACTTCCCGCCAGCCGTCGTGCCACCGGACCCCAACGACCAGGTCGGCATCATCGACGGCAACTCCTCCGGCATCGTCGTCGACGCCATCAACGCACGCTATGACCCCGGCGCCGAGATCCTCGCGGCCGTCTATTCGGGCACGGTCCAGAGCATCCCCGACTTCACCTACGCGGTCGCCTCGACCGCCACGATCAACGCCAACCAGACGCGCAACAACACGATCACCATGGCGGTGACCAAGAACGCGTCGTTCACCGGCGTCGTCGCGACGAGCGCGTTCCCGGACTGGGGCGACGCCGGTCATCCGTGGGGAACCACGCTCACGCCGCTGACCTTCAGCCCGAGCCCGATGGCGCCCAACGGGACCGTCACCTGGACCACCTTCCAGACGACCGGCGCGCCGGTCGGCGTGTACACCGTCTGGATCCAGGGCCACTCCTCGGACCCGGTGTTGCTCGACCACTACTACCCCGTCGGCATCTCGATCGGCAGCGTCAATCGCGACTTCACGACCAGCTCCGGCACGACCGTGACCCTCGCGTCGACGGGGACGACCGGGTCGGGCACGGTCACGGTCAGCACGCCCAACAACAACGGCACGTACTTCGGCGGCACGGTCGCCCTGAGCGTCGAGGGCGGTGCGGACGCGAACGGGGTCATGCCCGCCGGCATCGGCTCCGTCAGCGTCAGTCCAGCGTCGATCACGCTGAACAAGGGCACGTCGCAGTCGGCCACCATCTCGATCAACGGCGGGACGCTCGGGCCCGGGATCTACTCCCTGACGCTGCGGGTGACCGGCACCAACTCCGGCGGCCAGCCGGTGACCCGCCTCGTACCGATCACCCTGGCCATCGCCACGGCCAGCACCTCCAACGAATACGTCGACATCCTCGGCTTCGCGACGTTCCGGATCACCAGCCTGGACAGCAACGCCGTCTACGGCTACGCGATCTCGGGCGTCTACGCCGACATGAACGATCCCGCGTTGCGCCGCGGTCAGGTGGCGCGACTCGTGCCCTGGACCTAGCCGGGCGGGTACGGCACCAAACCCTTCGGAGGCATCCACCGTGGAGATGGAATACAAGGACCCGAGCCGGCGCGGCCGCTACATCGTGATCGTCGGCGTGATCCTCGCCGTCGTCGCGGGCGGCGCCGCGTTCTGGCTCATCAGCCAGGCGCAGCAGCAGGCCGGTCAGGCCGGCCTGCAGAAGGTGTCCGTGGTGGTGGCCGTCCAGGCGATCCCGGCGCGCAAGATCATCGAGGCGGCCGACGTCACCGTCCGCGAGGTGCCACTCGACGAAACGAACGCACAGGGTATCGCGTCGACGCCGGACAAGGTCATCGGGCGGGTGCCGGCCGTCACCATCCTCGCCGGCCAGATGGTCCTCACGAACCTGCTCGCGTCGAGCGTCGAGGGCGGCCAGTTCTCGGTCCTCGGGCCGGCCGAGTCGATGGGCCCCGACAGCCCTGAATGGCGGGCGATCTCGATGACGGTGCCGGATGACCGCGCGGTCGGCGGGTTGCTGACCGCCAACCAGACGGTCGACGTGTTCGTGACGGCCAGCGTCAATGTCCTGACCGATTCGGAGACCGGCATCGGCAAGGAGGGGTACTACTCGGACAAGTCGACCAAGATCACCTACCAGGATGTCGTCGTGCTGGCCAAGTCGGGCACGTTCTACGTACTCAAGGTGCCGATCGACGTCGCCGAGGAGATCTCCCACCTGCAGGCGAGCGGCACCGCCGCGTTCAGCCTGGCCCTCCGGCCCGACACCGACACCCGCCAGGTCGACGCGTCCCGGCTCGGCACGACGACCAACCGCGTGATCGTCCGCTACGGCCTGCCGATCCCGGTCGCCTTCCCGCCCGTCAGCGGGCCGATCCCGACGCCCGCGCCGACTGCTCGGCTGACGCCGGCACCGTCGGCATCGGGCGAACCGTCCGCCTCGCCGAGCGCCTCACCCACCCCGTAAACGCCGGGCCGGCTGCCCGTCGCCACGAGCCGGCACCCTGACCACGCGCCGCTGACCCGGCGCGCCTCCGCCCCGCCCGGCCGCTGGTTCGCCCGGCGGCCGGGCGGCGGTCTCCCTGCATCGGGTCGCGATCTTGCGGTATCCGTGCCACGCAGACGGCCGAAGTTGCATGAGATGGCGCTATCGTCGAACGGTCGTGGGGCTAGGCCCGTTCTGTGGTCGGTCGTTGTTATGGCATGCAACGATCGGGCAAAACGAGCCCGAATCCCGGGTCTATGGTCGCCGTGGATGCCGCTCGTTCGTCGATGCGTGCATCGCATGCAACGAACGCCGCCGTTCCGATCCCCGCGTGATCGCCACCATCTCAGAAGTCCCGCGTTCCGGGCTGCTCACCCACGTTCCGACTATTCGCGAGCGGCCAGGACCTCGTCGAGGACGTCCATGACCCGAGTCCTGGTGTCCTCGGGGCTCCCGCTCGTATCGATGACACGGGTCGCCGCCGCGCGGAGGCGATCGGCGATGTCACCCTGGGCCGTGATGCGGGCATCGGCATCGCCTGCGGCGTCGCCACGACCGACCAGCCGCACCCGCTGGACCGACGGATCGCAGGTCACCAGCCAGACCTCGTCGCACAGCTCGGCCAGGCCGCCTTCGACGAGCTTGATCGCCTCGATGGCCACGGCTCGCGCATCGTCGCGCTCGGCCTCGTCGATCGCCGCCAGGATCCGCGGTCGAACGGCGGGATGGACGATCGCCTCGAGGTCGCGCAGGGCAGCCGGGTCGTTGAAGACGATTCGGCCGAGGGCCGGCCGATCCAGCTCGCCGTTGGATCGGCGCAGGACCTCGCCGAACTGCGCATACACCGCCTCGACCTCCGGCGTCCCGGGCGCCAGGACGAGCCGTGCCTCGTGGTCGGCATCGACTACGACGATCCCGAGACGCTCGCCCAGCCAGCGTGCGACCGTCGACTTGCCGCAGCCGATCGGCCCCGTGATCCCGATCCGCAGGGCCCGACTCACGGCGCGCGCTCCTCCAGCTCCAGCCAGGCGTCCTCGGCCGCGGCCAAAGCGCGATCGACGTCCGCCAGCTCGCTCGTGACCCGACCGATCTCGACGAAGTTCGCGGCCACGGCCGGGTCCCCCATCGCCAGCTCGAGATGGTTCTTGCGCAGTCCCAATCGCGTCAGCTCAGCATCGAGCGCGGCCTTCTGCCGCCGGTATGCATCCTTCGACAACTTCTCAAGGCGCCGTCGAGATCGGACAGCGGTCGCGGAGGGGATCGTGGTGGTCCTTCCGGTGTCATCTCGGCTGGCGGCGCGACGAGGTGAGGGAGCGCTTAGCGCTTGCGCGGAGCGACCGGTGCTCGTTGGGGCGGCGGCGGCAACGGCCCGTCCGGTCCGCATCCGCTTCGACTGTTCCTCGACGCCCGCGGCGACCGTCCAGCCGTCCGCGACGGCGGCCCGCCACGCGCGG
>DASSII010000065.1:0-2576 GCA_035692005.1 Candidatus Limnocylindrales bacterium | reverse complement strand
ACCCACGTCGCCCGCGCCTGCCAGGACAAGTACGACCGGATGGGCGACGAGCTCCATTTCAACGTGCTGTTCTACCGGCTCGGCTACGCGTGGGTGCTGTACGAGTCCGAGGAGCTCGAGCGGATGCGCGACATCGTCGCGATGCATCACCGGATCGGCGTCCGCAGCGCGCTCTTGTCGCCGGACGACACGCTCCGACGCCTCCCCGTCCTTCGCGGAGGCGACCCGGTCGTGGGCGCGGTCCTGAACGACGACGCGATCGTCCACCACGACGCCGTGGTGTGGGCCCACCTGGAGCAGCTTGCCGGCCGGCCGGTCCGGCTCCTCGCCGGGACCACGGTGCGTGGCATCGAGACCGGGGACCATGGCGTGCAAGCCGTCGAGACCGATCGCGGCAGGATCGAGACTCGCATGGTCGTGAACGCCGCCGGCGGCTGGTCGGGTGAGCTGAACGACCTGGCCCGCGTCGTCGCCCCGAACCGGCCCCTCCGACGCGAGGTGCTCGTCACGGCCCCGCTCCGTCGCTCGATCGACGCCGCGATCACCTTCTACCGGCCGACGGAGGGCTGGTTCAACCAGACCCTGCGCGGCGAGGTCGTCATGGGCGTCGTCGACCCCGATGAGCCCAACGGCGTCGACCAGGCCTCCTCGGCGGCGTTCCTGCGGCGGACCGCGTCGCTCGTCACGAGCAAGGCGCCCGCCCTGGCCGACGCGACCGTGATCCGCCAATGGGCCGGGATGTACGACGTCTCGCCGGACCACCTCCCGCTGGTCGGGCCGACCCGCCAGCTCGATGGGTGGTGGCAGGCGAACGGCTGGAGCGGCCGCGGCATGCTGCTCGCCCCGTACCTCGCCGAGCTCCTCGCCACGCGGATGACGACCGGCGAGACCCCGGGCCGACTCGAGATGTTCGACCCGGACCGGTTCGACCCGGCCGCGACGGCAGCGGGCCAGGAACAGGATTACTACGCCCGCTACGCCGCGCGCTGAACGAACCTTCACCAGGCCCGCACCCTGCCCGTAACCGATCTGGGGCATCCTTCGCGATGCCGGGCAGCCGTCCGGTGCCGTCCGCGCGGCCACGCGCGGCCGACCGTCACGCCCGCACGAGCCCGATGCCACCCATGGATACCGACCGGATCCCGACCGAACCGACCACCGACCACGAGCCGCCGAACGTGACCTCCCTCACGTCCGGCCCCTCCCAGGCTCCGACGTCAACGGCGGCCGCTCGCGGAAGCCGGGCGGTGCTCATCGGGGCGGTCGTCGCGCTCGCGTTGGTCGCGACGTTCAGCGCCGGGATCGGGGTCGGTCGTCTGGTCTTCCTGCCCGCGGGCGGACCCGGCTCGATCCCGAACCCTGCGTCCGGTCCCGGTGCCTCGGCCCCGACCTCGTTCGGCCTCATCAAGGAGGCCTGGGACACCATCCACCAGCAATACGTGGCCAAGGACGAGCTGGACGACCAGAAGATGATCTACGGCGCCATCGACGGCATGACCCAGGCCGTCGGCGATACCGGCCACACCGATTTCATGACGCCCGCCGAGCGCCAGCAACGCGACGACGCCCTGTCCGGCTCCTACGTCGGGATCGGCGTTCGGATCGACGAGACGCCCGAGGGCCTGCCGCGCATCGTCGCGGTCTTCAAAGGCAGCCCGGCCGAGACGGCCGGCCTCAAGGCCGACGACGTGATCATCGCCGTGAACGGCCAGAAGACGGCCGGCGTCACGATCGACCAGGTCGCCGGATGGGTCCGCGGGGAAGCGGGCACCACGGTCGAGCTGACGATCCGGCCGGTCGGCAAGACGACCGAGCGCAAGATATCCATCGTCCGAGCGGACGTGCCGATCGAGCCGGTCACGTGGACGCTCGTCCCGGGTTCGAAGACGGCCCTGATCCGCCTCGAGCAGTTCTCCACGGGAGCCGCAGACGACATGGTCAAGGCGCTCAAGGACGCTCGCGAGGCCGGCGCGGATCGGGTCGTCCTCGACCTTCGGGGCAACCCCGGCGGCTACGTCAACGAGGCGGTCGGCATCGCCAGCCAATTCCTCTCGAGCGGCGTCGTCTACATCGAGCGCAACGCCGCGGGCGACGAGACGAGCCACCCGGTGACGGCGGGCGGCGTGGCCACGGACCTGCCGCTGACCGTCCTCGTCGACGGCGACACGGCGAGCTCGTCGGAGATCGTTTCGGGGGCGCTGCAGGACGCCGGGCGCGCCAAGATCGTCGGGGAGACCACGTTCGGGACCGGCACGGTGCTCGGCGAATTCGTGCTGTCGGACGGCTCGGCGCTGCGGATCGGCACCGTTGAGTGGCTGACGCCGAAGGGCCGCCGGATCTGGCACGAGGGCATCGCCCCGGACGTGCCGGTGAAGCTGCCCGACGGAGTCGATGCGCTGACGCCGGACGACGTCCGCCGGCTCACCGCGGCGGAGGTGGCCAAGGTGAAGGACACGCAGCTGGCGAAGGCGCTGGAGATCGTGGCGAGCGAGGCGGCTCCGAAGCCCTAACGGTTGGACGAAGCCCGACGGGCGACGCCTATATTGGTGGGCGCGCACGAGGCCGCTCGGTCGCCC
>DASSII010000064.1:0-12890 GCA_035692005.1 Candidatus Limnocylindrales bacterium | reverse complement strand
CTGAGGCGAGACCAGGTCAACGCCCGCGCAGCGAGGTCCACGCGACGACCGCCATCCCGGCGATCGACGCGACCGCCAGGACCGGCACGGCGGCCTTGGCGGCACGCGGGGGCAGGACGAGTTCGAAGAACGGCACCGGATCTCCCCACTCGGTCTGCAGCGGTCCCATCGGGCAGTTGCCGCGACCGACGACGAGCGCACCACCCTCGACGACGAGGAAGGCCATGCTCGCGGCCAGGCCGCGATCGCGCCGGCCGGTGATCGCCGAGGCCCAGACGTTGGCCAGGCTCGCGAGGCCGAGGACGGACCACAGCGCATGGACGATCCGGAACGCCCGAGCCCGGCGGCCGAGTGTTGCCCAGGTCATCGCCTAGGCCGATCCCGGCGAGATGTTCTGGTTGAGATGGAACACGTTGTCCGGGTCCCAGGCCCGCTTCAGCGCCACGAGGCGCTCGAACTTGTCCGACCGATAGGCGCGTCGGACGCCGGCGGTTCCCTCGTCGGCGATGACGTTGACGTACACCCCCGTCGCGAACGGGTCGAGCGCCCGGCCCCACGCCCGGGTGGCCGAGATCCGGGTGGCGTCCTCGTCGCGGTCGGCCCAGGTCGCGCCGCCGAACCATTCGACGATCGAGTCACGGAAGCTGAACGCCGACGCATCGTCGTCGATGTCGGCGATCGCGCCTCCGTGGGCCTGGAAGCCGGCCCCGGGCTGGCGGGTCCAATCAGGTTCCGGTGCCGACGCCGGGATCCCGCGGGACAGGAATGCATCGATCGCCGCGTCGGGCAGCTCGCGCAGGTAGTGGCCGGTCGAGTATCGGCGCAGGCCGTGTCCGTGCCGCTCGTCGCCAGCCGACTGCAGTTCGACATAGCGCACCTCCTCGACGCTCTCCGCTCGCGGAACCCCGAGACGACGGCGGAACTGGTCGAGGTACGCCCGCGCCGCGGACATCTGCCCGATCCAGGCGAAGCCGATCTCGACGATGGGTCGACCCGCCAACGACCCAGCCGTCGCAGGGTCGCCGGCCGCCGTGTAGGCGTCGGCCGTGAGCGTGACTTCGCGAGGAGCGTCGGCCAGGCTGTCGCGCCACGCGCGCAGGGGTGCGACGGCATCGGCCGGGTCGAACGTGAACCCGGCGACGAGTGCCTGACCGGTCGTGGGATGGAGGCGGAACTCGAACTCGGTCACCACCCCGAAGTTCCCGCCGCCGCCACGCAGCCCCCAGAACAGGTCGGGATGCTCCGTGGCCGTGGCGCGGACCGTCTGCCCGGTCGCGGTCACGACGGTGTACGCCTCGACGTTGTCACAGGCGAGCCCGCACCGCCGTGCGAGCCAGCCCATGCCGCCGCCCAGCGTCAGGCCGCCGACGCCGGTGTGTGACACGTTGCCGGCGGTCGTCGCCAGACCGTGCGGCTCGGTCGCCCGATCGAGCGCGCGGAGCAGCGCACCGCCGCCCACCACGGCGCGCCGACGGGACGGATCCACGCGCACCTCGCCCATCGGGGTCAGGTCGATCATGAGCCCGCCCTCGGGGACGGCCAGGCCGAGGACACCGTGACCGCCGCATTTCACCGCGATCTCGAGACCGTGCTCCCGGCCGTGCCGGATCGCCGCGGCCACGTCCGCGCTCGAGGCGCAGCGCGCGATGAGCGCCGGCCGTCGATCGACGACCGCATTCCAGATCTCTCGGTGCTGGTCATACGCATGGTGACCGGGCGGAACGAGCTCGCCGCTGAAGCCCGGGATCGTCGTCACAACCGACATGCGCCCCTCCCTGGTGCGGTCGGCGTCGATCTGGGTCAACGCCGCAACGCGCGTCACCTTCGCCGCGGAGTCTGGCGGTCAGTCCTCCGTTCGTCCACGCCATCGCCGAGATTTGCCGGCGTAGAACCGCCGAGCCCCAACGACCGTATCGTGACCTGACGGCCACCCCGAGTCGCATCGTCCCGCGGCTGAGCCGCCCCGGCACAGGAGGTCCCATCGTGACCGACCAGAGCCTCTACGACCGACTGGGGGGCGTCTTCGCGATCGCCGCCGTGATCGATCGCTTCAGCGATGCGATCATCGAGGACCGGATCGCCGGCCAGGGGTCCGCCAACCCGGCATTGCGCGCCTGGCACACCGACCAGCTGGCTCGGCTGCCCGGACTCAAGTTCATGCGCACGCTGTGGGTCTGCAGCGTCGCCGGCGGCCCGTTCGACTATCAGGGCACCAAGCCGGGTCGCGACCGGTTGAGCCTCGAGGAGGCCCACCGCGAGCTGCACATCGCGCCCGAGGAGTTCGACGCCGTGGCGGGCATCCTCGCTCGGACCCTCGACGAGTTCGGCGTGCCGGCGACCGAGAAGGACCAGGTCCTGACCGCGTTCGCAGCACACAAGGGCGAGGTCACGGAGGGTTCGCTGCAGCCCGCCGGCCGCTAGCCCCAGGCATCCCGACCCGCCCGGGTCGCCGATCGGGGGTCGATCGCGGCGGCCGCGTTCGTCTACGCTGGGCCGGTGACGATGCGCGCGGCGATCCGCGAGCGGTACGGCTCGCCCGATGTCGTGGAGGTCCGGGACATCGAGGTCCCGGTCCCGACGGGCGACCAGGTGCTGGTGCGCGTCGGAGCCGCATCGGTCAACCGTGGGGATCTCGACTGGATCGAGCCGCGGCCCGAGTTCGTGCGGCTGTTCCTGGGCCTGCGGGCGCCACGCAATCCACGCATCGGCATCGATGCCGCCGGCGTGGTCGAATCGCTCGGCCCGGGAGCGACCCGGTTCAACGTGGGCGACCGGGTCTTCGGCGACCTGTTCCGGTACGGGCAGGGCGCCTTCGCCGAGTACGTCTGCGCTCCGGAGACGGCCTTCCTGCCGATCCCGGACTGGATGCGCGTCGAGGACGCGGCGACCTTGCCACACGCCGGGATCCTGGCGATCCAGGGCCTCCGGCTCCGCGATGGCCGGACGATCGCGCCGGGAGACAAGGTCCTGATCAGCGGCGCATCCGGCAATGTCGGGCCGTTCGCCGTGCAGATCGCCAAGGCCCTCGGCGCCGAAGTGACCGGTGTCGCCAGCGCGAGCAAGGTGGATCTCGTGCGCTCGCTCGGGGCCGACCACGTCATCGACTACGCGACGACCGACTACGCCACCACCGGCGAGCGCTACGACTGGATCCTCGATGTCGACGGGCATCATTCGATGCTCGAGGCGCGACACGCGCTGCGGCGGGGCGGCGTCTACATCACCCTCGGTGGCTCCGGCGCCCGGATCGTGCAGACCATGCTCGTCGGCCCGATCCTGTCCGCGCTCGGCGATACCCGTGGCGGCCTGTCGACGTGGTGGCAGCCGTTCCGTGCCGCGGACGTGGCGACGTTGACGTCGATGATCGAAGCCGGCGAGGTCAGGCCGGTCATCGATCGACGGTTCCCGCTGGCGGACGTCGTCGATGCGCTGCGCTGGGTCGACGACAAGCGGGCCCGCGGCAAGGTGCTGGTGATCCCCTGACGGCGCGCATCGGACAGCGGACTGTGGCACGGTAGCCCGATGGATCCGCGTCGGCCACGCTCATGACCGCGGTGCAGGCTGCCGCCATCCTGTTCGCGATCGTCTGCCTCGGGGTGATCGCCTTCCAGCTCGCCCTCGCCGCCGGAGCGCCGTTGGGCGCCTACGCCATGGGGGGTGCCAACCCGGGACGCCTCCGGACGACGATGCGGGTCGGCGCGGCGGGCCAGGCCCTGGTACTGGCCGGCCTCGGGGTCATCGTCCTGTCCGATGCCGGACTCGTCTGGCCAGCATTGGCCGACAGCTTGCCATCGCTGATCTGGATCGCCGTCGGGTTCTCGGCGTTGAGCGTCGTCCTCAACGCCCTCACGCGCAGCACGATGGAGCGCCGGATCTGGCTGCCGGTGGCGGTTCTCCTGCTGGTGTCGAGCGCGGCAGTCGCGCTATCGTGACCCGGACGACGGGCGCGACGCCCGGAGACTCGGGACATCGATGGAGGGCGACACCATGACGATGCGCGAGGCGCTCGAACAGGCCTTGCACCTGCCCGAGGGCGAGACGATGCGTCGGCTCCAGGAGAACGGACTGGCGCTGACCAACGAGGACTCGATGGCGCAGGCGATCCACGACGTCTACTGCGGGATCGTGGCCGACCACGACCACCCCAACGACAAGGACCGCAGCCAGGCACGCGCGATGATGGACGCCCTCCGGACGCAGGCGCCCGCGTCCTGACCGTCCCATCGGCGCGGGGCTGGGATATGGGTAGTGATCGCTCGGCAAGATAGGTCGGATGACCGATGACCGGCGACGGCGTGGCCCGCACTGTCAGGGCATGGCGATCTGCCACGGACCTTTGACTCGGAGGAAACGAACGATGCCCGCGCCCCAGCAGCCCCGCGACCACCGCAGGTTCCGCCTCGCCACCAACGACAACGAAACGGTCGTCAGCGACGACGACCTCGACACGGAGGGTCACCGCCTCGCCGGCAATGACAACGAGACCGTCGTCGAGGGGGCGGCTCGCCGCATCGAGCCAGACGAGGACGACGACGACCCCACGACGCCGGGGATGCGCCGGGCTCGACGCTGACCGGATCCGTCGTCGATCTGGCGTCCGCCGCCATCGACGAGGCGGAACGAGGGAGGATCGCCGCGAGCGACTCCCTCGTCCGCCACGCCATCGCGGCCGCTGAGGCGCTCCCGGCCGAGGCGGGCAGAGGTGCTGCGCTGGCAGCCGCGTACGGTGCCCTCGGCACGCTCGAGCGCACGCTCGGTCGATATACCCTGGCCACGGACGCCTTCCAGCGGGCGCTCGCCTTGGCCGAGGACGCGTTCGGCCCTGCAAGCGCGGAGGCGGCCTGCCTCCTCAACGATCTCGGGATGACCGCCAAGTACGCTGGTCACTACGTCGAGGCCGCGACCGCGTACGGCCGAGCGCGGGTGATCGTCGAAGCCCTGGCCGAACCCGATCCGGAGGACGTGGCCGCCCTCTACCACAACCTCGGCGGTCTGGCCCATGCCCGGGGAGACTTCGCGACGGCCGAGCCACTCGCCCGGCGGGCCATCGAGCTGCGCTCCGCGGCGGTCGGTCCGAGGCATCCCGCGACGCTGCTCGACCGTAGCGCGCACGCGGCCATCCTCGATGCCCTCGGTCGGTCCGCCGAGGCTGAGGCGTCCCTACGTGCCCTGCTCGAACCGCTGAGCGTGGCGCTGGGAGACGATCACCCAGAGGTCGCCGTCGCGCTCAACAACCTCGCTGCCATCGTCCAGCGACGGGGCGATCGCACGCAGGCCGAAGCGCTGTATCGACGCGTCCTTGCGATACGGACCGCGTGCTTCGGGGAGGACTCGCCGCGGCTTGCCGTCACGCTCAGCAACCTGGGCACGGTCGTGCGAGCCGAGGGACGCCCCGATGAAGCGAACATGCTCTACGAGCGCGCACTCGAGCTGCTCACCGGCTCCGTCGACGCCGCTCATCCGACCCTGCTGGCCGTGCGCGGCAACCTGGCCCGACTCCGATCCGCCTGACGCCCGGCTGCCGCCCGGCGTCCGTGGAGGCGGATCGTCGGGGGCGCACCGCGTCGGGCTGCCGCGCGAACTGGTCCTGAAGGGCGTCGCGGAACCGGTCGAGGTCCGGGCGATCGACTGGCACCAGGACGAACGGATGCGGGATCGCCCAGTGGGACGATCCCGCGGGATGTTCGGTGTCGGTTGGTCAGCCCCCGGCCAGCACCTCGCGCAGCTTGGCCGCGAAGGCGTCCGGGTCGCCGGCCTGGCCGTACTCGCCACCGAGGAAGCCGCCGTGGTCGCTCGGGAACGGCACCGCATCCCGGCCGAGCCGCTCCGCGACCGCCTCCGCGCCACGGTGGGCCAGTTGGCCTGCCGATTCCACGCCAGCCGCCGGGACGATCCGGGTCGGGGCGGCACGCAAGGCGTCGAAATCGGGCTCGTAGTGGGTCGACGTGATGATGTTCTGGAACAGCAGGGGGTCCGTCCGAACGCCGTCGTCCTCGGGCGGCATCCCGAACATCGCCGGATCGGGCGCCGGCAGGCTCCCGTAGTCCGGCGGGAATGGGCCCTCGTGGCTGACCACGGCGATGAACTGGGCCATGCCCGCCCCGAAGCCGCCTCGCTGGTACGCGTCGTGGACGGCGACGCTGGCGGCCAGCGCGCCCGCACGATCGGCGACGATCGACGCGAGCGGCGGTTCGTGCGCGACGAGCGTTCGGACATCGTCCGGATGCGTCGCGACGAGGGCGAGCGCGTTGATGGCCCCGCCACTGCTGGCGAACAGGTCGACCTGCCCGGTCCCGAGCGCCGCGATGATCCTGTGGAGATCGTCGGCGTGCTGCTCAGGGGTCGATTCGGTGGCCGGGTCGTCCTTCACGCTGCGCTCGACGCCCCGCGGGTCGTAGGTCACGACCGTCCGGTCGGGGAAGTGCGAGGCCAGCGTGACGAAACCGCCGGCGCCCATCGGCGAGCCGATGAGGAACAACGCCGGGGCAGGGGAGTCGGCTGTGCGGACGTCGTAGGTGAGGACGGCACCGGGCACCTCCAGGGTGTGGGTCGTCGGTTCGGTCAACGTGGTCATGCTGCATCTCCTTCAGCGAGGATGGCGTCGATCTGGCCGACCGCCTGGGTGAGGCCTTCTTCCATGCCCATGGCCACGAGCCGCTCCATGGCTTCGGTGCTCGGGAATCTGCTCTCGATGGACATCCGCGTCCGGCCGGCGGCGATCGGCTCGATCGTCACCCGCCCCTCGCTCCGCGGGAACTCGTCGTTGGGCGTGCCGTCGTCGTTCGCGAAGCCGTCCAGGAACACCAGCCGCTTCGGCGGGTCGACTTCGACGACGTCCCAGTAGCCACGCGGCTGGTCGCCACTGGGCCCGGTCATGTGGTACTCGACGCGACTGCCGGGTGCCAGGTCGTGGGCCGTGAAGGTCGCCGGGTAGGTGGGCGGACCCCACCAGCGTTCGAGCTTGCGGGGATCGGCCCACAGGTCCCAGACGCGCTCGGGCGAGGCATCGAATTCGGCGGTGAGGGTCATGGTCAGCGCTTCGGGGTCCTTGCGGACAGCGGTGACAGTCATGCGTCGATCTCCTTGCTGCGGGCGATGAGGTCCGTCATGCGATCGATCCGACCGCGCCACAGGGCCTCGTACTGGTCGAGCAGGCCGCGCGCCAGGCGCAACGCCGCCATGTTGGTACGCACGACCTTGCGACGGCCGGTGCGCTGCTTGGTGACCAGGCCGGCACGCTCGAGCACCGCGATGTGCTTCTGCACAGCGGCGAAGCTCATCGGGTAGTGCGCGGCCAATTCGACGACGCCCTCGCGCCCGTTGAGCGCGCGCAGGACGATGTCACGACGTGTGGCATCGGCCAGGGCGGCGAACACGGTGTCGGGGTCGAACGTCGCGGTCATGAATACAACCATACGGTTGTATATACGTCGTGTCAAGTCTGGCGCGACGGGCACGCTGTACGGTTCGGCATCGGACGACCATGAACATCATCGACTGGCTGCTCGACGCCGATCCGGCGATCCGCTGGCAGGTCATGCGCGACCTGACCGACGAGCCCGCCGGCGACACCGCCGTTGAGCGATCGCGCGTCGCGACCGAGGGCTGGGGCGCCCGGTTGCTCGCCCTTCAGGCACCGGACGGCCTGTGGGCCGGCAACGCGTTCTCCCAGGAGCGGACCGACACGTTCCACGTTCTGGAGCTGTTGCGACGGCTCGGGCTCGACCCGGCCAGCGACCAGGCTCGCCAGGCCATCGGCCGTGTCCGGGAGCACGTCACCTGGGGCGACGGCGCCTGGTGGGACCCACCCTGGGCCGCCAACGGCTTTTTCGAGGGAGAGGTCGAGCCGTGCATCAACGGCAATGTGGTCGCGACCGGCGCGTATTTCGGGGTCGACATGGCGCCGCTCGTCGATCGGCTCCTGGGCGAGCAGCTCCCGGACGGCGGCTGGAATTGCGAGGTCCAGAACGGCGCGACCGTGTCGTCATGCGCGACCACGATCAACGTCCTCGAAGGCCTCCTCGAACACGAGCGGGCGATCGGCGGATCGGCCGAGGTGGGGGAGGCGCGGCGCCGCGGCGAGACCTATCTGCTGGAACGTCATCTCTTCCGCCGAAAGTCGACCGGCGAAGTGATCGACCCCAGCTGGCTTCGGTTCTCGTACCCCACCTGGTGGCACTACGACGTCCTGCGCGGCCTCGACTACCTGCGCGACGCCGGGGTCCGCACCGACGATCGCGTGGACGAGGCGCTCGAGGTGGTGGCGGACGACCGGGATCCCAGCGGACGATGGCCACTGGGGACCGTCCACGAGGGCGAGACCGACGTGCAGATGGATGAGGGCGAGGGGAAGCCGAGCCGCTGGAACACGCTCCGCGCGATGCGCGTGCTCGACTGGTTCGCACCGGCGGGTGCGACTCGGAAGGGACGGTGAACGTCGGATGACGAAATTCGAACGATTCGGGGCCTTGCGACACTCATATCTACCAGCAGGTCCGACCACCAAGGGACCGGTGCGCCTGGCGACTGTTGCCGGCGCCGATCGACCCGGGTCACGGGTCGCTGGGGGCCATGCCCCGAGGGAGGGACGCGATGAGGGATCGGCACCAACACGGTGGGCGCATTCGCGCCTGCTCGGGATCCGTGGCGCCCGGCGCCGTCGGTGGAGGATCTTCACGAGGAGTCCCGTCATGAATCCGTTCCGTACGCGACCAGCCACGCGCTGGCTGACCATGCCGATGGCGATCGCGCTGATCGCCGTATCGATGCTGGTGCCGGCCACGGCAGCCGCCGGCCATGACCCCACGGACATGGTCCTCGAGTGGAACACCAATGCGGTCAACACGATCGGCAATCCCTTGACCGCGACACCCCCCGGTCTCGGCCAGCCGCCACCGCTCTCGCCGATCCACCTCGCCATGGTCCACGGCGCGATCTATGACGCCGTCATGGCGATCGTCAGGACGCATGAGCCGTACCTCGACGGTCTGCACGCGAAGCGGTCCGCCTCCCAGGCGGCTGCCGTCGCGGCGGCCGCGTACGGGGTCCTCGACGGACTCACGCCCGCGTCGATGACGACGGTCAAGGCCAGCCTCGTCGACCTGTATGCCACGTCGCTTGCCAGGATCCGCGACGGGAAGGCCAAGCAGCGCGGGATCAGGGTCGGGGCAGCGGCAGCCGCAGCGATGCTCGCCGACCGCGTCGGCGATGGCCGGTTCGGCACCTACATGTTCCCGACCGGCGACGATCCGGGCGAGTGGCGCCTCGTGCCGCCGCTCAATGCGAACTCGCTTGCATGGGTGAGCCTCGTCCGGCCGTTCACGCTCCGGAGCGCCGACCAGTACCGGATCGGTGCCCCGTTCGATCTCACCAGCAGCGCCTACGCCAGGGAGTTCAACGAGGTCAAGTCCCTCGGTGGGGCGACCTCGACCCGGACCCCGGCCCAAGCCGAGCTGGCCAGCTTCGTGTCGGTCAATCCTGTCCCGATGATCAATCGTGGATTGCGCGAGATCGCGACCAAGCGCCACCTGTCGACCAGCCAGCAGGCCCGGCTCTTCGCGATGACCAGCTTCTCGGCCGCTGACGCCCTGATCAGCTGCTGGGAGAACAAGGACCACTGGCTCTTCTGGCGCCCGCAGACGGCGATCCAGCAGGCGGACTTCGACGGCAACCCGGACACGGTGGCCGATCCGACGTGGACCTCGCTGATCCCGACCCCGGGCTACCCCGATCCACCGTCGGGCTACAACTGCTTCACGTCCGGGAGCCTCAACGCCGCCCGGGCCTACTTCGGCACGAACCGGATGACCTTCGACCTGACGAGCGTCGGGGCCGCACCGGTCACCCGCCACTACCGGCGATTCAGTGCGGTCATCGACGACGCGATCGACGGTCGCATCCTTGTCGGGCTCCATTTCCGACGAGCCGACGTCCAGGGTGCCTGGCTCGGCCAGAAGGTCGCGAAGTGGGTCGCCCGGCACTACTTCGAACGCGAGGACTGACGACCCAGCCACACGAACTCGCGACGCGGACTCCCGGCCCGCTGGGGGTGGGCCGGGAGTCCGTCACGTCCGGCTGGTGGCCAGGGTCACTCGTCGAGGAGCGCGAACGCGCGGATCGGGAACGTCGCCATCCCGCGGATCCTCGGCGGCACCGCGAAGAAGCGGAAGCCCTCGCCGGGAAGCTGCTCCAGGCCGGTCAGGTGCTCGACGAGGGGGATCCCCGCATCGAGGATCGCGGTGTGGGCCGGCCGCCGCGCGTCCGCGAGCGAGTCGACGTTGAGCGAATCGATCCCGACCAGCGCTGCCCCGGCGTCGACCAGGTGCCGCGCGCCCGCCTCCGTCAGGTACGGATGGTCCGCGAGGTAGGCATCGGTGCCCCAGTGACGATCCCAGCCGGTCGCGACGAGGACCGCCCGTCCGGCGACACGGACACCGGCGAACGCATCGGGCCCGATGGCCGATCCCGGCTGTCCGCGTCGATCGACCACCACGCCGTCGAGATCGACGACCGCCTCGAGCTCCAGTGCGCTCAGGTCCGCGCGACCCGCGAACCGGTGCGCCGGCATGTCCAGATACGTACCGGTGTTGGCGACGAGGTCGATCCGGCCGATCTCGAAGGTGGTGCCCGGGGCATATCGAGCCGCTGACGCGTCGTGACTCAGGAACGTCGAGATCGTCGGACCGGGGATGCCGGGGTGGGTGATCATGCCGTCGACGATCTCGTGGCTCAGGTCGATCGCCCGGCGAGTGCGCTGCTGGTCGGTCATCCCCATATCCTGCAGGACCGGTGTCAAGCCCGGGATCGCGGACATGCTCGCTCGCGGGACGAGCGTTGACGGTCGAGCGGCGCATCCCGTACGGTCGCGCCGTGGACTCTGCCGACCGCGCCCTGCGCAACGTGACCTATCGACGCTTCGTCGAGCTTGGCCGCGCCCCCGACGCGATGGACGTCGCCGAGGCGACGGGCATGCCCCAGGCGGCCGTCCGCGCGGGCTGGCAGCGGCTCCACGACGCCCACGCCCTGGTGCTCGATGCCGCCGGCCGGATCGCCATGGCCAACCCGTTCGCGGCGCGGCCGACGACGTTCCAGGTGGACTCGGCTGGACGATCGTGGTTCGCCAACTGCGGCTGGGATGCGTTCGGGATCGGAGCGGCGCTTCGCGCGGACAGCACGATCCACACCGACTGTGCCGATTGCCACGACCCGCTCAGGATCGACGTCCGCGACGCCCGCCCCGACGACCGGAACCTGGTCTTCCACGTCCTCGTTCCGGCCGCCTCGTGGTGGAACGACATCGGCTACACCTGAGGCTCGATGTTGCTCTTCCGGTCGGAAGACCACGTTGACGCCTGGCTCGCTGGCCGAGCGCGCGGGGAGATCGTCCCGGTGCTGCAGCTCGTCGAGCTGGCGTATGCGTGGTGGGGCGATCGTCTCGAACCGGATTGGCGCCCGCGCACGCGCGAGCAGAACCAGGCCATCCTGGATCGGGTCGGGCTCGTCGGCCCGTTCTGGAGCCTGGGCTGACATGGACGACCGGGACGCACGAGCAACGTTGCAGCCGGCATGACCGCCGCTCGCCGCCCCCGATCCGAGCCCGAGCCCCGCTATTCGCTGGCCGAGGCGCTCGACATCCTCGCGACGAGCCCGGGGCTGATCGCGGCCGCGACCGCGGGCCTGGCGGCGGCCGATCTGCATACACCCTTCGAACCGGACGGCTGGTCGGCGCGCGACATCCTGGCTCATGTCCGGGCGTGCCATCGCACCTGGGGCGCCTACATCGAGCGCATCCTCGACGAGGACCGACCGGTGTTCCGAGCCGAGAGTCCGCGCTCGACGATCGATCAGACCGACTTCCTCGAGCAGCGATTCAAGGCGTCGCTCGAGGACTTCACCAGCGACCGCGACCGCCTCATGGCGCGCCTGCGGGACGTCGACGAGCGGGACTTCGCTCGCACCGCCACGGTGACGCTCCCGGGCCTCGGCCAGCAGAGCCGGTCCGTGCGGTACTACGCCGATCGCATGGCCTCCCACGAACGCGAGCACGTCCGGCACATCGAACAGGCGTCCGCCTCCCGGCGCGCCCCGACCACGCGGGCCAGATGACCTCCCGACGCGCGCCGTCGCCGGTGTCCGCTATCTACGGGGTCGGTCCGACCGCCTGCCGACCGCGTTCGCTCTGCGCCTGACCCAGGACCTGCAGGAACACCTCGGTCTCCTGGGCACCGGAGACCCCGAAGCGCCGATCGACCACGAAGAACGGGACGCCGTTCACGCCCAGCGCACGGGCCTCCCGCAGGTCGTCCTGCACATCGACCGCGTGGGCGTCCGAGTCGAGCACCTCGCGAGCGTCGTCGGCGGCCAGACCGACCTCGGCGGCCAGGCGGATGAGCGTGGCCGCGTCATCGAGGACCTCGCCCTCGACGAGCTGGGCCCGAAGGAAACGCTCCTGGATGGCGGCGCCCAAACCCTGGGCCTTGGCAAGGTGGGTCAGTCGGTGCGCGTCGAACGTGTTGACGACCTGGTAGTGCTCGAAGTCGTAGTCGAGGCCCTCGGCCGCGGCGAGCCCGATGACCCGCTGGTTCATCGTCTGCACCTGCTCGATGGTGGCGCCGAGCTTGGCCGCGAGGTAGGCGTCGTGCGACTGGCGGCTGCCCTTCGGTCGATCGGGGTTGAGCTGGAAGCTCCGCCATGTGACCTCGACCTCGCCAGCCCCGTCGAACCGCTCGAGCGCGCGCTCGAACCGGCGCTTGCCGATGTAGCACCACGGACACACGACGTCGGACCAGATCTCGACCTTCATGCGGTGGATCCGGGCGGGACGCAGGCGTCGTCGACGCACAGCTCCGCGTCGTCACTCGCGAGCATGATCAGCGGTCCGGCCGTGGGCG
>DASSII010000063.1:0-10818 GCA_035692005.1 Candidatus Limnocylindrales bacterium | reverse complement strand
TACTCCGCCTCGCCCTTGAGGGCGAGGTACTTGGTGATCGCCGCGGTGAGGCTCGTCTTGCCGTGGTCGATGTGGCCGATGGTGCCGATATTGACGTGCGGCTTGGTGCGCTCGAACTTCTTCTTGGCCACGTGACCAGTTCACTCCTTGACAGGCGCGGCTTCGCCGCTGGGTTTGGGATCGGGCTTGGTGGAGCCCACAATCGGACTTGAACCGATGACCTCTTCCTTACCAAGGAAGTGCTCTGCCAGCTGAGCTATGTGGGCCCGGGACCGATCGCGGGTATTCCGTTTGAGGTGGTGGGCAGGGAGGGAATCGAACCCCCACAGTCGAAGACGGCTGATCTACAGTCAGCGGAGCTCACCACCTGCTCAACCTACCCACTGAAAGGCGACGGCGACGGATCGAGCCTGCGGCCTCGTGGTGGATCCGGCACCGATGGACGTGCGCTGGAGCCGACGACGGGACTCGAACCCGGAACCGGCGGTTTACAAAACCGCTGCTCTACCAATTGAGCTACGTCGGCGCGACGGGCAGGGCCATACCGCAGAAGGACCCCGATCGGCGCCGGGGAATGATAGGTCCCCTCGACCGAAAGGGTCAAGCGTGACCGCTGGTCAGCCGGGTTCCTTCGGCACGCGCTTGCGGACGCGCGGCTTCGGTGCGGCCGGCGGGTCGACGTCGTCGGGGCGTGGAGCCGCCGCACCGTCCGCCGGGAGCAGGTCGTCCTCCGGCCCGCCGTCCCCGGGCGCCGGCGGGTCAGCGGCTGGCGGCGCATCGGGCATGGCCTCGATCGGGGCGAGCGATCCGGCGCTGCCCGCCCCCGCATCGGACGAGCTGCCGTGCTCGACGGCCGATGGATCGGGGAGTGTCGTCGGCGTCGCGTTCGGGTCCCGCTGGGCGAGCGCCTCGTAGAGGAGGATCGAACCGGCCACGGCCGCGTTGAGCGATGCCACGGCGCCCTTCATCGGGATGCGCATGAACAGATCGGTGCGACGCCGCACCGCCGGACCGAGCCCCTGTCCCTCGCTGCCGATGACGATCGCCAAGGGTCCACGCAGGTCGCTCTGTCGGGCCGTGAGCGGCGCGTCGCCGTCGGCACCGGCGATGCGCAGCCCCCGCGCGTGCAGGTCGGCGAGCGCCCCCGGCAAGTCGTCGACCGGGCAGAGCAGCAGATGCTCGATCGCGCCGGCCGATGCCTTGATGGCCGACGGGCTCAGGGGCGCCTGGCGATGGGTCGGGAACAGCACGCCGTGGACCCCGGCCGCTTCGGCGCTGCGCAGCAGCGTCCCGACGTTGTGGGGATCCTCGAATGAATCGAGCACGAGCACGAACGGCGCCTCGGAGCGCTGTGCCGCCCGCGCCAGCACGTCGTCGAGGCTGGCGTAGCGGCGGGGTTCGACGACGAGGGCGATGCCCTGATGACCGTCGAAACCCGCCAGCGCGGTCAGCGAACCGCCTTCGACCTCGACGATGGGGATGCGCAGGTTCGTGGCATGCAGGACGAGCTTCTCGAGGGCGGGTCGCCGTTGCGGGACGACCAACAGGCGGAGTGCCGGCCGACGCGCGACGAAGGCCTCCTCGACCGGCCGGCGGCCGGCGACCAGCTCCTCGCCGGGGCCGAGCGATTCGGGCGGGGGCAGTGGCACGCCACCTGGTGGGCCACCGTGGCGGGGACGCTCGGATCGGCCGCCCTCGTACGGCGGCCGCGCATCGCCCCAGCCGGGGTGTGGTCGTGGCCCGCGGGGCGTCGGCTCGCCGGGCCACGGACGCGGCCCGCCCGGCCGTGGACGCGGCCCAGGTCTGCCGAACGGTCGATCGACGGGTGGCCGCTGGGACGGTCGTCCGCCGGGCCCGGCCCGCTCCATCCGATCGTCGCCTGGACCTGTCGGACGCCATCCGCCGGATCCAGAGGCGCCCGGACCGCGGCGTGGTCCACCCGGTCCGCGCGGCGGACCCGGTACCCACGGGCGTTGGTCGGGCGGGCGGGCCTCGGGCGACCGGTCCCAGGGGCGCTCGCGGCCGCGATCCTGGTCAGCGCGAGGTCCACGGTCGGGGCGATGACCCTGATCGCGGCGTGGGCCGGGTCCGCCGGGTCCGCCGGGTCCGCCGGCCCGATCGCCACCGCGCGGCTCACGTGAGGCGTCACGGTCAGGGCCGCGCAGACCATCGCGCGGTCCCGGGTCTGCGCGACGCTCGGCGTCGCGCCACGGCCCACCGCGCGGTCCCGCCCCTGCACGCCACGGGCCAGGCTCACGCCGTGGCCGGTCCGGCCACGGCCGACCCCGGTCCCCCGCGGGATCGTCACGACGCGGCCCGCTCCCCCGCCGGCGGTCCGGCTTCGGCCGGTCAGCCATGGACCGTCTCGCTGACCCGGTGCCAGCGCTGGCCATCGCGGGTGTCCTCGACGGCGACCCCGCGCTCCGCCAGCGCGTCGCGCAACCGGTCGGACGCGGCCCAATCGCGGCTGGCACGCGCTGCGGCACGCTCGTCCAGCATCGCCCGCAGGCCTGGATCGAGATCATCGACCGACGGTTCCGGGAGCACGCCGATCACCTGGTCGAGGTCGCGCAGTGCGTCCAGCGCACGCCGCGCGTCGTCGGTCGACAGCGAGCGCGACTCGATCCGCCGGTTCAGGTCACGGACCAGCTCGAACACCGCCGCCAGGGCAGCCGAGATGTTGAGATCGTCGTCGAGCGCGTCCCGGAACGCCGTGCGAGCCGCATCGATCGACCCCTCGAGGTCGGCGTCATCGGCTCGATCCTCGTGGTACGCCTCGAGCGCGAGGACGAGCGCATCGAGCCGGGCGACAGCGGCCCCCGCGGCGGCCAGCGACTCGTCCGAGTAGCTCAGGCCGGCTCGGTAGTGCACCGCAAGCAGGGCGTACCGAAGCGCGCGGGGCGAAACGCCGGCGGCGACCAGATCGCCGGGTCGGGCGATGTTGCCGGTCGACTTGGCCATCTTCGAGCCGCTCGACTGGAGATGGGCACAGTGGAGCCACGTCTGGACGAAGGTCTGACCGGTGGCCGCTTCACTCTGGGCGATCTCGTCCTCGTGATGCGGGAAGATCAGGTCGACGCCACCGGTATGGATATCGAATGACGGCCCGAGCGCCGCCATGCTCATCGCCGAGCACTCGATGTGCCAGCCCGGCCGGCCATTTCCGATCGCGGTCGACCACGACGGCTCGCCAGGTTTCGGGCCCTTCCACACGGCGAAGTCGCGGACGTCGTCCTTCGCATACTCGTCGGCCTCGACCCGTTCGCCGACCCGGAGCTGGTCCGGATCGAGCCGGGCGAGCCGACCGTACGCCGGCCACGACGCGATGCGAAAGAAGATCGACCCATCGTCGGTGCGGTATGCGTGTCCGCGCTCGAGCAGGATCGCGATGAGGGACACCATCTCGTCGATGTGGGCCGTGGCCCTCGGCAGGGCGTCCGGACGCGTCATCCGCAACAACTCGGCGTCGGCGAGGAACCGCTCCAGGTAGCGATCGGCCAGCACGCCGATCGGCTCCCCTGCCGCAGCCGCGCCGCTGATGATCTTGTCGTCGATATCGGTGATGTTCATCACCCAGGTGACGTCGTAGCCCTCCCGGCGCAGGTGTCGGACGAGCAGGTCGGCGAACAGGAAGGAGCGGAAGTTGCCGATATGGGCAGGCCCGTAGACCGTCGGGCCGCACGAGTAGATGCCGACCGCGTTGCCCGACAGCGGCACGAACGGCCGCGTCTCGCCGGTCAGGGTGTCGTGCAGCCGGAGCGGGCTCACCGGCGTTGCTCGACGGTGACGAGCGCGAGCGCCGAGATCGAGCGCCCAGCGCCCTCCGGTCCCGCGAGGTTGCCGGACGACGCCTTGATGTTGACGGCGCCACGGTCGAGGCCGAGCAGATCGCCGATGGCCGCACCCATCGCCGCCAGATGCGACGCCAGCCGGGGTCGGGCGGCCACGATCGTGGCATCGACGGCCACAGGGATCCAGCCGGCGTCGGCGAGGCGTTCGACCACGCCCGTCACGAGGACGCGACTGTCGATGCCGGCGGGCGTGCCCTGGCCAGCGGGAAACCATCGGCCCAGGTCGCCCAGGCCGGCCGCTCCGAGCGCGCCGTCGGCGATGGCGTGCAACAGCACGTCGCCGTCGGAGTGTCCGTGCAGGCGCGGCACCGCCGCGATGTCGGTGCCCCCGAGTCGGAGCGAGGGCTGCGGTCCGAACGGGTGGCTGTCGTGGCCGATGCCGGTCCGTCGCAGGGCGGCCGGCGGCGCGACGGAGCGCGCGACCTGACCGACATCGGCAGGCACGGTCACCTTGAGATTGGCGCGATCGCCGGGGACGACATGGACGGCGATTCTACAGGCCTCCAGCAGGGCGGCCTCATCGGTCCAGTCGCCGGCGGCCGCCTCGGGCGCGGCGAGTGCCCGTCGCAGGATCCCGCGTCGCACGCCTTGCGGTGTCTGGGCGGCGGCGAGGGCAGACCGATCGACGGTCGTCTCGATCCGCCCATCGATCACCCGCTTGAGGGTGTCCGCGATCGGCACGACCGGGATCGCTGCCCCGTGCTCCACGGTCGCATTTACCACGGCCCGGACGAGTTCGGCCGACACCAGCGGACGGGCGCCATCGTGCACCAGGGCGACCCGCTCGCCGGCAGGATCAGGGACGGCGCGCTCGAGCGCCTCGAAGCCCGCGCGCACCGAGTCGTGGCGTCGTTGGCCGCCCTCGGCGAAGACGATCTGGCGATCGGTCGGTAGCCAGCCGCCGGCGTCCAGTGTCCGTCGCCGATCCGGCGTGGTCACGACGACGAGGGTGGCCACCTCGGGGGCGGCGGCCAGGGCCGCCAGCGTGTGGGCCAGCAGGGGACGTCCGCCGACGTCGAGGAGGAGCTTGTCGGGCCCACCCATCCGCGCGGACGACCCGGCAGCGACGATGATGGCGTCGGCGGAACCCGCGCCGGCCGATGCGCTCAATCGATGCGCGGCTGGGCGAAGATCATCCGTCCGGCCACCGTCTGGAGCACCCGCGTGACGGCGACGTCGAGGTCCTTGTCGATGTGCCGCGCCCCGCCCTCGACGACGATCATCGTTCCGTCGTCAAGGAAACCGACGCCTTGGCCGGCCTCCTTCCCTTCCTGGATGACTCGCACGCGCAACTCCTCGCCCGGCAGCACGGCTGGCTTGACCGCGTTCGCCAGCGAGTTGATGTTCATGACCCGGACGCCCTGCAGCTCGGCGACTCGATTGAGGTTGAAATCGTTGGTCAGGATGACCCGACTGCGCTTGAGCGCCAGCGCGACGAGTTTCGCATCGACCTCCGCCTCCGACGGCACCTCGTCCTCGACGATCTCGACCGGTGTGCCGGGTTCCTTCTGCATCCGGTTCAGGATCTCCAGCCCCCGGCGCCCCCGGTTGCGGCGGAGCGTGTCCGAGCTGTCGGCGATGTGCTGCAGTTCGTCGAGCACGAAACGCGGCACCACCAGGGTCCCGTAGATGAAGCCGCTCTCGACGATCTCGGCGATCCGCCCGTCGATGATGGCCGACGTGTCGACCACGATCCGCGGGTCGCCGCTGCGCTCGACCGGGCGGCCTTCCCGATCGCCGCCACGGATGAGGCCGACGGCCTCCGCGGCGCCGAGCAGGTCACGCCGCTTGGCCACCGTGAGCCCGAGCATGCCGAGGCCGAGGAACAACGACACGCCGAGCGGCAGCCACGTCCCGAACGGCTGCTCGAGGTTGGCGAGCGGGAATCCGAGCAAGAGGCCCATCAGCAGCCCGAGCGTCAGGCCGATGACGGCGGTCACGAACTCGGCGGTCGAGAGGTCCTCGACCCGGTGGATGAGCCAGCTCGCGGGCACGAGCGTGAGGTACGGCAGGATCGCGAACCCGACCACCACCCAGGCCACGACCCAGGCGGCGAGCAGGAAGCCGGAGTAGCTGGCATCGCGGAACAGCCCGCCATCAAGCCCGGCGAGCACCAGCCCGACCAAGCCTCCGAGGGCAGCGCCCAGCACGCGGATATATCGGATCAACGCCAGCTCACCCTCATGGATCGATCCACGTCGGTCGCGGACGCGCGCCGGGCGGACGGTCCGTCAGCCTAGCATCGCCGGCAGGGCATCGCCACGACGCGGAGCCGGATCGCCCAACGCGACCGCGATGGCGTCGCGCAACGTGGCGACCTCGACGATCCGCAGATCGGCCGCGGACGGTGCAGCGCTGCCCCGACCCGGCGGCGGAACGATGGCCGCATCGAAGCCCAGGCGGGCCGCCTCACGCAGCCGCCGGTCGATGCCGGCGACCGCGCGCAGCTCACCGAGCAGGCCGACCTCGCCGATGGCCACCGTTCGCGGCGGCAGCGGACGATCGCGCAGGGACGATGCCAGCGCCAGGGCGACCGGCAGATCGAGGCCCGGCTCCTCCACGCTCAACCCACCCGCCAGATTGGCGTACACGTCGTGCGATCCGAGACCGACACCCGCACGACGCCCGAGGACCGCGACGAGCAGCCCAAGGCGGTTCGGGTCGATCCCACTGGCCTTGCGTGCGGGCGTGCCGTAGCCGGCCGGGGCGACGAGGGCCTGGACCTCGACGAGCAACGGACGACTGCCCTCCATCGTCGGCGCGACGACACTGCCGGGCGCAGGTTCGGGGTGGTCGGCCAGGAAGGCCCGCGCCGGGTCCGAGACCTCGAGCAGGCCGCCGCCGGCCATCTCGAACACACCGACCT
The DNA here is from genome assembly GCA_035692005.1 of Candidatus Limnocylindrales bacterium. GTDB lineage: Bacteria > Chloroflexota > Limnocylindria > Limnocylindrales > CSP1-4 > SPCO01. The sequence goes on along the minus strand of DASSII010000063.1, from coordinate 4,101 downwards.
CGTCGGTCGAGCCGAAGCGGTTCTTGGACGCCCGGACGAGTCGAAGCGCCGCGTAGCGCTCACCCTGCAGCTCGACGACCGCGTCGACCAGGTGCTCCATGGTCTTTGGCCCCGCGATCGAGCCGTCCTTGGTGACGTGGCCGACGAGGACGACGGCGATGCCCTCGCCCTTCGCGAATTCCATCAGCCGCACCGTGGCTTCGCGCACCTGGCCCACGCTGCCGGCGGCTCCGTCGAGCTCGTCCACCGTCGCGGTCTGGATCGAATCGACGACGATGAGCGCCGGCCGCATCGCCCGTCCGGCTTCGACGATGGCCCCGACATCGTGCTCGGCGAGGACCTCGATCGCGGTCCCGGCCGGGACGTCGAGGAGGCCGAGACGACCCGCCCGGAGCCGGACCTGGGCGGCCGACTCTTCGCCGGTCGCATACAGCACAGGCTGCGCAACACCGGCCGCCACCTGGAGCAGCAGCGTCGACTTGCCGATCCCGGGCTCCCCGCCGAGCAGGATCAGTGAGCCCGGGACAAGCCCGCCGCCGAGCACCCGGTCAAGTTCGCCGATGCCGGTGGCCAGCCGCGGGACGTCCGTCTCGCCGATATCGGCCAGCGCCACTCGCCCGCCATCGCTCCGGGGCACGCGGGCCGCAAGGTGCGGCTTCCGGGCGCTCGCCCGGACGACGGTTTCGACCAGGCTGTTCCACCCGCCGCAGGCCCGGCATTGGCCTTCCCAGCGCAGGAAGGCTTCGCCGCAGCTCTGGCAGACGAAGCGGCTCGTCGGCCGCGCCACGGGACGGTCAGTGCGCCTCGACCGGCGTGCGCGTCTCGGCGGCGTGGATATCGAGGCCGGCTTCCGAGTCCTTGTCGACCACGATCGTCGTGCCCGGCTCGTAGCGGCCCAGCAGGAGGTGCTCGGCGAGTACGTCCTCGATCATGTTCTGGATGACCCGGCGGAGCGGCCGGGCGCCGTAGGCCACGTCGTAGCCGAGCTTGATGATGTGCTCCTTTGCCGCATCGGTGACCTCGAGCGACATCTGCTGGGCGCGGAGCTGGTCACGGACGCGAGCGAGCATCAGGTCGACGATGCGGGTCATCTCCTCGACCGTCAGCGATCGGAACACGACCGTGGCATCGATGCGGTTGAGGAACTCCGGCCGGAAGTTGTTCTTCAGCTCCGTCGCGACCTTCTCCTTCATGAGCTCGTACGAGCTCTCGGCGCGGGCCTCGTCGGTCGTGCCCTGGACACGGAACCCGAGGCTGGAGTTGGTCTGGAGCTGCTTCGCTCCCAGGTTCGAGGTCATGATGATGATGCAGTTGCGGAAGTCCACCCGCCGACCCTTGGCATCCGACAGGTGTCCGTCCTCGAGGATCTGCAGGAGGATGTTGAACACCTCCGGGTGGGCCTTCTCGACCTCATCGAGCAGGACCACGGCATAGCTCTTGCGCCGCACGGCCTCCGTCAGCTGGCCACCCTCGTCGAACCCGACATAGCCAGGGGGCGCCCCGACCAGGCGACTGACGTTGTGGCGCTCCATGAACTCGCTCATGTCGATCTTGATCAGCGCGTCCTCGCTGCCGAACATGAACTCCGCGAGCGCCTTGGCCAGCTCCGTCTTCCCGACGCCGGTGGGGCCGAGGAAGATGAACGAGCCGATCGGCCGCTTCGGGTCCTTGAGCCCGGCTCGCGCGCGGCGCACGGCCTTGGAGACGATGTCGATCGCCTCCTGCTGGCCGATGACGCGGTTGTGCAGCGCATCCTCCATGTGGAGCAGTCGCTCGGACTCCTCCTGGGCGATGCGGGTGACCGGGATGCCGGTCCACATCGCGACGACCTGGGCGATCTCCTCCTCGCCCACGGTCGGCTGCTCGCCCGATGCGGCGGTCTGCCACTCGGTCCGCAGCGCATCGACGTGGTCCTTGGCGGTCGCCTCGGCCTCGCGCAGGGTGGCGGCCTCCTCGTATTCCTGGTTGTTGATCGCGGCGTCCTTCTCCTTGGTCACCCGATCCAGTTCCTTCTGCGCCTCGCGGAGCGCAGGCGGGGCGGACGCGTGGCGGAGCCGGACGCGCGAAGCGGCCTCATCGATGAGGTCGATCGCCTTATCGGGCAGGTGCCGGTCAGTGATGTAGCGGATCGACAGGTCCGTGGCGGCCTTGACCGCCTCATCGGTGATGGTGACCTTGTGGTGCTGCTCGTAGCGCTCGCGGATGCCGAGCAGGATGTCGACCGTCTGCTCCATCGTCGGCTCTTCGACCATGACCGGCTGGAATCGGCGTTCCAGCGCGGCATCGCGCTCGATGTACTTGCGGTACTCGTCGAGCGTCGTGGCGCCGATGCACTGGAGCTCGCCGCGCGACAGCGGCGGCTTGAGGATGTTGGCCGCGTCGATGGCACCTTCGGCGGCGCCGGCACCGACCAGCGTGTGGAGCTCGTCGATGAACAGGACCGCGTCGTTGGTGTTGCGCAGTTCCTCGATGATCTTCTTGAGGCGCTCCTCGAACTCGCCGCGGTACTTGGTGCCGGCGACGAGCGACCCGATGTCGAGGGTGAGCACGCGCTTGTTGAGCAGGATGTCCGGGACGTCGCCGGCGATGATGCGATGGGCGAGGCCCTCGGCGATGGCGGTCTTGCCGACGCCCGGCTCGCCGATGAGCGCCGGGTTGTTCTTCGTCTTGCGGCCCAGGATCTGGATGACCCGCTCGATCTCCTTCTCCCGCCCGATGACCGGATCGAGCTTGCCCGCCCGGGCAGCGTCCGTCAGGTTGATGCCGAGCTGGTCGACGGTCGGCGTCTTGCTGGCTCGCTTCGTCTCCTGGGCGCTGGGCCCGGCCGACGAGCTCTGGGACAGGACCCTAATGACCTCGTGACGAACCTTGTCGAGGTTGACCCCGAGCGACTCGAGCACGCCGGCAGCGATGCCCTCGCCTTCGCGCACGAGACCCAGGAGCAGATGCTCCGTGCCGATGTAGTTGTGACCCAGACGACGCGCCTCGTCGATGGCCAATTCGATGACGCGCTTGGCGCGCGGCGTCAGCCCGACCTCGCCGACGACCGGTCGATCCCCGCGGCCGATGATGAACTCAACGGCGGTACGGACCTTCGGGAGCTCGACATTCATGTTCTCGAGGACGCGGGCAGCCACGCCTTCGCCCTCACGGACGAGGCCGAGGAGCAGATGCTCCGTGCCGATGTAGTTGTGGTTGAACCGCTGCGCTTCGTCCTGGGCAAGCGTCAGGACCTTGCGCGCGCGATCCGTGAATTTGTCGAAACGGTCCATGGAGTCGAACGCCTGTTCCCTTATCGCGGACCGGGGAGGCCCGTTCCAGCCATGCTAGCACGACGTTCGCACCAGCACGCCGGTGCCGACAGTACTAGTCGTCACCCATGGAATCGTCGCGGGCCGGCCGCTGGATGCCGCTCGACGGATGAAGGAATCGCAACGACCCGCCGGGCCCGGCGGGTCGTCAGGGGCGCCCGGGTCCGGGTCAGCCCTTGGAGCTGTCCTCGGTGGTGGTCGTGTCGACGGCGTCGGCCACGGCTTCGGCCAGCTCGGACCCCGGTGCCGGCTCGGCGACATCGTCGGCCGGCGGATCCGCGTCGGCCACCGCGCTCGGGGCTTCCTCGGTCGCAGCGTCGGGGGCGGTTGCCTCGGTGGCATCCGTCGAGCTCGTCTCGGAGGCGGCCGGCTCCTCGGGCTCGGCGACCTGGACCTCGGGCTCAGCGACCGCTGCCTCGTCGGCGGCCGTCGGGGCGACCGTCTCGGGGGCCGCTTCCGGTTCGGCGGTGGTCGCCTCCGCGACCGAGATGTCGGTCTCCGCCTCGGGCGCAGGCGCGACCTCCGACTCGACTTCGACGGCTTCCTCGCTCGGCGGCGCTTCGGGCGACTCGGTCGATTCGGTCGACTCGGTCGCTAGCTCGGCGACGTTGTCGGTGGCAGCCGCGACCGGTCCCTCGTCGGTCGAGGTCCCGGCGGTGGGAGCCTCGTCGGTCCCCTCCGCTGCCGCCAACTGCTGGCGGACCTGGGCGAACGCGGATGCCAGCGTGTTGTCGATCCCGCCCTCCGGCTCCTGGACCGCGTCGCTCATCGAGTAGCTGCGCTCCTGGCG
>DASSII010000062.1:0-4354 GCA_035692005.1 Candidatus Limnocylindrales bacterium | reverse complement strand
CCACCGCCCGAGCTCCAGCCCGTCCCGGGGACGGCGCGCGGTCGGGGCCGGATCGTCGTCGATCTGCGCGAGATCTTCGACGAGCCGACTCGTCGCCGGGCGGGGGTGTATCGGCGCGCCCTGCGGCGCGAGGTGTCCCGCCTGCGCGACCATCAGCGACTGATCGCCATCGTCCTGCTGAGCCTGACCTTCTCGCTGCTGGCGGCCGGGATGATCGGTCGGGGCGAGGCGGCTGGCGCCGACGCACGGGCGTACTGGGCGGGCGTCCGGATCTGGCTCAACGGCGGCGACCCGTACCACCCGCTCGGGCCGTTCCTGCCGTACGTCTACGCGCCGTGGATGCTGCCGCTGTTCGCGCCATGGGCGCTGCTGCCATGGGACGTCGCCTGGGTCGTGTGGCGTGTGGGCACGGTCCTGCTGCTGCTCTGGACGGTCCACTGGGCGTACCGTCGGCGGCCATTGCCGACGGCGGTCATCGTGGCGCTCCTGGCCTTCCCTGCCGGCGCGAACCTCGATACCGGCAACATCAACCTCCAGCTCACCCTGATGCTGTGGGCCGCCCAGTTCTCGGGTCCGCGCCTGGCCGGGCTGCTGTGGGCGCTCGCCACCTGGATGAAGTGGGTCCCGCTCATCGTCTGGCCGATCCTCGAGCGGGGCGCGCGGCGCTGGGGCCTCGTCTGGCTGGCGGTGTCGATCGGCCTGAGCCTGATCCTGCTGCCGTTGACCATCATCCAGTTCCAGGCGCTGTTCGGGTTCGGGGCGCGCCCGGTCCGGCTCGACTACCTGGTCTACCTCTGGGCGTTCATCCCGTGGGGATACCGGCGGCTCGACGCGCGCCGCGTAGCGGCTCGACGACCGGTCGCAGCGTGAGCGCCGCGACGACGTAGTAGGCCGCACCAAGGAGGTACGCGGCCCGTGGTCCCGCCCCGATGCCAAAGGCGATGTTGACCGCGTCGAGGACGAGCCCGGCGGTGGCCACCGCGAGCACGGTCGACATCATCGTGGCCACGTTGGACAGACCCATGTACCGCCCCGAGGACGCCTTGGGGATGATGTCGGTCATGAGCGCCCAGTCCACGGCCAGGAAGGTGCCGGCCGATGCCCCGAACAGGGCGCCGCCGACGATGGCCAGCGCCGTGGTCGGGGCGATGGCGGCCAGGCTGACGCCGATGAAGCCGATGACGCAGCTGCCGTAGATGACCGGCTTGCGGCCGATGCGATCCGACAATCGAGCCGACGGCACGATCGACACGACGCTCATCACGGCGATGGTGGCCAGCAGGATGAAGTTCGTCGAATTGGCCCCGTCCTGATCGAGCCCGTGCGTCTGCTTCAGGTAGGTGAGGAACAGATTGACGAGGACCGCGCCGCCCATGAGGAAGAAGAACCGCGACGTGAGCAGCCACACGTAGGAGCGCTCCTGGAGGACATCCGTCCCCCACGCCTCCCGCCCGACGCCGGCCCACGACTTGCCATCGCGCGGTTTCGGTGGCTGGCCCTCGCCGACCCGGGCGACGACCGCGACCATCGTCACCAGCTCGACGACCGCCACGGCCGCGATGGCCAGCTCGATCCGGTCGAAGACGACCACGGCGAGCGTCACGAGGGCGAAGCCGGTGACGTTGCCGAGGACCTGCATGAGGCCGACCATCGCGCTCGCCAGGCCGACCTGCCGCTCGGGCACGAGGTCGGGGACGTAGCCCTGGAACGGACCGCGCGCGATGTTCGTGCTGAACGCCAGGAGTGCCCCGAAGACGGCCAGCATCAGGATGCTGCTCGAGAAGGCGATGCCGGCCAGGAACACGAGGTCGAGCAGCGAGCCGATGACGATGTACGGCTTGCGCCGGCCCCAGCGGCTGACCGTGTAGTCGCTGATCGATCCGACGGTCGGCTGGATGAGGATCGAGATGATCGCCACCGGGATGGACATGAGGAACAGGATCCGGCCGACCTCGTTCGGATCGACCGCCATCGCCCCGAAGTTGAGGCGGTTCTGGTTGAACACGCCGACCGCGCCATCGATCGCGGTCAGGCCGAGCCAGTACAGCGAGATCCGCACGAGGTGCCCGATGGGCAAGGTCGCCGTCGGTCGAAACGATCCGGCCTCGAGCGGCGCTGGCTCGATCGGCAGGGCCTGCTCGCGCTCCATCGACGGACCCCTCATCTGGCGGCTGGGCGACCCCCGCCCTGCATCCTACGACGTGCCGGACGCGTTCCCGTTGCGGTCAAGGGCGACCGTGTCGTGGAGATGGACGAGGCGGCGCTCGGTCGCGCCCGGGGCGACGTACCGGAACAGCGATCGATCGAGCGAATAGATGCCGGTCGACACGACACCGATATGGCCCAGGCGGAACGAGAAGACCGGGTTCTCCCGGTTGCCCGCGTAGTGGTGGGGCGTGCCGTCCGCGGCCAGCACGGCGAGGTTGGCCTGACCCCCGAAGCGGTCGTGCAGGGCCGCCAGCAGATGGGCCGCCGGTTCTCCGTCGTGCCACGCATCCTCGAGCCAGCGCGCCCCGACCTCGGTGTCGGCCCGACCGTGGATGCGGCCCTCCTGGCGATAGCGGGTGCGCAGGGACCGCCAGTCCTCGAGGTCGCCGTTGTGGCTGAACGCGTAGCGCCCGGCCGGGTCGTCGAACGGCTGCGTGTCGGGCAGGCTCAGCGTCGACAGGCGGGACGGTCGACGCAGGTGCACGAGGGCCGCCGTGGTCGCCTCCAGCCCGACCGCGCGCGTGCCGTCCGGATCGTCGCGGAAGGCGCGCGTGTCGCGATGGCTGCGGAGCGTGCCGTCGTGGCCGATCCAGGCGGCGCCCCAGCCGAATCCGGCGATGCCGAACCGCTCGAGCCGCTCGGTGAACGGCCACAGGGCGTCGAGACGGAAGGGTTCCGCGGCCCGGGCGATGAAGTGCTCGCACATGGCTCGCGATGATACGTGGCGGCGGCGGGCACTACGGCGCGAGACGGCTCCGGATCTCGTGCTCGTAGTCGGGGAAGTAGCGCCCGACGACGCGCACGTCGAACGACGACAGGATCGATTCCTTCGACTCGCGCTCGAGCAGGAAGTCGAACGTCTCCTCGAGCAGGCGCTCGACGCCGACCTGGTCGTGGGCCGCGGCCAGGTCGTCGGCATCGACACGCGAGACCGTCACCTCGTGACGGCTCGACCTGCGACCGTCCCCGACCGTGACCGCACACCGCCAGCCGTCGCTGGTCGGCTCGCAGCGCACGTCGATCTCGTTCATGGCGTTCCTCCCTGGCAGGCTGGGCACCAGTACGTCGTGCGGGCCACGGCCGGCCCGGCCGGCGCCGACCGGATCGCCGCCCCGCAACGCGGGCAGGGACGTCCGGCCCGCCGGTAGACCGCCGGCGACGCCCGCCCCGGGGCGATCGAGGCGCTGGCGACCAGGAGCCGGCGGGCCGTCGCGACGAGTCGCTCGAGCGTAACGTCGTCGAGCGAACCGACCGTCGCGAACGGCGACACCCGTTCGGCCCACAGCGTCTCGTTGCGCCAGATGTTGCCGATGCCCGCCAGCGCCCGTTGATCGAGCAGGGCCGCGCTGATCGACACGTCGCGTCGGGCGGGGTCACGCAGCCGACGTCGCGCCTCCTCGAGATCGACGTCGGGCGACAGCAGGTCCGGCCCGAGCCGCGCCAGCGTCGGGTGCACCCGCTCCGCTCGCGTCTCGAACAGTTCGACGACCGGCGCATCGAAGCACACCGCGACCGAGCCGTCGACCTCGAGGACCAGCCGCGCCCGACCGGGAGGTCGACGCCAGCGTTCGCCGGGCCGGTAGCGATGCCACGAGCCGTTCATCCGCAGGTGCGTTCGCAGCTCGAGACCACCGTCGAAGCGGATGAGCAGGTTCTTGCCCTGGGCATCGACCGTGACGATGCGTTGGCCGATCACGCGTTGGACCTGCGGGACGGGACCCGGGCCCTGAGCCCGGGCCGCGATGACGTCGCGACCGACGAGGTACGGCCGCAGCCCGGCGGCCGTCCGGAAGAGCGTGTCGCCCTCGGGCATGGGATTCGTGCCTAGCGGGGGCCGCGGGCGGCGGCGCGCAACGTGAGCCCGCGGTAGCCGGCCGCGAAACCGGCGCCCAGCAGGGCGTCGCGCCAGGGCGACTCCCCGACGGCCAGGCCATCGATCTTGCGGATGACGAGCTCGCGGGCACGGCCGCTTGCGACGAGCGCGCCGAGACCAGCCAAGGCGGCTTCGGCCAGGGCAGGGTCGTCGGCTGGGGCGAGCGTCTGGAGCGTCGACCCACCGCGTTCGAGGTACAGCGCGGCGAGCCCGTCGACGAGCACCACGTAGGCTCCGGCGGCGCGCTGCAACGGCCGGCGGTCCGTTTCGCCG
>DASSII010000061.1:0-26461 GCA_035692005.1 Candidatus Limnocylindrales bacterium | reverse complement strand
AGGCGCTGCCGCGCAAGACCGTCCACACCGACATCCACTGCGTCACCCGCTGGACGAAGCTCGACACGGACTGGGAGGGCGTCCCGATCCAGGAGATCCTGAAGCTCGCCCAGGTCCGCCCCGGCGCGACCCATGTCGTGTCGCACGCGGAGCAGGGTTACACGGCGAACGTCCCGCTGAGCGTCCTCGATGACGACGACGTCCTGCTGGCCGACACATTCGGCGGCGAGCCGCTCGAGCTGGAGCACGGCTACCCGCTCCGCCTCGTGATCCCGAAGAAGTACTTCTGGAAGAGCTCGAAGTGGATCCGCGGGCTCGAGTTCCTCGATCACGACCAGCTCGGCTTCTGGGAGCGCTACGGCTACAACAACGACGCCGATCCGTGGAAGGAAGAGCGCTTCAGCGAGTGACCGGCGGCCGGTCCGTGCCGGCCGTCAGACCGCTTCGGCGAGCGGCTCCGTGAACTGGCTCTGGTACAGGTCGTAGTAGGCGCCCCGCCGCTCGAGCAGCTCGTCGTGGGTGCCCTGTTCGACGATCGACCCGCCGTCCATCACCAGGATCATGTGCGCGTCGCGGATGGTCGACAACCGATGGGCGATGACGAAGGTCGTGCGGCCGTGCATCAGCCGGCGCATCGCCCGCTGGATGAGGACCTCGGTGCGCGTATCGACCGAGCTCGTGGCCTCGTCGAGGATGAGGATGGGCGGGTCGGCGAGGAACGCCCGGGCGATCGTCAGCAGCTGCTTCTCGCCGGCCGACACGTTCGTGGCGTCGTCGTCGATGACGGTCTCGTACCCGTCGGGCAACGTCCGCACGAAGTGGTCGACGTGTGCCGCGTCGGCGGCGGCGATGACCTCATCCTCGGTCGCATCGAGTCGCCCGTAGGCGATGTTCTCGCGGATGGTCCCGTGGAACAGCCAGGTGTCCTGCAGGACCATCCCGAACGAGCGGCGCAGGTCGTCGCGGGCAAGCTCGGTGATGTCCTGGCCATCGACCCTGATCCGACCGCCGTCGAGCTCGTAGAAGCGCATCAGCAGATTGACCAGCGTCGTCTTGCCGGCGCCGGTCGGTCCGACGATCGCGACCGTGTCACCGGCATCGACGTGGAGGGCAAGGCCGTCGATCAGCGGCTTGTCGGGCTCGTACCGGAACGACACGTCCTCGAAGGCGACCTCGCCGCTGGCCCGCTCGAGCGCGACGGGTGTGGCGCTATCCGGCACCTCGGCAGGCTCGTCGAGGAGCTCGAACACGCGCTCGGCCGAGGCCACCGCGGACTGCAGCACGTTGACGATGCTCGCCGTCTGGATGATCGGGAAGGTGAACTGGCGCGAGTACTGGATGAATGCCACGACATCGCCCAGTGATAGCTGGCCCGAGGCGACCCGCAGACCGCCGATGACCGCGATGGCCACGTAGTTGAGGTTCGAGATGAAGGTCATGATCGGCTGGATCAGCCCGGACATGAACTGCGCCCGGTAACTGGCCTCGTACAGCCGGCCGTTCTCCGCGTCGAATGTCTCGATCGCCTCGCGTTGTCGCCCGAACACCTTGACGATGGCGTGGCCGGTGTGCATCTCCTCGACATGGCCGTTCAACGCGCCGGTCGACGCCCATTGGGCGACGAACTGGGCCTGGGAGCGGCGGACGATGACCAGGGTCGCAGCCAGCGACACGGGCACCGCGAACAGCGAGATGGCCGCCAGGATGGGGCTGATCGTCAGCATGATCACGAGTACGCCGACGATGGTCAGCAGCGAGGTGATGAGCTGGGTCAGGCTCTGCTGGAGCGATTGACCGATGTTGTCGATGTCGTTGGTGACCCGGCTCAACAGGTCGCCGCGCGGATGGCCGTCGACATAGCGCAGCGGCAGCGTGCCGAGCTTGAGGTCGACCTCGGCGCGCAGGCGGTAGACGGTCCGTTGGGTGACGCCGGCCATGATGTAGCCCTGCAGCCAGCTGAACACCGAGCTCAGGACGTAGACGACCACGAGGATCCCGAGGATCGTCCCGAGCGCGCTGAAGTCGATGCCCTGACCGGGCGTGAGGGCCATCGAACCGAGCATCTCGGCGAGCTGGTCCTGACCCTGTGCTCGCAGGCCGGCCACGATCTGGTCGGTGCTGGCTCCGGCCGGCAGCTGGGCGCTGATGGTGCCCACGAAGATGCGGTTGACCGCCTCACCCAGGATCTTCGGCCCGACGATCGCGAACAGCACGCTGATGACCGCCAGCACGAGCACGAGCACGATGCGCGGCGCCTCCGGCCGGAGCCGGCCGAACAGCCGGCGCGCGGAGGCGCGGAAGTCGCGCGCCTTGGCCGGCGGCATGCCCATGCCCATGCCCATCATCCCGCCGCGCGGACCGCCCCCCGGGCGTCCGCCACCCGGAGCGGCAGCACCCGGAGCGGCGCCGCCTGGACCTCCGGAGCCGCGGGCCGGACCTCCCGAGCCGCGGCCCGGGCCCCCGCCCGCGCCCCCGCTCATGCGACCGCCTCCGCTTCGGACAGCTGGGAGTAGACGATCTCGCGGTAGGTCTCGTTGTCGGCCAGCAGCTCGCGGTGGGTCCCCATCCCGACGATCCGCCCGGCGTCCATGACGATGATCCGATCGGCATGCATGATCGTGCCGACCCGCTGGGCGACGATGATGACGGTCGTGTCCCCGAGCTCCCGTTCGAGCGCTGCCCGCAGCCGCGCATCGGTGCCGAAGTCGAGCGCGGAGAAGCTGTCATCGAAGACCACGATGTCTGCCCCACGCACGAGCGCCCGGGCGATCGACAGGCGCTGCCGCTGGCCGCCGGACAGGTTCGCGCCGCCCTGCGTGATCGGCGCCTCGAGGGCGCCGTCCATGTCCGCCACGAAGTCGCGACCCTGAGCGATGTCGAGCGCCCGCCACAACTCATCGTCGGTCGCCTCCGCGTCGCCGAAGCGCAGGTTGCTGGCCACCGTGCCGCCGAACAGGAACGCCTTCTGCGGCACCAGCCCGAGACGACGCCACAGCTCCTGGCGGTCCATCGCCCGAACATCGACGCCGTCGACGAGGACGCTCCCGGCCGTCGCGTCGTAGAACCGCGGGATAAGGTTGATGAGGGTCGACTTGCCGCTGCCGGTACTGCCGACGATGGCGGTCGTCTCGCCGCGGCCGGCACGGAAGGTGATGTCGCGCAGGACTGGCTCCTCGGCTCCCGGGTAGCGGAACTCGACACCACGGAACTCGACCACGCCGCGTTCGGCCGGGTCCGAGGGGACGACCGGATCGAGCGGGTCGCGGATCATCGGTTCGGTCTCGAGGACCTCGCGGATGCGCGCGGCCGACACGGCGCCACGCGGGATGAGCACGAACATGAAGACCGCGGTCAGGACCGCGAACAGGATCTGGATCAGGTACTGGAGAAAGGCCGTCAGGGCGCCGACCTGCATGCCACCCTCGCTGACCCGGCTGGCGCCGAACCAGATCACCGCGACCGTGGACAGGTTGAGGATGGCGGTCATCAGCGGGATCGTCACGGCGAACAGCCGGCTGACCGACAGGGTCGTGTCGAACAGGTCCCGGCTGGCGGCATCGAAGCGCTGCTCTTCATGGCGCGTGCGCACGAACGCGCGGATCACGCGCATGCCGGACAGCGTCTCGCGCATGACCTGGTTGATCCGGTCGATCTTGACCTGCATCGCCCGAAACAACGGGATCGCCCGCCACATGACCGCGGCGATGACGATCGCCATCAGGGGCAGGACGACGACGAGCAGGCCGGACAGTGGCACGTCAGTGCGGAGCGCCATGATGATCCCGCCGATGATCAGGATCGGCGCCGAGACCATGATCGTCAGGCCGAAGAACAGGACCGTCTGGACCTGCTGGACGTCGTTGGTGTTGCGGGTGATGAGCGAGGCCGGGCCGAACTGATTGACCTCGACCTGGGAGAACGTCTCGACCTTGCCGAAGATGGCACTCCGGACGTCGCGGCCGAATCCCATCGCGATGCGCGCCCCGAGGTACACCGCCGCGACCGCAGCCACACCGAGCAGCGCGCTGACCAGGAGCATCAGCCCGCCGACCCGGACGATGTGGTCCGTGTCACCGCGGGCGACGCCCTGATCGATGATGTCGGCGTTGAGATCCGGCAGGTACAGGTTGCCCAGCGCCCCGATGAGGAGCAGCACGAGGACCACCGCCAGCGGCCCGACAGACGGCCGCAGATACGTTCGGAACAGGCTGATCATCCGGCCGAGGGTACCGCAGGCCGGATGTCCGCATCGGGTGGTTCGGGGGTCAGTCGGACGGTGCGCAGGAGCTGCGCATTGGCCGCCACGATGATGGTCGACAGGCTCATCGCGATGGCTCCGACGGCCATCGGCAGATCGATCCCCCACGGCACGAGGACGCCGGCCGCGACGGGGATCGCCACGAGGTTGTAGCCGGTCGCCCAGACGAGGTTCTGGAGCATCTTGCGGTACGTGGCGCGCGACAACCGGATCGCCCCGACCACGTCGCGTGGGTCGCTGCGGACGAGCACGATGCCGGCGGTCTCGATGGCCACGTCGGTGCCCGCACCGATGGCGATGCCGACGTCGGCCTGGGCCAGCGCCGGCGCGTCGTTGACACCGTCGCCGACGAACGCCACCCGGCGGCTGTCGGCCTGGGTCCGCTGCACGGCCTCGGCCTTGTGGGCGGGCAGGACCTGGGCCTGTACCTCGTCGATCCCGAGCTGGCGCGCCACGCGATCCGCGACGGCCCGGCTGTCACCGGTGATCATCGCGACCCGGACGCCCATGGCGTGCAGGTCCGCCACGGCCTCCGCCGCCTCGGGCCGGATCTCATCATCGAGCGCGACCGCGGCGGCGAGCGCGCCATCGACGATCACGTGGAGCACCGTCCGGCCATCCGCATCCCAGGCCGCGGTCGCCGGGAGCGGCGTCAGGCCGTGGTCCTCCAGCAGGCGCGGCCCGCCGACGGCGACATCGTGGCCCTCCACGCGGGCACGCGCGCCACGTCCGGGAAGCGCCTCGAAGTCCGACGGCCGCGGGATGTCGATGCCGCGGGCGCGCGCCCCGTCGACGATGGCCATCGCCAGGGGATGTTCGGAATCGAGCTCGACCGCCGCTGCCAGGCGCAGGATGGCCGGGTCGTCCGGGACGGTGGCGCTCAGCACGGGCGTCCCACGGGTCAGCGTGCCCGTCTTGTCGAAGATGACGACGTCGAGATCGCGAGCGCGCTCGAGCGCCAGCCGATCCTTGACCAACAGGCCGTTGCGCGCGCCGAGCGACGTACTGATGGCGATGACCAGCGGGATGGCCAGTCCCAGGGCATGCGGACAGGCGATGACGAGCACGGTCGCCGTGCGCATGAGCGCCCCCTCCGGGTCGCCGGCGACCCACCACACCACGAGGGTCACGACCCCAGCGGCGAGGGCCACGTAGAACAGGACGGCTGCGGCGCGGTCGGCGAGCGCCTGGGCCCGCGAGCCGGACGCCTGGGCGGCCGCGACGAGCCGCAGGATCCCCGACAGGGCGGTGTCGTCGCCGATGGCGCCGACCGCCACGCGCAGGCTCCCGCCAGCCGTGACACTTCCGGCGATGACGCTGTCACCGATCGTCTTGGCGACCGGCCGCGATTCGCCGGTGATGATCGATTCATCGACGTCCGACGCACCGTCGACGACCGAGCCATCGACCGGCACGCGTGCGCCGGGCCGGACCAGGACGATCTCGCCGACCGCCAGGGTGGACAACGGCACGGTCTCGGTCGAATCGCCGACGACGCGCTCGGCCGTGTCGGGCAGCAGCTCGGCCAGGGCGGCGAGCGCGCCGCGCGCCTGGGCGATCGAGCGCATCTCGAGCCAGTGCCCCAGCAGCATGATCGTGATGAGGGACGCGAGCTCCCACCAGATCTCGACCTCGAACAGGGCGAGCGTGCCCGCCCAGGACGTGACGAACGCGACGATGATCGCCAGCGAGATCAGGGTCATCATGCCGGGCTGTCGGTCGCGCAGCTCGCCGACCGCGGCACGCAGGAAGACGAGGCCACCGTAGACGAACACGATCGTGCCGAGCGCAGCGGGCAGGTAGGCCGAGCCCGGAAACGCCGGCGCGCTGTAGCCGAACCAGGTCTGGATGTCGTGACTCCAGATGAGGATCGGGATGGTCAGGGCCAGGCTCAGCCAGAACTTGTCGCGGAACATCGCCACCGAATGACCGGCGTGGCGGTCGTGGCCGCCGCCAGCGTGGCCGGCGTGGGCGTCGGCGGTACCGTCGCCGGCGGCGTGGGCGACGTGATCCGTGTGATCCATGTGGTTCGTGGGGGTGTCCTCCGTGATACTCCCCCCTAGTATCGTGATGGTGTCAACGCGACCACCGCGTCAGCTGCGGCGGGGACCGCCCACCTGCCCGGGATCGGGCGCAAAGTACCGGAGCCGGCTGCGCAGGAGCACGAGCTCGCGTTCCAGCAGGGTGATCAGTCCTTCCAGCCGCCCGACCGTCGTCTCGGCCTCCAGCAGCATCTGCCGGCGAGGCGATTCCGCCTGGACGATCCCGGACAGCAGATACGACAGGACCGTCGGGTCGTCGGGGATGCCGAGGTCGGTCCGCGTCGGCGGCGAGCTCTCGGCCGACGTGATCTGCGGCTCTGCCGTCGCCCTCGGGTCGTAGTCGCCCGCGTCAGCGTCCGCCTGGGCCGCCTCGATCTCGACGCGGATATCGAGCACCTCCGCCGATTCGCCTTCCCGCGCCCGCATGAGATCGAGGTAGCGCACGAACCGACGGATCGCCACCGCCGCGAGCTGCTCGGCCCGCTCCTCGTCGCCGACCTCGTCATCGAGTGCCGTCACCTCGGCGACCAGGTAGGGCTCCTTGCGAGCATCGACCGACTCGATGGCGAACCGTCCGGTGGCCGCGGCGAGCAGATCGTAGCGGCCATCCGGATAGCGGCCCGCTTCGCGGATCTCGGCGAACGCGCCCACGCCGGCCAACGTCGCGACTCCCTTCGAGCCGATCTCCCGGCCGTCGCGGATGAGGACCACGCCGAACGGATCGCCGGTATCGAGACAGCGGCGGGTCATCGCCCGGTAGCGCTCCTCGAAGACGTGCAGCGGCAGGACGATCCCCGGGCAGAGGACGGTGTGCAGCGGGAAGAGCGGGATCTCCATCGCCCGACGAGTCTAGCCCCGATGCGGGAGAGGGTCGTCCGGCGACGCGACCGTCACCGCCCCGGAATCGATGAAGCCGCCGGAGGTCCGGCGGCTTCGTGCGGGAACCGGCGAGGTCAGTGCGCGCAGCCGCGCGGGGCGCCCTCGTCGTCAGCGGTCCGGAAGCTCGAGCCGCAGCCACACGCGGCGACGGCGTTCGGGTTGTTGACCGTGAATCCGGCACCCATCAGCGTGTCGACGTAGTCGATCTGCGCGCCCTGCAGCAGCGACACGCTCTGCCCGTCGACGTAGACCTTGATGCCGCTGGCATCGAGGACGTTGTCCTCCGGCGTGGGGGCATCCTCGAGCATCATCCCGTACCGGAACCCGGAGCAACCGCCCGAGTACACGTATACGCGCAGCCCGATGTCGGGGTTGGTCTCGTCCTTGGTGAGGTCCCGGAGCTTGCCCACCGCTGCGTCCGTGAGGGACACGACCGTGGTGTCGGCGACAGGCGCTGCCGCGGTGTCGGGGACCTGCGGCTGCTGGTCGATCATCGTGGCTTCGTCCTCCTTCGGACGGGGGGATGCGAGGGATGGTGCACGCATCGTACGCACCGCAACGGGTTTCGACAAGCGTGCCGCCGAAATCCGATGTACCCAGCTCGCCGCTGGGACCGTCAGCCGTCGAGGCGCTCGACGATGGTGGCGATCCCCTGGCCCACGCCGATGCACATCGTGGCCAGCCCGTATCGGCCGCCCGTCCGTCGCAGCTCGTGGGCCAGCATCGTGATCAAGCGACCGCCGCTCATCCCGAGCGGGTGGCCGAGGGCGATCGCCCCGCCATTGACATTGACCCGGGCGGGGTCGAGCCCGAGCTCGTCGATGCAGACGAGCGACTGCGAGGCGAAGGCCTCGTTGAGCTCGATGAGGTCCAGATCGTCCACGACCAGCCCGGCCCGCGCGAGGGCCTTGCGGGTGGCGGGCACCGGTCCCACGCCCATCACCGCCGGGTCCACCCCGGCGACGGCCGTGGAGATGATGCGGGCCATCGGCCGCAGGCCCAGCTCGCGCGCCCGATCCGCTTCCACGACCAGCACCGCCGACGCGCCATCGTTGATACCGGAACTGTTGCCGGCGGTGACGGTCCCGCCGTCGCGCTTGAATGCCGGCCGCAGCTTGGCCAGCGCCTCCGCCGAGGTGTCGGCCCTGGGATGCTCGTCGCGCTCGACCACGACGGTCTCGCCGCGCTTGCCGCTCACCTCGACCGGCACGATCTGATCGTCGAACCGTCCGGCCTCGATCGCCGCGATGGCGCGCTGCTGGCTGGTGAGCGCAAAGGCGTCCTGGCGCTCGCGGCTGACCGCCCATCGCTCGGCCACGTTCTCGGCCGTCTCGCCCATCGAGAACGGGTAATAGCGTTCGGCGAGCTTCGGGTTCAGGAAGCGCCAGCCGAGGGTCGTGTCCTCGAGCTCGCGCGGTCCTCGATCCCAGGCGGTCGCCGGCTTGGCCATCACGTACGGGGCGCGGGTCATCGATTCGACGCCGCCGCCGATGAACACGTCACCGTCGCCGACAGCGATCGCATGGGCCGCCGAGTTGATCGCCTGGAGGCCCGAGCCGCACAGCCGGTTGACCGTCAGGCCGCCGACCTCGACCGGGAAGCCGGCGAGGAGCAGCGCCATCCGAGCGACATCGCGGTTGTCCTCGCCGGCCTGGTTCGCACAGCCGAGGATGACATCTTCGACGAGCGATGGATCGAGCCCGGCGCGGTCCACCACGGCGCGCAGCACGAGTGCGGCGAGGTCGTCCGGACGCACGCCGGCCAAGGCGCCGCCATATCGACCGATCGGCGTCCGGACCGCCTCGACGATCCAGGCCTCACGAGTCGGCCGAGCCAGGTCCCTTGTCAGGGCAGATCGGCCAGCGCGGCAGCGGCCAGGTCCGGGTTCGGCGCCGCCACGAAGATCAGGGCATCGCCCTTGAAGTAGGCGTACTGGAAGTCGGTGCTGTTACCGACGAGGACCGTCTTGCCACCGACCGACTTCTCGCTGTAGGTGTCGCCGGCCTTGGCCGCTTCCTCGAGGAAGACGTTCTTGAACTGGGTGCCGTCGGCGCCCTTGATGCGGAAGATCCCGGCGGAGCAGGCGTTCTCGGCGACACCACCGGCGACGGCAAAGCTGACGTCGGATGCACTCTTGCCGAGCCGGTCGAGGACCGACTTGAACTCCGGGTCGGCGGTCGCCTCGAACGTGGCGCCCGACATGCTGAACTTGAGCGTGTCGGCGCCGCACAGCTTGGCCGGCAGCAGCGCCTCGAGCTCCTTGTCCTCGCTCGGGAAGGCGAAGCTCGGGATCGGGAAGTCCGAGGAGATGGCGCCTTCGGACGGGCTGGCCTCGGCGGCGCTCGGCGAGGCGGCGACCGACGGCTCGGTCGACGCGGCTGCCGACGCCGTGGCCGCGGCGCTGGCACTCGCCGCCGGCGAGCTGGTCGCCCCGCCGCACGCGGTCACGATGAGCATGGCGCCAGCGATCAGCGCCAGGGAGATGGTTCGTCGGGTCATGGTCGTCCCCCAGGGGCGGTAGGTGCCGACGGTCGCCGGCGCGACGCGCAGCATACCCTGCGACCCGGCTCGGGGTCGCTCGCGGCGCGTGTCGTCAGGCTCGCCGGACCCTCGCCAGGGCGTCATCGGGGTACGCCGCACCGAGGCGCAACGCGGTCACGATGTCGTCCAGCGAGGCGACACCGTCGTCGGCCGCGCGCCGCGCCTCGGCCGCCACGGTGGCCAGGATCCGGTCTCGGATGTCGGTCGGGGCCAGCGGGGCTGGCGGCTCGCTCGCGAACTCCGGCTCCACCGCGGAGCGACGCCCGTCGGCGTAGGCATAGAACCCGCGACCGCTCTTCGTCCCGAGGCGCCCGTCCGCGACGAGCCGCTCCTGGATCGGCGAGGGCTGCAGATGCGCCGGATGCCCGAGGCCGCTCCAGACGCCTCGGGCGGCGGCGAGGTTGACGTCAATGCCGGCGAGGTCCATGAGTTCGAACGGACCCATCGGGAAGCCCGACTCGCGCATGGCGCTGTCGATCGCGTCGACGCCGGCCACGCCCGATTCGAGCAGACGGAGCGCCTCGATGGTGTATGGCCGATGGACCCGGTTGACGATGAAGCCCGGGCTGTCGGCGCAGCGGATGGGGGTCTTGCCCCACTCGAGCATGACCGCGGTGGCGCGCTTGACGACGGCCGGCGAGGTCAGTGATCCGGGCACCACCTCGACGAGCGCCATGACCGGCACGGGGTTGAAGAAGTGCAGGCCGATCACGCGCTCGCCGTGCGTGGTCGCCTCGGCGATCGCGCCGATCGGCAGCGCACTCGTGTTCGTGGCGAGGATGACGTCGGGTGGCGCTTCCGCATCGAGCGCGCGGAAGACCGTCCGTTTCAGCTCGACGTCCTCGAGCACGGCCTCGACGACCAGGGTCGCCTCGGTGGCGAGGGTATCGAGCACGTGGGCCTCGCGCAGGGCGGCGAGGCGACCCTCGACCCAGTCGTCGATCGAATCGGCGTCGAGCTCGAGTCGGGCAGCGCGCCGGCCCAGCCCGTCACGGATCCGGGTACGAGCGCGTTCGATGGCGTCCTCGTCGACGTCGTGGAGGACGACTTCCCAGCCGGCCTCGAGTGCGACCTGGGCGATGCCGGCGCCCATCGCCCCGGCCCCGACGACGCCGACCGTCGTCACACCGACTTCAGCGCCTCGAACGGCTGGCGGCAGGCGCGGCAGTAGTACAGGGAGCGGCACTGGGTCGGCCCGAAGGCACTGTCCATCGCCACGTTCGCAGAGGCACAGAACGGGCAGCGCATGGCGGCCGGGCCGTCGGTCGGCGGCGCGATCCCGATGCTTGCCAGCGCCGCACGACCCTCCAGGCTGATGCGGTCCGAGGTCCACGGCACCTCGAACGTCGTTTCGACGCGGACCGGCCGGCCGAACCGTTCGGCCAGGTGGTCGACGATCGTGGCACGGATGACGTCGAGCGCCGGACAGCCGACGAAGGTGGGCAGGATGGTGACATCGATGGCGTCCGGGGCAACGGTGACGCGATGGATGATGCCGAGGTCGACGACGGACAGGACCGGGAGCTCGGGGTCGGGGACCTCGGCGAGGGCCGCCCGGACCGCGGAGTCGGTGACCGGGGTGGAAGGACCGGCATGGGCCCCACCAGACCGGGCACGGGCGATGGAGGCGTGGGTGCCGGCCTCGCTCACCAGGTCGCTCCGGGGTCGCTGCGGCGGACAATCGTGAACTCGCCGTGCAACCAAGTGAACGCGTCGCCGTGATCCGTCCGGCCGCGCTCGGGGTCGCGCGTCGGCGGCGGCTGTGGGAGCCGCAGGCGATCGAACACCGAGGTGATGCGCGCCCGCCAGTCGGCCTCGAGCTCGGCCATCGGGCGGGCCAGGATCCCGTCGGCGACCAGCGCCGGCTCGCCGGGGAGGGGCGTGAACACCGTTCCGGCGTCCGGCCCGAGGGTCCCGAGCGCGGCGCGGAGACGGTCGCGTGGCTCACCTTCGGCCGTGGCCAGGCGCTCGAGCCACGACCCGATGTGCATCTGGTGATAGCGCTCTTCGCGGACGAGCTTGCCGACGAGATCGGCGAGCGGCGCCCAGGAACCACCGACCAGCGCCTCCAGCCGGACGGCGTCGGCGGTCTCGTACAGGTAGCGCCGGGCGATCGTCATCGCCCAATCACCGCGGCCATGGTCGAGCAGCCGGGCATGCTGGTAGTCGCCCGGTTCACGGTCGTACGCGAGAGCGTCGGCGTCGGTGTCGGTCAGCTCCGCCAGCAGGCCGTACAGCGCCGCGGCGTGGCCCAGCTCGTCCTGGGCGAGCGAGCTCATCGCGATGTCCTCTTCGAGCAGCGGCGCGATGCCCGTCCACTCGGAGTCGGAGAAGCCGATGACGAACTCGTCGTCGGCCATCGAGCGCAGGAGTGCCTCGAGGCCGGCGACCGCGGTCGGCGCGGGCGGCACCGCGGCGGCGCTGCGGCTCACCGTCGATCCCGCGCCTTCGGCTTCGACTGGCCTGCCGCCTCGCGCGCGGCGGCCAGCTTGTCGCGCATCACGTAGCCGCCGGGCTTCTTGAACGACCGATCGAGCGGCGGCTGGAGCAGGTCCGCGTCCTCGAGGTCGATGATGTCGGCGCGCCGGACGATCCACAGCCGGACGCTCTCCTGACGCCGACCGTAGAGCTCGCGTGCGTAGTGCAGCGCGAGATCGGCGTCGGGGGCCATGACGCTGCCGCCGTGACGCATCGGGTCGCCGTCCTTCTCGCGGCGAAAGACCTCCCAGGGCTCGAGCGCCGGCCCGTCGTTCACGCCGCTTGCGGCGCAGCCAGGATCGTCTCGCGGACCCAGGCCGTGTCGGCGCGCGCCAGCCGTCGGAACTCCAGACGTGCCTCCGACATCGGGCCATGATTCGTGACGACCGTGCGCAGCTCGTTCCAGTCCGGTTCGGTGTAGTGCCACTGCCGGGCGTCGTCGTCGTAGCGCAGCTCCGCGTCCGGGATGACCAGGCCGAGCTCGCGGATCCGCGGCACGTAGATGGTCAGGAACTCCTGGCGCAGCTCTTCCGAGGACTTCGCCTTGATCCGCCAGCGCAGGTCCATGTCCTTGTCGCGTGGCGACCGGGGGCCGTGCATCTGCATGAGCGGACCCCACCATCGATCGAGCGCGTCCTGGATCGCGGCGCGCTGTGCGGGCGTGCCGGTCACCATCGTCACCACGACATCGCGGCCGTGCATGATGTGGACCGATTCCTCCCAGCAGATCTTGCGCATCGTCCGGGCATACGGCGCGTACGACGAGTCGCGCAGCGCCTGCTGGGCGACGATCGCGGCTGCGTCCACGAGCCAGGCGATCATCCCGACATCGGCCCATCCGACCGTCGGGTAGTGGAACACGTTGTGGAACTTGGTCTTGCCGGCGAGCAGGTCGTCGAACATCGCCTCACGCGGCTTGCCGAGGTCCTCGGCGATCCGGTACAGCAGCTGCGCGTGACCGACCTCGTCCTGGACCTTCGCCGTCAGCGCCAGCTTGCGGCGCAGGGTCGGGGCGCGCATCAGCCATTCGCGCTCGGGCAGGACGCCCATCAGCTCGGAGTTGGCATGCATCTCGACGAAGCGCAGGACGGCCGTCCGGTACTCGTCGGGCATGGCATCGGTCGATTCGACCTTGCCGCCGGCCATGACGTGCGCCTCGAACCGCTCGAACCAGGCGTCGTAGGCCTCGTCATGCTGCCGCGCCGGCGCACCGCCCGAGGCGCGATCTGACGGCGCCAGCACGGGATCGAGCGCGAGCGGGTCGGTCATGGCGTCAGCCTACGCCACCGCGCGAGCACCGTCAGGAGCCGCTGAACCGCGGCGACCGCTTCTCGCGGAAGGCGGCCAGGCCCTCGGCGTGGTCGGCGGTCGCGCCGGCGATGCCCTGGAGCTTCGCCTCGCCATCGAGCGCCTCGTCGAGGTCGATCGACCATGAGCGGTCGAGCGCGCCCTTCGTCAGGGCGAGCGCGAGCGGGGCGTTGGCGGCCAGTCGATCGGCCATCGAGCGAGCCTCGTCGGGCAATGCCTCAGCCGGCACGACCCGTGACACCAGCCCGATCCGGAGCGCGTCCTCGGCGCTGAGCGGGTCGCCGACGAGGGCAAGGTCGGCCGCCCGCGCCGACCCGACGAGGCGGGGCAGGAACCACGTCGCGCCGCTGTCCGGGACGAGCCCGATCCGGCCGAACGCGAGCACGAACCGGGCGCTGTCGGCCGCGATCCGCAGGTCGCACGCGAACGCGAGCGACGCACCGGCCCCGGCGGCGACACCGTTGACCGCAGCGATGACCGGCTGGCCCATCGAGCGCAGCGCGCGGATGATCGGGTTGTAGCGCTCGCGCACCTCGACATCGAGCGGCGCGGCGTCCGGTTGCTCGCGCTCGGCAAGGTCCTGGCCGGCGCAGAACGCCCGTCCGGCGCCGGTCAGGATGACCGCCCGGACCGAGCGATCGGCGGCGATCGACTCGAGCGCCGCGCGCAGCGCGACCTTGACCGGCACGGTCAGCGCGTTGAGCGCCTCGGGTCGATCGAGCGTGAGCGTGGCGACCGGCCCGTCGATCTCGACGCGCAGGCCATCGACCATGTCAGGCGAACTCGACGAGGCGCCCGTCGACGATCTCGAACACCCGCCGATCGATCGGCTCGTCGGCACCGCCGGATTGCTCGATGACGAAGTCGGCGAACAGCTGGGCGAAATCGGTGTCACCCGGACGAAGGGTCGCGGCGGCGAGGAGGTGCTGTTCCGGGATGCCGACCAGGACGCGGCCGTCACCGCCGAGCTCGCTCGCCAGGTGGGCGAGCGTCTCCGGCAGGAGGATGCGCACGGCATCGAGCCCGTCGCCGGTATCGGAGCTGATGACGCGCCGGTCGCCTGACACGTCCTCCGTCCACGGTGCGGTCGATGCCCACGTGGTCAGGTTCTCCATCGCGGCGTCCTGCAGCAGGACCGGGTCGATGCCCCACGACAGCAGGTGGTCGCCGTTGACGACGACCTCGAAGCCGCTGCCGGCGATGGTGTAGACGACTGGCAGGCCGGCTGGTCCGACGTCGATGAGCGGCTGCGAGTGACTGGTCATCGACTGGCGGCTGAGGGCTTCGCGATCGAGGTCCTCGAGCGGGAGACCCTGGGTGCCGGTCGGTCGGAAGGCGGGCTTGACGAGCTCCCGCGCGATGGCCCAATCGTGCTCGGGCGAATCGACCGCGGACGTCGACGATTCGGGTGGCGGGTTGTGGCCGCTGACAGGTGCGGACTCGTCGATCGGCGAGAGGATGTCGGGTGGCGCGTCACGGAAGGACGGCGGCGGCTCATCACCGAGATCGCGCCCGTGATCGCGTCCGACATCGGCTCCTCCCTCGAACGGGTCACGTTCCATCGTCGTCGTCCCTCCTCAGTTGCCGTGGCTGCGGTCGTGATCGACCTGGTCGATCCAGCGGCCGGTCCAGACCGGCGGTCGTTTGTCGGTGAAGGCGCGCATCCCCTCGCGCTGGTCCTCGCTGCCGAACAGATCGAAGAATGCGTCCCGTTCGCGGCGCAGTCCGGTCGTCAGCGGCAGCTCGGCGGCGGCCAGCACGGACCGTTTGGCGGCACGGACCGCGAGGGGCGGCTGGGCGGCGATCGTGTCGGCCAGGGCGAGGGCGTCGTCGAGCGTCTGGGCGGCCGGGACGACCTTCGTCAGCAGTCCCGCCCGCAACGCTTCCTCGGCCGGCATGGACCGGCCGGTCAGGATGAGCTCCATGGCGCGGGCCGTGCCGATCGCCCTGGTCAGGCGCTGAGTGCCGCCGGCGCCGGGCATCACGCCGATGCGGATCTCGGGTTGGCCGAACTGGGCGTCGTCGCCCGCGACGATCAGGTCGCACGACATGGCCAGCTCGCAGCCGCCCCCGAGCGCGTAGCCGCGGACCGCGGCGAT
This sequence comes from Candidatus Limnocylindrales bacterium, assembly GCA_035692005.1. Taxonomy (GTDB): domain Bacteria; phylum Chloroflexota; class Limnocylindria; order Limnocylindrales; family CSP1-4; genus SPCO01. The sequence continues at coordinate 10,856 of DASSII010000061.1, read as the reverse complement.
GAGCGGGATGCCGATCGCCCAGATCCGGTCCCATGCCTCGAACCGGCCCTCGGACCGCAGGCGTTCGGGCGTCTGGTCGGCCAGCTCGAGGATGTCGGCCCCGGCCGCGAACGCACGATCGCCGGCGCCGGTGATGACGACGACCCTGGTCCGACCGTCGCGATCGAAAGTCTCGAGCGCATCCGCGAGTTCGTCGAGCAGGGCGAAATCGAGCGCGTTGCGGGCCTCGGGCCGATCGATGGTGACGAGGGCGACGCGGTCATGCCCCGCGGGCGGGGCGTCGACACGGATATGGCGGGTCGTCGGCTCGACGTCGGTCACGCGGGTCGCAGGCTCCTCGCTGGCTCGTCCGGCAAGTATCCACGGTCCGGGAAGGGCCCGACGGCGTTGGGTGGCGAGAGCGTGGCATGGCCCGAGGCCACGCGCCGGGTTCGCCCGTTGGGTGGCCGCGCACCGGTCGCTCGTGGCCGTGCCGGTCGTGTCGTGGCCGTGCCGGTCGCGTCGTGGCCGTGCCGGTCGTGTCGTGCCACGTGCCGGTCGTGTCGTGCCACGTGCCGGTCGCGTCGTGCCCTGTGCCGGTCGCGTCGTGCCACGAGCCGGTCGCGTCGTGGCCTGGCTCGGTGGCCACGAGCCGGTCGCGTCGCAGCCACGTGCCGGTTTGCATCGGATGCACGTATCGGCGAACGAGGTCGTCCAGATCCGGCCAGATCGCTCGAATCGGGTCCGTTTCCGTCCGATCCTTGCACCGGATGGCACGCCCGGCGAACGAGCGCGCCCGACGCTGCCGTCGTTCGTCGATAGCGTCACCGGATGCAAGATCGGCGGTCGGCGAGGCCGTGGGCAACGCGGGGCAGCCGTCCGATCGCGGCCGCCGGGGACTCGCGGGCAGCCAGCGAGGACTCGCAGGCCGCCGGGGGCTCGCAGGCCGCCGGGGACTCGCAGGCCGCCGGGGACTCGCAGGCCGCCGGGACTCGGGCCTCCGGGGGCTCGGGCCGCCGGCCGGCCCGTCGGCGCGGCACCGCCCGACGCGGCACCGCGACGCGGCACGAGATCGGACTGCCTCAGTCAGCGTCCTCGAGCACGAGCAAGGTCGCCAGGCCGGGGGCGATCTCGCGCAGGTTGCGCCCGGCGGCACGCATCGCGTCCGAGGCGAGGCCGGCGTCAAGCGAGGCCCGGTCGTCGAATTCCATCGCGGTGATCATCACGAGGTCGGTCTCGCCCCCGAGCGCGCCCGACACGCGCTGCACCCGGGTCCCGCGCAGGCCTGGGGTGTCGGCAACGAGCGGAAGGTGTTCGGCGCGGTAGCGCCGTTCGAACGTCGCGAGGGCCTCCTCGCCACCCTCGGGTCGTTGGTACAGCGCGAGCAGGGTCGTCATCGGGTCGCCTCCTGTGGATCCGTGTGGGTGGTCGTTGCGCGACGACGCGCCACAGCCTCGGTCGATCGATAGAAGTCGCCCAGCGCTTCCGTGGCGATCGTCGGGCGCTCGGCGAATGCCTCGTGGCCGGCGTCGGGCAGCACCAGCAACCGCCCATCGATCACCGATCGTGCCAGCCGCCAGGCGTGATCGACCGGCACGAACGGGTCGTGGTCGCCGACCACCACCAAGGTCGGCGGATCGATCGTCCGGACCTGGCGCGGGGTCAGCAGGGCCTGGCTCGCCACGTCGCGCGCGATGGCCGGCAGCAGCGCTCGCCAGGCGCCCTCGCCCTGACCCGGATCGTGGCGTCTCGACAGGTCCGCCGCCCAGGCAGGGTCGGCGCGGTCGATCCGGACGGGATCCATCAGCCGGCGGGCGACCGTGGCACGTGGCTCGCGCTCGACCGAGATCCCGACGACGACCAGGGTCCGCAGCCGAGCCGGCGCCCGGATCGCGACGCGCAACGCGGTCATCGCCCCGAGCGAGAACCCCAGCAGGTGGAAGGTGTCGAGTTCGAGCGCGTCGGCGAACGCCAGCACGTCGTCGGCCAGCCAGTCAGCCGAGAACCCGTCCGCCAGCGTGTCCCAGCGCGTCCGGCCGTGGCCGCGCGCATCGGGCAGGTAGCAGCGGAACGCGCGTCGCAGGCTGGGCAGCTGGGCGCGGAAGTCACGGTCGGCGACGGAGGTCGCGCCGTGGAGCAGGATGAGCGGCGGCCCGACGCCATCGACGTCGTAGCCGATGTGCAGGTCGTTCGCGTCGATCGTGGGCATCGTCGGGTCCGATGCTACGGGTATGCTCGCGCCGATGCTGACCGCCCGCCGAGCCACGTCCATCGACGACGTGCGCGTGGCGACGGACCTGATGTCCCGGGCGTGGCAGGCCGGCGCGCCGTTCGTGGCGGCGACGCCGGCCGCGGTCGAGTGGTGGCACGTCGTGTCCGCCGATCCGCTCGACGCCCATCTCCGGCTATGGGACCTCGACGGCGGGGACGTCGCCTGGTCGTGGGAGGAGGACGGCGAGCTCGAGTGGCACGTCTGGTCTGGAGAACCGGCTCACGATCCGGAGATCCTCCGCGAGATCCTGGCCCGCACCCTGGCGGACCATCGTGACGCGACGCTCGGCACGTGGACGGCCGAGGACGACGCGGCCACGATCGCGCTGCTCAGCGACCTCGGCTTTCGACCCGAGGGACGCCGGCTGTCGCAGTGGCTGTGGCGCGCCGCGGAGCCTCCGCCGACCCCGCCCGTCCTGTCCGATGGCTATCGGATCCGCGGCCTGCACGGTCCCGACGAGATCGCCGCCCGCGTGGAGTTGCATCGCCGCGCCTTTCCGGCGTCGCGACTGACGTCGACCAAGTACGAGCGAGTCCTCGAGGTCCCGCACTACCGGTTCGAGGACGATCTCGTCGTCGAGGCCCCCGACGGTTCGCTCGCGGCGTTCGCCCTCGGCTGGTGGGATCCCGTCGGGCACGTCGCGGAGTTCGAGCCGGTCGGCACGGACCCCGACCAGCGGCGCCACGGTCTTGCCCGGGCGCTGCTCGCCCACGGCCTGCGGCGGTTCTTCGACCTGGGCGCGACGACAGTGCAGGTCTATTCCGAGGCGTCCAGCGCGCCGGCCGAGGCGTTGTACGAGGCAGTCGGGTTCCGGCGGCGGGCCTTCCACCAGCGCTACGAGCACCCGGCGACCACCGCCGCGGTCCGTACCGCGCCCGCCGCGGTACGATCGACGCCATGACCCACTCGACACCCGAGCCGGACGCGGAGACCCGCATGGAACGCGACTCGATGGGCGAGATGGCCGTCCCGGCCGACGCCTTGTACGGCGCCTCGACCCAGCGCGCCGTCGAGAACTTCCCGATCTCGGGGCAGCGGTTCCCGCGTGCCTTCATCCGCGCGCTCGCCCTGGTGAAGCTGGCGGCGGCGGAGACGAACGGCGCGCTCGGCCTGCTTCCCGACCCGGTCGCCCGGGCCATCGCCAGCGCGGCCGCGACGGTCGTCGACGGCGACCACGACGACCAGTTCCCGATCGACATCTACCAGACCGGCTCAGGCACATCGACCAACACGAACATGAACGAAGTCGTCGCCCATCTGGCGACCGCGCGTCTGGCATCGACGGCCACGACCGGAGGGCGGGGCAAGGGCCGAACCGCCCCGAAGGTCCATCCCAACGACGACGTCAATCGCTGCCAGAGCTCCAACGACACCATCCCGACCGCCCTCCAGCTGGCCGCGGCGATCGCCATCGAGGAGCGACTGATCCCCGCCCTCGTCGATCTCCAGGATGCGCTGGCCGATCGCGCCGAGGCGTTCTGGCCGGTGGTCAAGACGGGTCGCACCCATCTCCAGGACGCGACGCCGATCCGACTCGGCCAGGAGTTCCAGGGCTACGCGGGTCAGGTCGAGGCCTCCATCCGGCGGGTCCAGGCGGCGCGGGACGAGCTCCTGACGGTGCCGCTCGGCGGGACCGCGGTGGGCACCGGGATCAATGCCCATCCCGAGTTCGCGGCGCGGACCTGCGCCCGGCTGACCGAGTTGACCGGGCTGCTCGTGGTCGAGACGCCGAACCATTTTGCGGCGCAGGCGTCGCTCGATGTGCCGATCGCGGCGCACGGCGCCATCCGCACGACCGCGCTGGCCCTGTGGAAGATCGCCTCGGACGTCCGACTCATGGGCATGGGCCCACGGGCGGGTCTCGCGGAGCTGGCGATCCCCGAGACGCAGCCCGGCTCGAGCATCATGCCCGGCAAGGTGAACCCGGTCATCGTCGAGTCACTGACGATGGTCGTCGCCCGCGTGGTCGGCAATGACGCGACCGTCGCCTTCGGGCAGACCGGCTCGTTCCTGGAGCTCAACGTCATGCTCCCGGTGACCGCGGTCGCGCTCCTCGAATCGATCGAGTTGCTGGCTGCCGCCGCGCACAACTTCGCCGAGCGCACGGTGCGCGGACTCAGCGCCACTGAGCGTGGCCCGCAACTCGTGGAGCAGGGGCTGATGCTGGCGACCGCCCTGGCCCCCGTCATCGGCTACGACGAGGCCGCCAAGCTTGCCAAGGAAGCCTATCGAACCGGCCGGACGATCCGGGAGCTGGCCCTCGAGCGGGGGATGGCCGCCGGCGAGCTGGATCGGCTCCTGGACCCAGCGGCGATGACCGAACCGGGCCTCGGCGGCGGTGCGGCCGGCGGCTGACGCGCCCCAGTGGCCGTCGGCCCGGCTGCGCCGTCAGATGCAGCCGTCGACGACCCGTGGCGGGATCACCCCAGGCTGGCCCAGCGCGACCGGCAGCGGCCCCAAGGTGATCTTCGAGGTGTCGACCGAGAGCACGCCGTCGGTATCGACGGACACGGCGAACCGATCCATGCCGTGGGGTGCAGGTCCGTATCGCTCGCCGGCGACCTTGATCCCCAGGCGGTCGTAGCGCGATTGGTGGCACGGACAATGCAGCCAGAAGTCCTCGATGCACGGGTTGGGCCGGCAGCCCAGGTGCGGGCAACGCTGGTAGAGCGCGCGGACGTTGACGGCCGCGCCATCCCCGCTCGCATCGGCACCGGGGACGAACCGCTGCTGTGCGGGGTCCACGAGCACGATGAACGCGTGGGCGGCGGCTTCGTACGCCGGGAAGCCCTCGTCGATCGGCAGCTCGCCGTTGCGTGCCTTGACCTCGTCGAACGTGCCGATGCGCAGCACGCCTCCCAGCCCTCGGCTGAGGTTCGGCCAGGTGAACGCGATCATCCCGGCCGTCACCTCCAGCACCCACAGACCCAGGCTGGTCCCGACCGCCCGGCGCAGGAGGGTCCGGCGCGACATCCCACCCCCTGGGATGTCGCGCATGACCCGCAGTGAAGGGCTGGTGATGGGCGCCGACGGCGTCCCTTCGAGGCCGACGGCGGACCTGGCAGACATCGTGATCGCCGCCTACTCGGCCTGGGGCTCCGTGGCGCGCTCGGCGGGGATCGGCCGGGCGGGTGTTCGGGCCGGCAGGCCGCGCACGAGCACGACCACGCCGATGAGGATCCAGGCGAGGCCGTACGGAACGAGCAGGCGCAGCGACCCGAGGTCCGTCCCGTCGCTGCTGAAGATGCCCAGGAACGCGCCGGTCATGCCCACGGTGGCACCGATCCAGGCGATCGCCAGCCAGACCGGGATCGACCGTCCGGCCATCGCGACAGCGAGGACCACCGACGCGACGACCGCGTAGATGAGCGTGGCACCACCGCCGAACGCGGTGAGCCCGAAGCACGCCACCGCGATCGACGCCGCGATAGGCCCGAAGGCCCGCGTCCGACCGAGACCGGCGAGACCCAGCAGGGCGTGCGCGGCGGCGAGCCCGAGCAGCGAGATCGCGCCGAGGATACCGATCAGGAACGCCGTCGGCGGTTCGCCAGCATCCCAGCCCCGGAAGTCGCGTAACAGGAGCGCGGTCCACGCCGTCAGCGCCAGCCCTACCACGAGCGCGGCGCCACCGGCCAGGCGTTCGATCGGGGCGATCCTCGGCGGCCGCTCCGCCGACCCCGGGATCTCCCCGTGCAGCCGGGCATCGAGCGCGCCACGCAGGATGTCGAGACGATCGCGAGCGGTCGGTGGCCGCGCTTCGAGCAGGCCCTGGAACTCGACCTCATAGCGATCGCGCCAGGCCTGTGGATAGAGGCGGACAAGGGCACTCATGACGTCTCCCCCAATCGCTCCATGCCGGTTCGCGCGAAGCCGCTCAAGCGCTCGAGCTGGGCGCGGACCATCGCCTCACCCAGGCCGGTGAGGCGATACGGCCGTCGTCGCTCGACCGGTTCCAGCGCCTCGATCAGCCCCCGCCGTTCGAGGCGGGCCAGGGCCCCGTAGAGGGTGCCCGGGCCCATCGGCGTGCCGGTGATCTCCTCGACATCGGTCATGATCGCGTAGCCGTGCTTCGGCCCGTCGCTGAGCGAGACCAGGATGTACAGCGAGGGCTCGGCGAATCGCCCGAGATCGAATCCTTCGTCCGGCATCGGTGCCTCCTCGACGGGGGTGCTCAGTCGGCCTGGATGACGCCGCAGGCGATCCGCCCGCCGCTGTTGCCGGTCGGGCTGTGGACCTGGTCGTCCTCGTTCGCATGGATGATGATCGCCGAGCCGTCGGCGTCGATCAGCGAGACCAGGCCCGCGGACAGGGTGGCGCGATCGGTGCTGGCGACCAGGCGGCCACGGCCCGCGACATTGACGATGAGGTTGGGCAGGTCGCCGGCGTGGGCACCAGCCGGATTGTCGAGGCCGTGCTCGACGCCCAGCGGGTTGTGGTGTCCGCCCGCCGTGGCGAAGGTTGGCCCCTCGCAGATTCCCACCGCGTGGAGGTGGATCCCGTGCCGCCCGGTCGCCAGCCCATCCACGTGGACGCTCAGGTGCAGGCGCCCCGTCGCATCCTCGGTCAGCGCCGCCCAGCCGATCGCCGCCCCCGACGCGTCGACGATGCGCGCATGCGCATGGATCGCTCCGGTCGCGCCGACGCTGGTGGCGCCTGCGGCAAGGATGACCATCCCGAGGATCGCCCCGAGCCATCGCGTTCGCATCGTTCCCCTCATATAGCGCTCGACGTTATATCGTCATGTGATATATACGCCTCGGCGTAAGGCGCTGTCAATCCCCCGGGCTGGGCGGCCGCTACAATCGGTCGCGATGACCGACACACGCATCTGGGATCGAGCCGCCCTGGCCGTCACGAACGACGGCCGTCGATCGCCGGCCCTGGCCGTCCTGCCGCCCGGCGAGCCGACCGTCGCGGAGCTGTTCGACTTCATGCGCGACGCCGAATTGCGCTTCGTGACCCTGCGTCTGCGCATCCTCGAGCGGGCCGTGACTGCCCGCGGCGACGACACCACCCAGGTCGACGTCATGCTCCGCCACCCCGGCCACGCCCGGGTGACGACCAGCCGACCCGGGCAGGCCATCGGCGGCGACTACGAGGTGTGGATCTCGGACGGCGACCTTGTGCGGACATATGCCGCGGCACACAAGCTCGGCACGCAACGGCCGATCCGCAACCGGCCGCGCGGTCTGCACGACCCGGATTTCCCGGGGACGTCGCGCCTCTACGAGCCCGTCACGGCCCTGCCGATGGAGACCCTGCCTGACACGTTCCTGCACCCGGCCGGCTTCTGCCAGAACGTGCTCGCGACCGGGCGCTGTTCCATCGCCGGCACGGCGCTGGCGGTCGGTCGTGAGGCCCTCCTGCTGCATTGCGATCATCCACGGACGGTCGAGCTGCCCGCCGATCGGCCGGACCACGCCATCGACCTCGCGGTCGACCGCCAGAGCGGGCTCATCCTGCGCTTGACCGAGACCATCGGGGGCAGCGTCACGCGCGACGCGGAGGTCACCGACATCGGCCTCGACGCAGCCCTTCCCCCGACCGCGTTCGACTTCGTCTTCCCTACCGGGACGACGATGCTGTTCTGAGCCGCACGCCTTCCTGCGGCTGGACCGGACGCGTATAGTCCGGCCATCGATTCCGGGTCAGGCCCTGGCTCGAGCGCAGCCACCGTCACGGTGACGCCGGAAAGGAGGGCTCCAGCGACCGACACGCGCTGAGGACGGAGTCGTTCCGGCAGCAGTGCACCCCGCGACCCCCGCGTTCCATCACCCAGATCACCGCGTTTCGCGCGGCGCCCCCGGTCGACTGGGGCCGCAGCCGCGCAGCCGCCGACCCGTGGAGGGAGGGCCGGCTCCGAGCGACCGACGCCGACGTCAGGACGACGGCTCCGCCCGGTGAGGGAGGTATCGATGGCACGATCCCGCGAGGACGTCATCCGCCAGGATGTCGCCGACCTGCACCAGTTGGGCTACGCGCAGGAGCTCTTCCGCTCGATGGGCGGGTTCAGCAACTTCGCGATCAGCTTCAGCATCATCAGCATCCTGACCGGTGCGGTCATCCTGTACGACTACGGCCTGGCCTGGGCCGGCACCGCCGCGGTCCTCATCGGCTGGCCGCTGATCACGATCTTCGTCCTGGCCATCGCCGCGTCGATGGCCGAGATCGCGTCGGCCTACCCGACGGCGGGCGGCCTGTACTACTGGGCCAGCCGGATGAAGAACAAGGAATGGGGCTGGTGGACGGCCTGGCTCAACCTCATCGGCCAGTTCGCCATCGTGGCCGGCATCAACTACGCCGCGGCCGGGTTCCTCAATGCCACGATCATCACCCCGCTGCTCGGCAATATCGGGATGGACTACGGCAACACGTCGGTGTTCATCGGCGGCCTGCTCAATGGGCAGCTGGTGACCATGGGCATCCTCATGGCGATCCAGCTGGCGATGAACATCGGCGGCATCAACCTCGTGTCACTCCTCAACCAGGTCAGCGTGTGGTGGCACATCGTCATCGTCGCCGCGGTCGTCTTCCTGGTGTTCCTCGCGGGCAAGCCGGACCAGAGCGGCTTGACGCTCTTCGCGGTGCAGCCGCTCGACACCGCCGGCTCGTGGGACAACAACCTCGGGTTCGTCCACCTGACGTACGGCCCGGCGACGACCTATCCGCTGTTCTTCGCGTTCTTCTTCTCCCTGCTCCAGGCCAACTGGACCTACACCGGCTACGACGCGTCGGCGCACGTCGCCGAGGAGACCGTCGGCGCGCGCGTCGCCAGCGCGTGGGGCCTGTTCCTGTCGGTCGCGGTGTCGGCCGTCGTCGGCTTCCTGTTCCTGCTGGCGCTGACGACCCATCTGCCCGACCTGAGCACGCTCTTCCCGGCGGACCTGTCGACCGCCGATCCCGCGACCTACAGCCAGTACTACTTCGGTGGCGGCGCCGCGGTCATCGACATCCTCGCCTACAACCTGGGCCAGCTGGGCAACCTGCTGAGCGCCGGCATCGCCATCGCGATGGCCTTCTGCGGCCTGTCGTCGGTCGCTTCGGCCGGTCGGATGCTGTATGCGTTCAGCCGCGACGACGGCCTGCCCGGATCGGCCTGGCTCAAGAAGGTGTCGCACCGCTATCGCACCCCGGCGAACTCGCTGGTCGCGATGGTCGTGATCTCGTGGCTGTTCAGCGTCGGGGCGTTCATCGTCGGGACCGGCACCGCCATCGTGATCATCACGGCCATCAGCACGATCTTCCTGTATGCCGCCTACGGCGTCGTGATCTACCTCGGGGCGACGACCGACGGCTGGCTCAGGGAGCGCGTCTGGAGCCTTGGCCGCTGGTCCAAGCCGATCGCCTGGGTGGCCGTCCTGTGGTGCATCGTGCTGATGTTCCTGTTCTCGTGGCCGACCTCCGGCAACATCTCGTGGCCGTTCATGATCGGCACGGTCGTCCTGCTGTTGATCTACTACTTCGGCTGGGCGCGAACGCGCTTCAAGGGACCGCGGGCGATGGGCGACAGCGCCGAGCTGACCGAGATCGAGCGCGAGTTCAGTCACGCTGCCGAGGAGCTCGAGGGTCCGGCGACCGCCTGACCGCCGTTCGACTCGACCCTGCGCGAAGACCGAGGGCCGGCGCCATCACCGCCGGCCCTCGAAGCCCGTTTCCCGAGGAGGACCGATGAGCGACCACTCCACTGGCCACGCGACGAAGCACCCCCGGCTCGAGGAGCTCGAGGCGATGGTCCGCGACGGCCGCATCGACACGATCGTGGTCGCCATCACCGACATGCAGGGCCGGCTGATGGGCAAGCGCGTCCAGGGCCGGGCCTTCCTCGACGGCGTCATCAGCCACGGCGCCCACTTCTGCACGTATCTCCTTGGCACGGACATGGAGATGAACACGCCCGAGGGGTTCCGGCTGATGAACTGGGAGACGGGGTATGGCGACTGGATCGCCGAACCCGTGTGGGACCAGATGCGCGCCCTGCCGTGGCTGCCGGGGACCGCCCTCGTCCTCGCCGACACGATCGATGAGGAGACCGGGCTGGAGATCCCGGTCTCGCCGCGCACCATCCTCAAGCGCCAGGTCGCCCGCGCCGCCGACGCCGGCCTCGCCGTCAAGGCGGGATCGGAGTTCGAGTTCTATGTCCTCAAGGACACGTGGGAGGCACTCGCCGAGCAGGGTTGGCCCATCCCACGCACGTTCGGCCACTACAACGAGGATTACCACCTCCTCCAGGCGACCAAGGCCGAGCCGCTCCATCGGCTGCTGCGCAATCAGATGACCGAGGCCAACGTCCCGATCGAGTTCAGCAAGGGCGAAGCGGCCAATGGCCAGCACGAGGTCAACATCCGCTACGACCACGTCCTCGAATCGGCCGACCGGAGCGTGCTGTTCAAGCACGGCGCGAAGGAGATCGCCTACCTCAACGGCTGGGGCATCTCCTTCATGGCCAAGCCCGACCATACGTGGACCGGCTCGTCGGGCCACCTCCACATGTCGCTGTGGGACCTTGCGAACGACGTCCCGCTGACCTCGAAGGAGGCCGACGGCCTGCCATACGGCATGTCGAAGACGTTCAGCCAGTTCGTCGCCGGGATGATGGCGCTCTCGC
>DASSII010000060.1:0-4917 GCA_035692005.1 Candidatus Limnocylindrales bacterium | reverse complement strand
TTCGGCTCGATGTTCGCTGCCGGGCTGGGATCGATGATCCTGTTCCAGCTGGTGGTCAACGTTGGCATGGTCATGGGCATCATGCCGATCACCGGCATCCCGCTTCCGTTCGTGACCCACGGTGGTGCCTCGCTCGTCAGCATGGCCATCGGCCTGGGAATCCTGCAAAGCATCAACATCCGGCAGACCCGCGCGGAGTGGTGAGGGCGCGCGCTCGAATCGATACGCCCCGCCACGTGGCCCACTCGTACTAGCGGCGGCGGAACAGCCCGCGCCGGCGGGTCGCTTCGGTGTCGCTCGACGTCCGCCGGCCAGCGCGTCGCAGGATCCCATCGATCTCGTCCCGATAAGGCCGGCCGATCGGCGTGCGGTCGAGCCATTCGAGGTACTCGAGGTCCCGACGCGCGATCTCGCCGAGCGACCAGCCTCGATACCGGCCGAAGGTGAGGGCGCTCCCCGACGGGTTGCCCGGCGGCGGCCCCGCTGCCCCGTCGCCATCGGCCGTCCGCATCGACGGTTCATATCCGCCACCGACCGTCGATCGGCCCGAGGTCCAATCTCGCGACACGGTGTCCGGTTTCGGTGGCCGCGGTCCGGGCTCCGGTCGCGGCGAGGCACCTGCACGGGGTCCGGGAGCGGGCGCCCCCGCCGGCCGCGATCCGGCACTGCCTTCCTCGGCAGCGGCGGCCGCAGCATCGGTGTCGCGCGCGCTCCGGCTCCGGGACAGCGCGCTGTCGATGGCCCGCCCGCGGTCGTGGGCAGCCCGCCGGGCCGGATCGCCGATCACCTCCCACGCGGCGTTGATCGCGGCCATCCGTGCCGCAGCCTCCGGCCCGCTGGCGACATCGGGGTGGTACTTGCGCGCCAGCCGTCGGTAGGCAGCGACGATGACCTCGTCCTCGGCCTCCGGGTCGACCTGGAGGATCTTGTACGGGTCCGGGGCCGTGGTCACGACGGTGGCTGTGCCGGGATGCCGGGATGGCGCTCGAGCCCGAGCCCCGAGATCGAGCGCGCAAGTGCCTCTGGCGCATCAGGGCTCAGGCGTCGGAAGACATAGCGGGCCACATCGCGCATCGCCGCCGCGATCGGGAGCGCCAGGATGGCGCCCAACAAGCCGGCCAGCGCCCCGCCGATGATCAGCGCGAACATCACGAGGGCCGGATGCATCTGGATCGCGCCGCCCTGGATCTTGGGCACCAGCAGGTTGTTCTCGACCTGCTGCACCAGCGTGTACAGGACCAGCGCGGCGATGACCGGTTCGAGGCCCGCCGTCGCCGCGAGCAGCACGGCCGGCACCGCCGAGATGATCGGACCGATGATCGGCAACAGCTCGAGCAACCCCGCCGTGACTGACAGGAGCACGGCGTAGCGGCCGAAGATCGGGTCGACGAGCCGATCGAGCACCGCCAGGCCGACGAACGTGAACAGGCCGACGGCGAGACCGAGCACGACCTGGGCGCGCACCCACTGGCCGAGCACACGGCGGGTGATGCGCATCACCGCCCAGGTATCGAAGCGCCACGCCGGAGGCAGGCTTCGGTCGAACTGCTCGACGAGGGTCTGCCGGTCGTTGAGCAGATAGAACACCCAGACCGGCAGCAGGATGTAGCCGAACACGGCACCGACGATGCTCGAGGCGCCGGTCAGCACTGGCAACAGGTCGCTGAGCTGGAACGACGGCGCGCCGGCGCCACCGGCGGCGAGGCTGGCGACCATCGAATCGATCCACTCGCGGACGGCGTCGGGGAGCTGCAGTCGCGTGTAGATCTCGGTCAGACGCTGGATCTGGACCTGCAGCTGGTCCGCCAATCCGGGCAGGTCCTGGAGGAAGCGGACGAGCTCATCGATGAGCGGGGCGAGCGTCAGGTTCAGGAACTCGATGATCACGATCACGCCGACGATGTAGACGCCGAGGATGGCGAGGGTTCGCGGGATCCCGCGACGGGCGAGCCAGCGCACCGGAGGATCGAGCAGATAGACCATCAACAGGCCGACGACGAAGGGTTGCACGGCGTCGCGCGCCATCCACAGCAGGATGCCGACCACGATGCCCATGCCGATCAGCAGCGCCACCCGCGGGGACACGGGGGCGAAGCGCAAGGGATCGCGCCCCGCGTGCGGATCGACGAACGGTGGTGGCGGCAGCGCCGCCGCCCAGGCGGTCGATGGGGATGTCGGCGCGGCGGAGGGCGATTCGGATCTGTCCGACAAGGCCGTATCGGGCGGGCCGTCCTGAGCGGGGCGGCCGGGCTCCTCCATGGTCGGGCAGACTACCAGACGTGTCCGACCCTTCCGCCATCCCCCGACGACCCCTCGCTCCGGCGCAGCTGCAGCGCTGGCGCTTCGTCGTCGCCCGAGCGCCCGGTGCGCCCGAGTCGACGCAGCGCGAGCTGTTCGATGGATGGATCGCGGCGCTGTCCGCGGCTGGCCTGCCCGTGGCCGTGACCGAAGGTTCGCGAGCGCGAGCGCGGCTGACGTTCGGAGCGCCGGTGCCCAACGGGCTAGCGTTGGAGGCCGATCTGATCGACGTCGTGCTGCGCGGACGCTGGCCGGCGTGGCGGGTGCGTGAGGCGATGGTCGGTCACGTCCCGGCGGGATGGCGGATCATCGACCTTCACGATGTGTGGCTGGCGGCGCCGCCGCTCGCCGGTCAGGTGGCCGGTGCCGATCACCGGATCGTGCTTGACACGGACGCCCCGCTCGATGTCCTGGCCGATGCCGTACGCGGCTTGCTCGCGGCGCCGCAGCTGCTGCGCGACCGAACCAAGGGTGCCGCGACCGTCCAGTACGACTTGCGACCGCTCGTGGCGAACGTCCGGGTCCTCGACGCAGGGCCGCCACCGACCCTGTTCGTGCGGACCCGCACCCATCCGGAGCTCGGATCCGGTCGACCTGAGGAGGTCGTCGCCGAACTCGCCGCGCGCGCCGGGTCGGCGATCGGCATCGCTTCGATCGTGCGCGAGCGGCTGGTGCTGCTCGAGGATCTGGACAGTGGCGGGGTGGCGGCCGCGGGATCGGGTCCGTGGAGTGGCTGATCGCCGGCTTCCGGTTCCGCCCCCGATTGACCGAGCGGATGTTCAGCCGTACACTTTGCGTTCGCGCCTCGGCCCGTCCAGGCGTCTTTCCATGTCCGCTGTGCGGTCGCCACCTGCGATCGCCGCCATCACCATCTGAGGATCCATGTACGCAGTCATCGAGACCGGCGGGAAGCAGTACCGCGTCGAGGTGGGCACCGAACTCGAGGTCGAGCTGCTCGACGTCGAGCCCGGCAAGACCGTGAGCTTCGATCGGGTGCTCCTCGTCGCCGACGGCGACGAGGCCGCGATCGGTCGGCCGGTCGTCGACGGCGCTGCGGTCAATGCCGAGGTCGTGCGTCAGACCCGCGGCGAGAAGCTCATCGTGTTCAAATACCGCCCCAAGGCGCGCAGCCGCGTCAAGAAGGGGCATCGCCAGGAGCTGACCGTCCTGCGCATCAGCGACATCGTGTTCGGCGGCAAGAGTGCAGCCAAGTCGGCCGCCAAGGCCGAGTCCGATGCCAAGACCGAGCGGCAGCGCCTCGAGGAGGCCGCCGTCGCCCAGGCCGCCAAGGACGCGGAGCTCGCGGCGAAGCTGGCCGGCCCGACCACGGAGCCGAAGGCGGCCACCAAGAAGGCGACCAAGACCGAGCCGAAGGCATCCGCCAAGGCCGAGACCAAGACCAAGCCAACGGCGGGGACCCGCGCCAAGGCGGAAACGAAGGCCGAAACCAAGGCCAAGGCCTCGGCGAAGGATGAGACGACGACCGCGGCAACGGCCGATGCGGATACCGCTCCGAAGAAGACCCGAGGAGCGACGTCCGACGATGATGCCCCCGCACCGAAGAAGCGCGCTGCCAAGCCGCGCGCGACCAAGAAGGACGAGTAGGACCCGATGGCACACAAGAAGGCGGGCGGCAGCGTCAAGAACGGCCGCGACAGCGTTGGCCAGCGCCTGGGCGTGAAGGTCGGCGACGGCCAGCTCGTGCCGGCCGGCTCGATCATCGTCCGTCAGCGCGGGATGACGTTCCTCGCCGGGCCGGGTACCGGGCTGGGCAAGGATTACACCGTGTTCGCGACGGTCACCGGCAAGGTGAAGTTCGAACACGCCACCAAGAGCAAGAAGCGCATCCGGGTCGAGGCGGCGGAAGCCGCCCCGACGAGCGCGTAGCCGAACCCGGACCGAGCCGGCGATCACCGGCGGGGCGATGGCCCTGCACGGACGACGTCGGAGGAGAGACGAGACCGTGAAGCCCGACATCCATCCCAAGTACTACGAAGCCAAGGTCCACTGTGGCTCGTGCGGCCGCGAGTGGACGGTCGGGTCGACCCGACCGGAGCTGCGCGTCGACGTGTGCAGCAACTGCCACCCGTTCTTCACGGGCACGCAGAACATCATCGACACCGCCGGGCAGGTCGAGCGCTTCCAGAAGCGCCTGGAGCGCCAGGTCCGCAGCTAAGCTGCGATCGGCGTCCCTTGACCGCGTGACGGCCGGCCTTCGGGCCGGCCGTTTCGATTCGGGCTGGTACGGGTCGGCGATGTGCTTGGCGTCCATGAGCGCGGGGATCGCCGGGCCCGCGTCGATGTTCCGATGGGGTAGGGGCCAGCGGCAGGGCTGGGGCGGGGCCCGGGGCAGGGACAGCGCGGGGTCGGGACGGCCGCGGGTCAGGGCGGCCGCGGGCCGCGGCATAGGCCGGGGAAGGGGCCAGGTCAACCGAGGCCGGGGCCGGGAACGACAGAGGCCGGGGCCGGGGCCGACAGGGGCGCGGCCGGGGGCCGGGCCGAGGCCGGGGCCAGGGCCGAGACAGCCGCCCCATCATGAAGTACGCCGATCAGGATGGCGGTATGAGCGGTCAGTGGACCCATGAGCGGGCTGATGGGAGCGGATGCGCGAGTCACTCC
>DASSII010000059.1:0-2533 GCA_035692005.1 Candidatus Limnocylindrales bacterium | reverse complement strand
TGACTTCACGATCATGGTCGAAGGCACCAGCTACATGTTCGTGACCGGGCCCAACGTCGTGAAGTCGGTGACCCACGAAGATGTCGATGCCGAACGGCTCGGGGGAGCGATCACCCATACGACGAAGAGCGGCGTCGCGCATCTCGCCGCACCCGATGAGGCCGAGGCACTCGCTGCCGCCCGGCGGATCCTCGGCCACCTGCCGCAGAACAATCTCGCCGATCCGCCGATGCAGGCCACGTCCGATCCCGTCGATCGGCGCGACGCTGCGCTCGACACCGTCGTGCCCGACGACCCGTCGATGGCATACGACATGCATGACGTGATCAAACGCATCGTCGACGACGCGGGATTCCTCGAGATCCAACCGGGCTGGGCGCAGAACATCATCACCGGCTTCGCGCGCCTCGGGGGCCGGAGCATCGGGATCGTGGCCCAGCAGCCGGCGGTCCTGGCCGGTGCGCTCGACATCGACGCATCGACCAAGGCGGCCAGGTTCGTTCGGACGTGCGACTGCTTCAACGTGCCGCTGCTGACGCTGGTCGACGTGCCCGGGTTCATGCCCGGCGTCGGCCAGGAGCATGGCGGCATCATCCGCCACGGAGCGAAGCTGCTGTTCGCGTACTGCGAGGCCACCGTGCCGAAGCTGACGGTGATCACGCGCAAGGCGTACGGCGGCGCCTATGACGTCATGTCGAGCAAGCATGTGCGCGGCGATATCAACCTCGCCTGGCCGACAGCCGAGATCGCGGTGATGGGTGCGGCGGGGGCGGTCAACATCCTCGCTCGCGACGCGATCGCTGCCGCGCCGGATCCTGACGCGGAACGTGCGCGCTTGGTCGCCGAGTACGAGGATCGATTCGCCAACCCGTACGAGGCCGCGGCGCGCGGCTATGTCGATGACGTGATCCGTCCATCGGACACGCGGCCGCGGCTGATCGCCGCGTTGGAGATGCTGGCCGACAAGCGGGACACCAACCCGCCCAAGAAGCACGGCAACATCCCCCTGTGACGACGACCTCGCGCACCGCCCCGGGACCGTCCTTGCGCAAAGACACGCGCCCGTTCGATCGGATCCTTGTCGCCAACCGCGGCGAGATCGCACTTCGCATCATCCGCACCTGTCGCGATCTTGGTGTGGAAACCGTGGCGGTCTACTCGGATGCCGATCGGCGTGCTGCCCACGTCGAAGCCGCCGATGTGGCGGTCGGCATCGGACCGGCCCCCGCCGTCGACAGCTACCTTCGCCCGGACGCGATCATCGATGCCGCGCTGTCGACCGCTGCGCAGGCCATCCACCCGGGCTATGGCTTCCTGTCTGAGCGGGGAAGCTTCGCCCGTCAGGTCGCCGAGGCGGGTCTCGCCTTCATCGGGCCCAGCGTGGTCGCCCTTGAGTCGCTCGGAGACAAGCTGGCCGCTCGGCGGTCGGCGGCCGCAGCCGGAGTGGCGGTCGTGCCGGGGACGTGGGAGCCGGCCTGCTTCGGCGACGACGCCGAGACCGCGGCCATGCTGGTTGATGCGGAGCGTGTCGGCTATCCGCTGCTGGTCAAGGCCACGGCCGGAGGAGGCGGTCGCGGGATGCGCCGCGTCGAGGCAGCCCATGAGCTGCCCGCCGCGCTCGCCGCGGGAGCGGCCGAGGCGCTCGCCGCGTTCGGCGACGGGTCCGTCTACATCGAGCGCGAAGTCCGCCCAGCCCGCCACATCGAGGTCCAGCTGCTCGGGGATGCGCACGGAGCCCTCGTCGCACTCGGGGAGCGTGACTGCTCCGTCCAACGCCGCCATCAGAAGCTGGTCGAGGAAGCCCCCGCACCGGGATTGAGGACTGCCGAGCGCGAGGACCTGCACGCCATGGCCGTTCGGGCGGCGGCGGCATCGGACCTGACCAACGCGGCCACCGCCGAGTTCCTGTTCGACCGCGACCGACGGTTCTGGTTCCTCGAGGTCAATGCCCGCCTGCAGGTCGAACACGGCGTCACCGAGTTGGTGACCGGCCTCGATCTGGTCGCCGAACAGCTCTGGATCGCGGCCGGCGCACCGCTTTCGGATGCGGTCCTCGCGGCTGCCGCCGACGCCACTCGACCGCGTCGTCACGCCGTCGAAGTTCGCATCTCGGCGGAGGATCCGGCCCGCGATTTCGCCGCCAGCCCCGGGACCGTCGGTCGTTGGGTGATGCCGTCCGGGCCGGGCGTGCGGGTCGACACCGCGCTCCGGCACGGCGACCGGGTTCCGCCCGACTACGATCCGATGGTCGCCAAGATCATGACGGTGGGGGATGACCGGGCGGCCGCCCTGGCCCGGATGCGTCGAGCCCTCGACGAGGTCGAGATCACCGGCGTCCAGTCGACGTTGCCGTTCCACCGCGATCTCGTCCGCGACCCCGCCTTCCTCGACGTTGATGAGCTGTCCACCGATCGGGTCGCGGCGCGGTGGGATGGCCCGGCCGCTCGAGCCCGAGCATCCGCCGCTGCCGCCGTGGCGGCCGCTGCGGCGGTGCGGTCCGCCGCACAGCGTGGCAGCGCGACACTCCCGGCAG
>DASSII010000058.1:0-20740 GCA_035692005.1 Candidatus Limnocylindrales bacterium | reverse complement strand
CACGCCTACCTCGAGGCCGGCGGCCGTCCCGACGAGGACGCCATCCGCGAGGCGATCGCCGGGAACCTGTGTCGATGCACCGGCTACACCAAGATCGTCGAGGCCATCGCCTTGGTCGCCGGGTCGCACCGATGAACGGCTGATCGGATCGATGTCGATCGAGCCACCGGTCAGCAGCCCGCGCACGCTCGCGGCCGCGTATGCCGCCCTCGCCGGAGCCCCACCGGATCGACCGGTCCGCCCGATGGCCGGTGGCACGGACCTGCTGGTGGCCCTGACCGCCGAGCTCGGGCCGGCGCCCGACGCCGTGCTCGACCTGTGGGCGATCGACGCCCTGCGGGGCATCGCCATCGAGGACGGCACGCTGGCCTTCGGGGCGCTGACGACCTACACCGATATCCGTCGCTCGGCGCTCTGCCGCGAGCACGTTCCGGCGCTCGTGGAGGCGGCTGCCACGATCGGGGCGGCGCAGATCCAGAACCGGGGCACGCTCGGCGGCAACATCGCTAATGCGTCGCCCGCCGGGGACACGCTGCCGGTCCTGCTGGCGGCCGATGCCGTCGTGGTCATCGGCTCGGACCGGGGTGAGCGTGAGGTGCGCGCCATCGACTTCTGGACCGGGTACCGCGCCACGGCCCTCGCGCATGACGAGCTGATCGTCCGGATCCGGGTCCCGCTTGCCGCCGACCGTGAGATGCGCTTCCGCAAGGTCGGCACGCGTCGCGCCCAGTCGATCAGCAAGGTCGTGATGGCGGTCGCGTGGCGGACGCCGGTGATGCCCGCCCTGCCCGCCGACGGGTCGACGGACGGCTCCACGAACGGCGGCACCGACCGGGCCTGGCACGACGTTCGCGTTGCCCTCGGCTCGGTGGCGGCCACCCCCATCCGCGCCGCCGCGACCGAGGCCGTGCTCGAAAACCGGTCGCCGACACCCGAAACGGCCGACCTGGCCGCCGAGACCCTGGCCGGGGAGCTGGCACCGATCGATGACGTCCGCTCGACCGCGGAATACCGCCGCCTCGTGGCCGCGCGCGTCCTGCATCGCATCGTCCGCGAGGCCGGCGGCTGGTGAACGCTTGATCGCCGACCGTGCCACGCTCGCGGCCCTGTTCGAGGGCGCGCCGGGGTTCCTCGCCCGGCTCGAGGCGAGCGGCCCCTTCGTCACGCCCGGTGCCCTGTTCGACACGGCCCGGCGGATCGCCCATGCGATGCCCGAGGCCGACCAGGTCGAGCTGGTCGACGCTCACCCGCGCCTTGGGGCGCCGCCCGGCACGATGTCGGCGATGAGCGTGCGCGAGCAGGGGACCGACCGGGATGCCGGCACGGACCTGGCGGCCGAGCTCGAACGGCTCAACGATGCGTACGAGGCCCGGTTCGGCTTCCGCTACTGCGTCTTCGTCGCGGGTCGCTCGCGCCACGAACTGCTGCCCGGGATGGTCGCCGCGCTCGAGGCGGACCGCGACACGGAGCTCCATCGAGCCATCGACGCGGTCATCGATATCGCCATCGATCGCCATGCCACGCCGGCCACGCCCCCACGCACCGCTGAGGCCCGACCATGATCGAACTGTCCGCCAATCGCTACGGCAAGGCCGCCATCCGCATCGTCCGGGTGGGGCGTGACACCAACCCGCACGCGTTGCGCGACCTGACGGTCACGGTCGCACTCGAGGGCGACTTCGCGGCCGCGCACACGGACGGCGACAATTCCCTGGTCGTGGCCACGGATACGATGAAGAACACGGCCTACGCCTTCGCGGCGACGCACCTGACCGGCTCGATCGAGCGCTACGGCACGGCGCTGGCCGCCCATTACCTCGAGCTGGACCAGGTCGACCGGGCCATCGTCAACGTTCGCGAGCACGCGTGGCACCCGATCGGGGTCGGCGGCACGCCCGCTCGCGACGCGTTCGTTCGTGGCGGCGAAGGGACGCGCGTCGCGACGGTCGCCGCCGGTCGCGATGAGGTCGTCGTCGAGGCCGGCGTCGAGGACCTCGTCGTGATGAAGACGACGCGCTCGGCGTTCAGCGGCTTCCCGCGCGACCGATACACGACCCTGCCCGAGACCGACGATCGGCTGATGGCCACCAAGCTGACCGCCATCTGGCGCTACGGCGCACCGGACATCGATTTCGACGCCACCTGGGCCGCCGTCCGCGGCACGCTCCTGGAGGTCTTCGCCGATCACGACAGCCCGAGTGTCCAGACCTCGATCTGGATCATGGCCAAGGCCATGCTCGAGCGGCACGAGGAGCTCGACGAGGTCCGGATGGTCCTGCCCAACCTCCATCACTGGACGGTCGATCTGGCCCAGTTCGGGATCGATAACGACCGCCAGGTCTACATCTCGACCACGGAGCCGCACGGATTGATCGAGGCCACCGTGCGCCGGGCCGAGGTGTCGTGATGGCGCCCCCAGGCGTCGTCGTCACGGGCGCGCGCGTCCCGGGCGCGGAGCGAGTCCTGACCGACGACGCGCTGGCGTTCATCGCCGACCTGCAGCGGCGGTTCGGCCAGGCGCGGCTGGATCTGCTCCATCGACGCCACGAGCGGCAGGCGGAGCTCGATGCCGGCGCGCGCTTCGACTTCCTGGCAGGAACGCGCGACATCCGCGAAGCGGCCTGGACCGTCGCCCCGGCACCGGCCGATTTCGACGATCGTCGCGTCGAGATCACCGGCCCCGCCGAGCCGAAGATGATGATCAACGCGTTCAACTCGGGCGCCCGCGTGTTCATGGCCGACCTCGAGGACGCGCTGTCGCCCACGTGGGCGAACGTGGTGGCGGGGCAGGATGCGCTGATCGACGCCGTGCGGGGCACGCTCGCGTTCGAGTCCCCGGAAGGCAAGTCGTACCGGCTCGGCGAGCGGATCGCGCAGCTGGTCGTCCGGCCCCGCGGCTGGCACCTGGTCGAATCGCACGTGATGGTCGATGACGCCCCGATCTCGGCCTCGCTGTTCGACGCGGGCCTGTTCCTGTTCCACAACGCCGCGGAGCGGGTCGCGCGCGGTTCGGGGCCATACCTCTACCTGCCCAAGCTCGAATCGCACTTCGAGGCGCGGCTGTGGAACGAGGTGTTCGTCCATGCCCAGGATCGACTCGGGGTGCCGCGTGGCTCCGTCCGGGCGACCGTCCTCATCGAGACGATCAGCGCGGCGTTCGAGATGGACGAGATCCTGTACGAGCTGCGGGAGCACGCCGCCGGCCTCAACGCCGGACGCTGGGACTACCTGTTCTCCGCGATCAAGCGGTTCCGCTCGTCGCCGGCTCTCGAGTCGCCCGACCGCGCCCAGCTGACCATGACGGTGCCGTTCATGCGCGCCTACACCGAGCTGCTCGTGGCGACCTGTCACCGACGCGCTGCCCATGCGATCGGCGGGATGGCCGCGTTCATCCCGAACCGCCGCAAACCGGAGGTCACGGAACGGGCGCTCGCCAGGGTCCGCGAGGACAAGGAACGCGAGAGCCACGATGGGTTCGACGGCACCTGGGTCGCCCATCCCGATCTGGTGCCGGTCGCGACCGAGGTGTTCGACGGCGTGCTGGGCGCTGCGCCCCATCAGAAGGCGCGCCTCCGTGCGGACGTGTCGGTCGGCGCGGCCGAGCTGGTCGACCTGCGGGTCGACGGTGGTCAGGTCACCGAGGCGGGCATCCGGGCGAACGTCCGGGTGGCGCTCGCCTATCTGGACTCGTGGCTGCGCGGGACCGGCGCGGCCGCGATCGACGACCTGATGGAGGACGCCGCCACCGCCGAGATCGCCCGATCGCAGTTGTGGCTGTGGCGGTCACGCGGCGTCCTCCCGATCGAGCAGTACGCCTCGATCCGCAACGAGGAGCTCAGTCGCCTGGGTGGGGTGTTGAACGGACGCCTGAAGGACGCTTGGGACCTGCTCGATCACCTCGTGCTCGATGCCGACTTCGCCGACTTCCTGACCCTCCGGGCGTACGCGCTGCTCGATTGACCCCCCTGGCCGTCGGTGATGGACAACGGCGTCATCAGCGGCGAGGGCGCGGATCGACCATCGGTCGGTGATGTACTTCGGCGTCATCAGCGGCGAAGGCGGCGGCCAGCCGGATCAGCCAGCGATCACGTAGGGATCAGCCGGGATTGGCCAGGGATCGGCCAGGGATCAGCCAGGGATCAGCCAGGGATCAGGCAGGGATCAGCCGGCGATGGGTCGGCGCTCGACGAACGCGCCGTCGCCGCGCCGGCCGACGAATGTCCCGTCGCGGATCACGTCGCGGCCCCGCACGACCACATCGCGGACTCCGCCGCGGATCTCGACCCCTTCGTATGGGGTGTAGTCGCTCGTGTGATGGAGCTCGGCGGCGCGGAGGGTCCGCTCCGCCGATGGATCGAATACGACGAGGTCGGCATCACGGCCGACGTCGAGCGCGCCCTTTCGCGCCAGACCGAACCTGGCGGCCGGCGTGGTCGACAGCAGATCGACCATTCGCTCGAGACTGATCCGCGAGCGGCGCACGCCCTCGCTGTAAACGAGCGCGAGCAGCGTCTCGATGCCCGGGGCCCCATTGCTGATCCGATCGAACGAGACACCGGTGCCGGCCTCGTGCTTCTCGACCCCCATCCGATCGGGGACGTGGTCGGTGGCGATCAGGTCCAGCGAGCCGTCAGCCAGCCCGTCCCACAGTGCGTCGCGATCGGCCGCCGACCGAAGTGGGGGCGAGATCACGAAACACGCGCAGCGGATCGGATCGGGCTCGTCGTAGCGGTCCTCGGTCAGGACCAGGTAGTGCGGACAGGTTTCGGCGGTGACGCGGACGCCGGCCGCCTTGGCGCGGCGGACCTCGTCGAGCGCCGCTGCTGACGAGAGGTGGACGATGTGGATGGGCGAATCGGTCGCCCGGGCGAAGGCGAGCGCGCGAGCCGTCGCCACCGCTTCGACATACGGTGGTCGCGTAGTAGCGTGGTAGCGCGGTAACACGTCACCACGTTGGAGGGCGGCGGCGATGCCGGCGTCGAGCAGGACGGGATCCTCGCAATGGACCTCGAGCATGCCGCCGCGCGAGCCCATCAACCGCATGGCGTCGAACAGCGCCTGGTCGCCAAGCCGGAAGTCGAACACCATGAATGCCTTCGAGGTCGTGACGCCGGCGTCGATCGTGGCGGGCAGGTCGGCGAGTGGGTCGTCGGCGTGGCCCGAGACGGCCAATGACAAGCCGTAGTCGATCGCCGAGTCGCCGTCTGTCGCGGCACGCCATTCGGCGAGACCGGTCCGAAGCGAGCGCTCGGCTGCGGGCGACGACCCCGTTCCGGGGTTGTTGAACGACAGGAACGAGGTGGTCCCGCCGAACGCGGCGGCGACCGAATCCTGGAAGAAGCGGTCGGGTTCCGCGTCGGAGGCGACGCGGGTGTGGGTATGGACGTCGACGACTCCGGGGAGGATCAGCATCCCGGTCGCGTCGATCACCCGGTCGGCGCCGGCGGCGACGCCCGACAGATCCGCCTCGATCGCCTCGATCGTGCCGCTGCTGATGGCGAGGTCGGCGCGTCGCGACCCTGCCGTCGTGACGACGGTGCCGCCGCGGACGACGAGGTCCGTCATGCCTCGGCCGTCATGCCTCGACCGCCGCGACCGCATTCCGCGACCGTCATGCCGCCACCGTCATGCCGCCACCGTCATGCCGCGACGGTCGTGCCGGCTCCGTCCTGCGAGCGCGATCAGCCGTCGACCTCGAAGATCCGGATCGACTGCGCACCGTTCCACAGGCAGCGGCGACCGACCTCGCGCAGTCCGGATTCCCAATCGTCGGGCCCGATGACCGAGGCGAAGTGGTTCGCCGCCAGCTGGCCGACCTTCGAGGCGGTCGTGCACCCGCCATACGGGAAGAAGATCTCGCACTCGCTGATGCCGCCCGGGTAGATCGCGAGGTGCCCGGGCGCCGGGTGCGACGTGTGGTGTTCGTAGTCGAGACCGGGCCGGAAATCGCCGAACGGGATCCACGTCGACTCCCCGGTCCAGCGGCAGTGGATGAGCGACGACTCGATCGGCAGCATCCGGCGGATGGCCTCGATCGTGCGGGGCGCCTCGGGCTCCCAGCGCGCCGTAAACTGCAGGTCGCCGACCTCGATCCTCAACGTTCCCATCCACGGAGGATAGCGCGTGACCGACGGCATCGGACCGGTCCAGCCGACGATCAGCACCCACGTCCTCGACACGCAACGTGGCCTGCCCGCGGCGGGTGTCCGAGTCGCGCTGTATCGAGTCGATGTGGGCGGCGGCAAGCCCATCCGGATCAGTCAGGCGCTGACCGACGGCGACGGCCGGATCGGCGACCTTCTCGGGCGACCGATGCAGCCCGGCGACTACCGGCTCGAATTCGACCTCGGCGAGGAGGACGACGCGTTCTTCACGCGGGTCGCCGTCGACCTGCGGATCACCGACACCGACCGCAGCTACCACGTCCCGCTGCTGCTCGCGCCGTACTCGATGACGACGTACCGCGGCTCCTAGCGGAGGACGGCGAAGGCGTCGATGTCGACGCCCGGGTGACCTGCCGTGCCGATGGCGACCACCGTGACCCGGTGGCTGCCGCTCGTCGGCCAGGCGTGGCTGAACACGACGACGCGCGACTGCGTCGACGACCGATGCAGATCGATCGTCCGGATGTAGACCCCATCGACGTACACGTTGGCCTTGCCGTTGGCCGGGCCCTTGCGACCGACGATCCCGATCGAGCGGGCGACGGTCCGGAACTCGACCGACGCACCGGCCCGGGTCGTGCGGTGGAATCGACCGTTGCTCGCGCTGGACGACGAGATGGTCGACCAGCGACCGGCGTAGGTGGCCACGCTCGTGCCGTCCTGGTAGGTGCGGGCGAGGACGCTCGGGCCGTAGGCGGTCAGCCCGACATTGCCGAGCCGATCCCGACCGGCGACCCCGAAGCGGACCGTCGACCCGATGGGGACCGCGCTCCGGCGCGACCGGGCGGTGATGCCGTCGGCGAGCGTCGTCGGGCCGCCGCTCCCGATGCGCCGCTTGAGGACGTAGTTCGCCACCCCCGATGGATCGTTCGCGGCCGGCCAGGACACGGTCGTGCTGATGGTCGAGCCGAGGATCGTGCCGACATCGATCGCGTGCCGCTCCACGGGGAGTGCCGTCGGCCCCGTCACATCGACCGACCGCCAGGCATTGACCAGCCGCCCGCTGACGGTCCTGCCGCGCAGGGAAGCAAGCGCCATGCCACGTCCGAGGATGCGCGACTTGAGCACACTCGCGCTCGGGGTCCCCAGCGTGCTCGCGACGAGCGCGGCGACGCCGGACACGTGCGGTGTGGCCATCGAGGTGCCCGCCATCCAGGCGTAGCACGGAGCCGGGCAGCCGCTGACCGCGGGATAGGCGGACAGGACGTTGGTGCCCGGCGCGCCGACATCGACGGTGCGGGCGCCCCAGTTGGAGAACGCCGCGAGGCGGCCGCGCTGGTCGATGGCCGCCACGCTCAACACGTTGCCCAGTGACGACGCCGCGGGGTAGAAGCGCGGTCCGGCGTCCATGTCGATGCCCTCGTTGCCGGCGGCCGCGACGACCAGCGCGTGCGACTCGGCGATCGCCAGATCGAGCACGGCGTTGGGGGTGTAGCCGCCCCACGAGGCGTTGATGATCGGCACGCCGAACGAGGCTGCGTAGTCGATCGCGGCGATCGCCATGTCGTCCTGCCCGCAGGCCTTGCTGTTGTCGATGAACTTGACGGCCATGATGCGCACGCCCGGCGCGACACCGAGCATGCCGCTGCCATCGAGCGAACCAGCGATGGTGCCGGCCACATGCGTTCCGTGGCCGTCCTCGTTCGCATCGTGGAGCGTCGCGTCGTCATTGCAGAAGTCCCAGCCATGGACGTCGTCGACATGGCCGTTGCCGTCGTCGTCGATCCCGTTCGTCGCCAGCGGCCCTGCCTCGCCCGGATTGGTCCAGGCGCGATCGGCCAGCTCGGGGTGGCTGAAGTCGACCCCGTCATCGACGACCGCGACCACGATGTCATCGCTGCCCTGCGTCAGGCGAAGCGCTTCGAGTCCGTCGATGTCGATATCCGGGATGCCAGCTTGCAGGCGCTCACCGTCGATGGTCTGCCCGTTGTTGTAGAGGCCCCACTCGTACGGGAAGAACGGTTCGGCGCTGACGTCGTCGGCGAGCTCGCGGCGGTCATTCGAAGCGACGGCGAGCACGCGGGGGTCATCGAGCAACAGGCGCCGGACGGTCGACCGGGACCGACCGACGCCGACCACGAGCTGGGTCCGGGCATCGGCGCTCGAGCGAACCGTCGTCAGGCCGAGACCGCGGGCGATGCCCCGCCGTTCGGCCGGGCTCGTGTCCACGCGATAGCGAACGATCAGCTCGTCGCTCGGATGCGGCGAGACCGACGGGCCCCCGCGCGGCGGCACGATGGGGTCGGCCGCGGCCGCGCCGGTCGGCACGGCCGTCGCGAGCAGCAGGGCGACGGCGAGGCCGACGATGGTGCGCATCGGCCGCATCGTACCGCGGGCGAGCGCGACGTCGTGACAGCCTAGATGTCACAGGTGGGTCCCACCGTCCGGGTCATGGAAGCCGCCAACATCGTCCCGCTCCATCCGTCGGTCCGGCTCGAAGGCGACCGGATCGTCATCGACCGCCTGTCCTTGTCGGACCCGACCCTCGCCGCGTTCCTGGGGGAGCGTGCGGCGGGGGATCGGGGCCCGATCGTCGAACGCGCCCTGCGCATCGGCCTGATCGCTCTGCAGGACGCGGGGGTGACGGTCAACGTCGACGCGGTCCGCGCGGAGTTCGAGCGGATGGTGCGCCAGGCCGAGCAGGTCAACGAGCGAGCGGCCGCCACGCTGGAGCAGACGCTGCGGGCGAACTTCGCCGATGGCGACGGTCGCCTCCCGCGCACGCTCGAGAAGTTCCTCGGTGACCGCGGCGCGCTGCGTGGCATGGTCGACGAGCTGTTCGACGAGACGAAGCGCGACAGCGCGATCGGCCGCATCGGCTCGATGCTCGAGCGCTACTTCGATGGCGACGCCTCCAAGCTCGCCCATCTGCTCGATCCGACCCGCCTCAACTCGCCGATGCACCAGTTCCGGCTGGAGATCGCGGCGGGCTTCAAGGGCCTCGAGGAGCGACTCGTGGCCATCGAGGCGGCGGCCGCGGCCCGCGGCGCCGAACGGGCCCGCTCCGCCGCCAAGGGCGCCGACTTCGAGGACCTGCTGGCGGCCATGCTCGGCGACATCGCGCGGGGGGCCGGCGACCTGGTCGATCGGACCGGGTTGGAGGCCGGAAGCGTCCTCAAGAGCAAGAAGGGCGACTTCGTCGTCACGCTCGACCCGGCGGTCGCCCGGGGCTGCGACCTGCGCCTGGTCATCGAAGCCAAGGACCGGCCGATGTCGATGCGCGCGATGCGCGACGAGCTGCGCGAGGCCCGCGAGAACCGCGGAGCCGCGGTGGCCGTGGCGGTCTTCACCCCGACCCACGCACCGGCCGGGCTCGCGCCGTTCAGCGTGGTCGGGGGCGACGTGTATTGCGTGGTCGACCCCGAGGCGCCAGAACCGGCCACGCTCGAGGCGGCGATCCGCCTCGCCCGACTGCTCGCCCTGGCCAGCCTGGCCGAGCGGGATGTGACGGTCGACGCGGCGGCCATCGGCACCGCCCTGACCGCCATCCGGGAGCAGCTCGAGGTCGTGCGTCAGCTCAAATCGCAGCTGACCTCGATCTCGAACGCGACCAAGGCCGTCTGGTCGGGCCTCGACACGATGCGCTCGACGATCCTCGCCAGGGTCGGCGAGGCCGAGGCCGAGATCCGGGCCGCGGCCGACTGAGGCTCAGGCCGCGCGCGCGCCCTCGAGCGCCAGCAGTGCCGCCTTGACCGCCACGCCGCCGGCGTACTGGCCGAGGCTGCCGTCGCTGCGCACGACCCGGTGGCACGGAACGACGACCGGGACCGGGTTGGTGGCGCAGGCGCTGCCCACCGCCCGGACCGCCCGAGGGTGGCCGGATGCCTGGGCGATCGCCGCGTAGCTCGCGGTCGTGCCGTAGGCGATGTCGCGCAGGTGGTTGAGGACCGTCTGGCGGAATCCGTGCGACAGGCGCAGGTCGAGCGGCACGTCGAACGTGTCTCGCCGCCGGGCGAAGTACTCGTCCAGTTCGCGCGCCACGAGATCGAGGCGCTTGGGCGCGGCCAGGATGCGCGGACTGATGTCCGCCGCCAGCCGCTCGAGCACGTGGTCGTGGCCCTCGGTGTCGAAGCCGACCCGGACGAGACCACGCTCGGTCGCGGCGAGGAGCAGCGAGCCGATCGGGGTATCGATCGTCCGATAGGCGATGTCGAGCAGCCCGGCATCGGCGGCGTCATCGGCCAGTCGACGATGGAGTCGATCGAGCACCCCGCGGTCGTCGGTCGAGAGGCTGGCGAATGGGTCGGTCATGGTCGAGGTCCTTCAGCGAGCATGCGGCGGATGGCGGCGATCCCGTCAGCGGCGGCTCGTCGAGCCGCGACCTCGGTGCCGCCGACGATGCCGGCGACGTCCCGGTAGGGGAGGCCGGCGACGTGGTGGTAGACGACGGTCTGGCGTTGCTTGTCGGGCAGCGCCCGCAACGCGTCCCACAGGCCATGCTCCCAGCCCTCGACGCGTTGGTCGACGCGGGCCGATGGGTCCTCGACGACCGGGAACTCGGACACGGTGATGGCCCGGCGCTTGCCGGCGCGGACGTGGTCGAGCGCCTTGCGATGGGCGATGGTCACGAGCCACGCCTCGATGTTGCTGTCGGGTCGGAGCGCGGGATACGCGCGCATCGCCGCGAGGAATGTCTCGGACCAGGCATCGTCCGCGTCGATCGGGCCGACGACCGCACGGCACACGCGCAGCACGGTCGGACCGTGCTCGGCGACGATCTCCTCGAACGGTCGCTGGATCATGCGCGGGTCGCGGTCGGGCACGGGACCGTCCTGCACATCGTCATCACCTCCGATGATGGCGCCTCGCGGGCATCGATGGGCGCCGTCCCCCCGTAAACGCCGCGCGCCGGCCGTTCGTGAGGTGTCCCGCTGACCCGGTGCGGGTCCGGTGCGGTTAGGACGCGTTGCCTACGTCCGTGCAGGACCACCGGGGTGGTGTCCGTGGCTGGACGGCTGGGGGATGATGACACCGAGTCAGCGCACGTCGAGCACCGTCGGCTCCTCCGTCAATCCCCATCGAGCCGGAGATCCCATTGCGCCGTTTCGCTCCCGTCGCCCTCGCCGTGCTGCTGTCGTTCCCGATCGTCGGCCCCGCCGCGGCCGCCGACCCGACCGCCGCTCCGACCGGGGTCCCGACCGACCCGGCTGCCAGCGACACCCCGGCTGCCACGCCGACCCCGGCCGCGGAGCCGTCGCCGTCCGCGGAGCCGACGCCGCTCGTCGCACCGCCGCCGACGCCTGCACCGCCGCCGGCTCCCACGCCAAGCGACCCCGCCACCACCCCGACGCCGCCCCCCAGCTCCAGCCCGAGCCCGACCCCGAGCGCCACGCCCGCCGACGCCGCGCCCGCCGCGCCGGAGGCCGCGCCGCCGGCCGACCGTCCGCCCACGCCAGATCCCGAGCCTGCCACCGACGCCGCCGGACGCCCGATCACCACCGGCCGCTACATCGTCATGCTCGACACCACGGCCGATACCGCCGTCGTCACGACCCGTCATCGCCAGCGCGACGGGATCCGGGCCGACCGCACGTTCAGCCGGGCCATCCGCGGCTTCACGGCCAAGCTCGACAAGGTCCAGCGCAAGGCGCTGCTCGACGACCCGAACGTCGTCGCGGTCGTGCCTGACGAGGTCATCTCGGTCGCCGGCCAGGTCAATCCCACGGGCGTCTCGCGGGTCGGTGCCCGCAAGTCGACGGTCGCGAGCATCAACAACGTCGATGACCGGGTCGATGCCGACGTCGCCATCGTCGACACCGGTGTGTATCGCCACCCCGACCTCAACGTCGTCGGGGGCGTCAACTGCACGACGACCAACCGCGCGGCGTGGGCCGACGGCAACGGCCATGGCACGCACGTGGCGGGGACCGTCGCCGCCCTCGACAACGACTTCGGCGTCGTCGGCGTCGCGCCGGGCGCCCGCATCTGGGCGGTACGCATCCTCAACAGCGATGGCTACGGCCTGCTGTCGTGGTATGTCTGCGGCCTCGACTGGATCCTCGGCCAGAAGGATCCGCTCGACGCCAGCCGGCCGCTCATCGAAGCGGTGAACATGAGTGTCGCCAAGTCCGGGGCGGACGATGCCAATTGCGGCATCACCAACAAGGACGTCCTGCACCAGGCGATCTGCCGCCTGTACCGGGGCGGCATCACCGTCGTCGCCGCGGCCGCCAACGAGCGCCGCAGCGCGTCGCACTACATCCCGGCTTCGTACAACGAGGTCATCACGACCTCGGCCCTGGCCGACACCGACGGCCGGGCAGGTGGCCTCGGTGGCAACCTGTGCTACTCGTGGGGGACGTACGACAAGGACGACACGTTCGCCGACTTCAGCAACTACGGCTGGGACGTCGATCTCATCGCGCCCGGCAAGTGCATCTGGTCGACGTTGCGCACCGGCGGCTACGGCTATTCGTCGGGTACCTCGATGGCAGCGCCCGCCGTCACCGGCGCCGTCGCGCTGTACAAGGCCAGCCGGCCGATGGCTACGCCCGCCGAAGTCCGCGAGTCGCTCCGCTATCTCGGCAATTACGGCTGGGCGACCTCGACCGATCCGGACACCAGCCACGAGCCGCTGCTCGACGTGTCGCGGCTTGGTCGTCTCGGGACGTTCGGCTTGAGCACGGACGGCAGCGCCCTGCGCGTCCCGTCGGCCGGCGCGACGTTCGATGTGCCGCTGACCATCTCGCGCAGCGCGACCTTCTTCGAGCGGGTCCGCCTGTCGGTCTCGAGCGTGCCGAGCGGCTGGACCGTCGGGCCCGTGCCGACGAGCGTGTACGGCTGGACCGCCACCAAGGGCGCGGTTCGGGTCACCGTCCCGTCGAGCACGCCCGCGGGCAGGTACGACTTCGTCGTGACCGGCACGAACTGGGGTCGCTCGGCATCGACCACGATCACGGTGGACGTGTCGGGCGACATGCCGACGGCGTATGCGCCGCGCGTCTCCCTCGCCAGGTCGCTCAGTCTCGGCCGCAGCGGCAGCACCGACACCTACACCGTTCAGGCGGCGTGGCCGGCCGCCACCGACCCGTCCGACGCGATCGTCAGCTACCAGGCCCAGCTCAGCACGAACGGCGGCGCCTGGGGCCGCACGGTCACGCTGGCCGGTACCGCCCGGGCGGTCCGTTACAGCGGCCTGCGCTTCTCGACCCCGTACGACGTCCGCGTCCGCGCCCAGGACAAGGACGGGGACTGGAGCCTGTGGGCCAAACCGGGCAGCGGGTTCTCGACGGCCATCGTCGGCGATCGATCGACCCGACTGACCTACCGCGGCACCTGGCGCAAGGTCCTCAGCTCGAGCGCGACGAACGGCACGCTGACGGCGTCGACGTCGCGCGGCGCCTTCGTCCGCCACGTGTTCACCGGCAAGGGCGTGGCGCTGGTCGCGCCGCTCGGCCCCGGTCGTGGTCGGGCCGGCGTCTATGTCGATGGTGTCTACCGCGCGACGATCGACCTCAAGGCGACGAAGTCCTACGCGCGACGGGTGGTCTACGCGATCGACTTCGGCGCGACCGGCACGCATTCGATCGAGCTGCGTGTGCTCGGGACCTCGGGCCGGCCGACCGTTGCCCTCGATGCGGTCGTCATCCTTCGCTAGCCGCTTGTAACGAGGCGGCTTGCTCCGGTGCGCTATGGTGACCGTCCCGACACCCCGGGCCGGGTAACCCGGTGGTGCGCGGCGGCTAGGCGAGGCCGATCACCGTGGCACGAGCGATGTGGAAGGGGGCCGTCCAGTTCGGGCTGGTCACCATCCCGATCAAGCTCTATCTGGCGACCGAGTCCAAGGGCATCAGCTTCAACATGCTCCACAAGGCGGACCTGTCGCGGATCCAGATGAAGATCTTCTGTCCGGTCGAGGACGAGGTCATCTCGCGCGGTGAGACCGTGAAGGGCTACGAATACTCGCCCGGCGAGTACGTCGTCATCACCGACGAGGACCTCGACAAGGTCCCGCTCAAGACGGTGCGTTCGATCGAGATCGAGCAGTTCACCAAGGCCGAGCGCGACGACAACGCCGTCCGGTTCGTGAAGTCCGCCTATTACATGGAGCCGGACAAGATCGGCCGCAAGGCGTTCTACCTGCTCAAGTCGGTGCTCGAGGACGAGGGCCTCACCGCCATCTGCAAGGTCGTCATCAAGGATCGCGAGGCGCTCGCCGCGCTCGATCCCTTCGGCGACACGATGTTGCTGACCACGCTCCACTGGCCCGACGAGATCCGCTCGACCGACGAGCTCGACCTGCCGGAGGAGGACTTCGACTTCAAACCGGCCGAGCTGGCGATGGCCAAGCAGCTCGTGTCGGCGATGACCGCCGAGTTCGACCCGTCGCAGTACAAGGACGAGTACCGCGAGGCGCTCGAGACGATCATCGAAGCCAAGGTCGAAGGGCGCGAGACCGTCGAGGTCGAGGCGCCCGAGGAGTCCGGCAAGCTGATCGACCTGATGGCCGCGCTAGAGGCCTCGGTCAAGTCCGCCAAGGACGCCCGCGCCGCCGGCGCCGAACAGCCCGTCTCCGTCGCGGAAGCCCGCGAGGCCCGTGACGCGCGCGAGGCCAAGGCCGCCAAGGCAGCCAAGTCGACCAAGGCCGAGGCGAAGCCCGCCGCCAAGGCCAGGGCCAAGGCCGCAGCCGAAGACGACGAACCAGCCGCCAAGCCGGCCCGCAAGCGCAAGTCCGCCTAACGGGCTGGCCCCGGCCCGCCCGCGGCCCGGCTCCGGCCCGTACCCGCCAGACTCGTGCCACCGCGTCGCCCCCGCGGCGCCCCCGCGCCGCCCCCGCGCCGCCCAGCCGGCCCGTACCAGCCTCATGACCCTGCCCGATCCGATCTCCGCCATTTGCGCGGCCGGCTGGACTCGCGGCGACGAGTGGTTGCCGGATGGTCGTGCCCTCGATCAGATGGCCGGGATTCGCTTTGGACAGCGCCCGTCCGTCAAGGTTCCACGCTCACCGCGCCCGTACCGGCTGCCCTGACCCTCGCCCGGCGTCGACATGCTGGACATCTGGCGAGAACAGCAGTCCGGAGAGCACTCCGACCGGCGCTCGCAGCCAACGTCGCACCGCGACATTCCGCGCCGGGAACGTCGTCGCGAACGTGGCCGAGTGCTCCGACACGCGCCGGCGGGCGGTTCGGTGCTCGGGGAGCAACAACAGCCGCGAGACGCTCGCGACCTTCCAGCCAAGCTGATCCTCGGCGATCCGCCGCGCGTGGCGGACCTTGCGATCCAGGGTCATCAGCATGCCGCCTACATCAGGAACGACCGACTTCACCTCAACCACGAGCAGCGCGCCGGTCGCTGGATGGAGCGCCAGCAGATCGATCGACCCGCGCTCGCCAAAGATGTTGAACGAGACCTCGGTCGCAACGAGCCAGCCCTGTTCGCGCAGCAACCGAACCAGCCATTCGACCAGAGCCGCGTGCTTTCGATCCCGAAGTCGGTCCAGGCCCTCGCCCTGAAACAGCACCCGGACGGACAGCCTGCCGCCGAGTGCGACGACGACCGCAAGGAGCCGAACCGGGATCACGCGATCTCCGCGGCCGTTCTCGATCGCGACCACGACCCAGCGCGACACCCGTGCCTCGAGCGCCAGCCGGTTCTGGGTCCAACCCTTGCGTCGCCGAAGCAGGCGTACGTCGCCGCCAAACCTGATGACATCCATGGCCGCGAGTGTGCTCGGCCACGATCATCCCGCGGCCATCACGGACTTGCCTGACGCTTTGCAGACGAGGCGGGGCCGGGCGCTAGACGCCACTCCCCCACATGCCACTCCTCTCGCGCCACACCGCGCACCACTCCCCGCCCGGCGCTGGCACACTCCCGCCATGCCGCTCGAGGAATACCGCCGCAAGCGCGACTTCGCCAAGACGCCGGAGCCGGCACCGGAGCCCGTCACCGGCACGACCGGACGGTTCGTCGTGCAGCGACATCGGGCGACCCGGCTGCACTACGACTTCCGCCTCGAGATCGAGGGAGTGCTCGTCAGTTGGGCCGTGCCCAAGGGTCCGAGCCTGGACCCCAAGACGAGACGGATGGCCGTCCACGTCGAGGACCACCCGATCGAGTACTTCGATTTCGAAGGCGTCATCCCGGCCAAGCAGTACGGTGCCGGCGACGTCATCGTCTGGGACTGGGGCACCTGGGAGCCCGAGGCGCCCACCCTCGATCCGCGCAAGGCGGTCGAGGACGGCGAGCTCAAGTTCCGGATCCACGGCGAGAAGCTGAAGGGCCGCTTCGTGATCGTCCGCACGAGCCGCCGCCCGGGCGCGGCCCCGGCACGGGCGTTCGAGCAGGACGATGGCGAGCAGTGGCTGCTCATCCACAAGAAGGACGAGGCGGCAACAGACGGGTGGGACGCGGAGGACTACCCGCAGAGCGTCAAGACCGGGCGGACCAACGACGAGGTCAAGGCCAATCGGGACGCGATCTGGATCAGCCAGGCACCGGCGGCGAGCGCCGAGATCGACCTTGTCGGCGCGACGACGACGGCGCTGCCGCAGCGCATCGAACCGATGCTGGCGACCCTCGCGACCAAGCCATTCGATGACGACGACTGGCTGTTCGAGATCAAGTGGGACGGCTTTCGCGTCCAGGCGGTCGTCGATGCCGGCAAGGTCAGGATCTGGACCCGCAACCTCAAGGATGCGGCGTCCTACTTCCCGAAGCTGCTGAGCCCGCCGCGCTGGATCGAGGCGCAGCAGGCGATCGTCGATGGCGAGGTCGTCGCGCTCGACGAGGACGGGCGGCCCGACTTCAGCCTGTTGCAGACCAAGCTCGGGGACGCCAGCGCGAGCGGGCTCGTGTACCAGGTGTTCGACCTGCTCTACCTCGATGGCCGATCCCTGCTCGACGTGCCGCTCGAGGATCGCAAGCGACTCCTGCGCAGCGTCCTCAAGGACCATCCCCGGGTCCGCTACGCCTCGCACATCGAGGGGGAGGGGACCACGTTCTTCGAGGCCGCCAAGGCGATGGGGGTCGAGGGCATGGTCGCCAAGCTGCGACGCAGTCGATATGAGCCCGGCCGGCGCAGCAGCGCGTGGCTGAAGATCAAGATCCGGCCCGAGCAGGAGCTCGTGGTCGGCGGCTGGACCCCGGGGAGTGGCAACGCCAAGGACCTCGGCGCGATGGCCGTCGGCGTGTACGACGGCGACCGACTCCAGTTCGTCGGCAAGGTCGGGAGCGGCTTCACCGCGGCGATCCGGGCGGACCTGCTCCGACGGCTCAAGCCGCTCGTCCAGTACCACCCGCCGTTCGATCCGCCGCCGCCCAAGGATTACCGTGGCCGCTGGGGCGGCGACCTCAAGGACATCACCTGGGTGACGCCCGAGATCGTCATCCGGGCCGAGCTCGGTGGCTGGACCCGGGACGGCCACATCCGCCAGACGGCGTTCAAGGGCGTCGAGCCGGGTCGGGACCCCAAGGCCGTCGTCCGCGAGACACCGGTCGCCACGACCACCGCGGTCCGTGCCGCCGAAGCGGAGGAACCCCCGATGCCCGAACCGAAGTCGACACCGAAGTCGAAGCCGACGACGAGGTCGAACGCCAAGGCGACGCGCCCGACGGCCTCCAAGGCCGCGCGCCCGACGACCGCCGCGGCACCACCGCCGGCGGGCAACGACGCATTCCGCGCGGCCACGCCCGACGAACTCGCCGCGCTCGACGCGCTCGGCAAGGAAGGCGTCTGGAGCCTCGGCGGCCACGAGCTCAAGTTGACCAACCTCGACAAGCCGCTGTTCGAGGGCCGCGGCACAGACAAGGACGCCGCCCCGATCACCAAGCGCGAGCTCATCCGCTACTTCGCGTCGATCGCCCCGACGATGCTGCCGCATCTCGAGGATCGGCCGCTCAACCTGCAGCGCTTCCCCAACGGTGCCGGGGCCCCCGGGTTCTGGCAGAAGAACATGCCCGACACCGCCCCCAAGTGGCTCACCCGCTGGCACGAGACCGGTGTCGACGGCCGCGAGGACCGCACCGCGAACGACCACCTCCTCGCCGACACGGCGGCAGCACTCGCCTGGCTTGGCAACCAGGCGAGCTTCGAGATCCACGCCTGGACCGGCAAGCTGCCCGAGCCGTGGCAGCCAACGTTCGCCTACATCGATATCGATCCGGGCGACAAGACGACCTGGGACGAGACGCTCGTCCTGGCTCGCCTGTACCGGACCGCCCTTGGCCATCTCGGTGTCCGCGGCTATCCCAAGACGACCGGCAAACGGGGCATCCAGATCTGGATCCCGATCATCCACGGCCGGTACCAGTTCAGCGACACGAGCACGTGGGTCGAGCGCGTGTCGAGGGCCGTCGGCAGCACCGTGCCCGACCTCATCTCGTGGGAGTGGTCGAAGGAGCAGCGCAAGGGCCGCGCCCGGCTCGACTACACCCAGAACGCCAGCATCAAGACGCTCGTCGCGCCGTACAGCGTCCGGCCGGCGGCCGGCGCGCCGGTGAGCACGCCGATCAGCTGGGACGAGCTCGACGACCCAGACCTGCGCCCGGATCGCTGGACGATCCGCGACGTGCTCGGACGGGTGGCGCAGGTCGGTGACCTGTTCGCGGCCGCCCAGACCGATGCCCAGGAGCTGCCGCCGGTCTGATGGCCGGTCAGTAGGGCCGCGTCAAGCCGGGGAACATCGGGAAGTGGCGGATGTTGCGGGTGGCGACCGTCGCGGACAAGATCTCCGCCCCTGCCGCGATGATGGCGTCCACGAGACCGACCCCGTGACTGCGAGCGTATCGCTGGCATCATGACAGTCACGGGGCCAAGATGGCACGATGGGCGGATGACCAACGAGATCGAGTTGCGGCCGCTGACGCCGGACGACCTGCCCGCCTTCCTGGACGACATGGGCGTCGGGTTCGGTGCCGAGACGCACGCCGCGGAGGCGGAACACGAGCGTCCGCTCGTCGAGTTCGATCGATTCATCAGCGCCTTCGACGGCGACCAGCGAGTCGGCACCTCGGGGGCGTACTCGCTTCGGTTGAGCGTGCCCGGTGGCGATGTTGCCACGGGCGGCATCACCGGCGTGAGCGTCCGCCCCGATCACCGCCGGCGGGGGATCCTGCGCCAGATGATGGACTGGCTGTTGGCCGATGCCCGGCGCCGCGGCGAGCCCGTCGCGGTGCTGCTCGCGTCGGAGGCCGCCATCTACCATCGGTTCGGGTTCGGGATGTCGACGACGGCGACGTCGTTTTCGATCGACCGGATGCGGGCGCAGTTTCGCGAGCCGGTCGAACTGGCCGGCAGCGAGGTCCGGCTGGTCGAGCCCGAGGAAGCGGCGCGCACGTTTGCCGAGATCTACGAGCGGACACGCGCCGGGATTCCCGGGGCCCTCAGCCGACCCGAGGCGAAATGGACGAAGTGGCAGGTCGCCGACGCCGAGTGGATGCGCCGCGGCGAAGGCCCGAAATTCCTCGCCCAGCTCGAGGTCGACGGCGCACCGCGGGCCTACGCCATCTACCGCATCAACAACGACTGGGATACGACCGGGCCGCGATCGACGCTGGCCGTGCAGGAGCTCATCGGGCTCGATCCTGACTCGGAGCAGGCGATGTGGCAGTGGCTGATGACGATGGACCTGGTGGCGACGATCAGCAGCCGGCGGCAGCCCAACCCGCATCCGCTCCAGCAGTGGCTACTCGAGCCACGTCGGTTGTCACTCACCGTCAACGATGGGATGTGGCTGCGGATCCTCGACGTCCGGGCCGCGCTCGAGTCGAGGGGGTACGTAGGCGACGGCTCGCTGGTCCTCGAGCTGACCGACGACTCGATCGATTCGAACGCGGGTCGATGGCGGCTCGCGGTCAGTGGCGGTCGGGCGACCGTGACGCCGACCACGGACGCGGCCGACCTCGAACTCGATATCCGGACCCTGGCCGAGGTCTACCTCGGCGCGTTTCGGTTCGGCGACCTGGCCGCGGCCGGCAAGGTCCGCGAATGCCAGCCCGGCCGCCTCCTGACCGCGGACGCGCTGTTCACCCCGCCCCGGGCGCCATGGAACGCGACGCCGTTCTGAGGTAGGTCGCGGGCGGCAGCCCCGTACGGATCGGGGGATCGACGATCTGGGCGGATCTGATCATTCTGCGCAGATGAGCGCCGTAGAGTTCACGACCCTCGACCGGATCCTGCAGCTCCATGAGGACGAACTCATCGAGGAGACCCTCGCCGAGCTGCCGCCATTCGTGCTCGAACGGCGGCCCCGTGTCATGTTTGAGAACAGCGGCATGGCCGTCAATCGTTGGCTGATGTTCGGCCGCCCGCCCCGCGTCGCTTGGCTTGAACTCAGCGCCCTCTCCTACTACGTACTGACGGAGCGATACGTGGACGGCGAACGTCACTGACGTCATCGGACTAGGATCGAACGGTGTCGGCCCGTGACGATTCGGAGTTGGATGGACTGCTAATCGCAGCAGCGGAAGCACCGCCCGACACCCGAATCCAGTATCGCGATCGGATCGCCGCGTTCGGCGACTCAGCGGTCGAGCGTCTCGTTTCGCGGGAGTGGATCGGCGACCTGCGGTATGCCGCGTTCGCAATTCGGACCATCGGCCGAGCTGGAACCTTCGGGGCCAGCACAGCCTCAACA
>DASSII010000057.1:0-9510 GCA_035692005.1 Candidatus Limnocylindrales bacterium | reverse complement strand
CGACTTGAGGCCCGCCACTTCATCGCCGACATGCTGGGTGAGGACGATATACGTCCCCCAACAGATGCCGGCGGCCAGCGCGAACGCGACGCCCAGGAGGTCCGCTTCGCCGGTCCAGGGCTGGGTCAGGCAGGCCACGCCCACGGCCGCGATGATCGGCCACATCCTGACCCGGCCGCGACCGCGCCATACCGCGACGCCCAACGGGCCGAGGAACTCGAGCGCGCTTGCGGTGCCGAGCGGCAGGCGGGCGATGGCGGCCATGAACAACAGCGCGGTCCCCGAGGTGACCACGCCGAGGACCACGGTGGCCCGGAACGCCGAGGGGGAGAAGTCCGAGGGCCGCGGCCGCACCAGGACGAGCAGGATCAATCCGGCCCAGACCAGCCGCAGCCACGTGGTGCCCTCCACGCCGAGGTCGTCGATCAGGTTCACGGCGACGGCCAGGCCGACCTGCACGCACAACATCGACACCACCGCCATCGACGCGCCAATGCGCGACGGCGAGATCGCCGGCCGGGGGATGCTGTCCGCGGTCATCGGCGTAGTAGAGCCGATGTGGATCGTCCGCGTCCACGCGCGGGCGCGGGACAGGATCACGGAGCCGCGCCACCTCGTCACGCGACTGCAACATCGCCGGACGCGTTGCCGTCGATGCCGCCGCCGGAGCGATGCGATGCTTGCGCGGTGACCGATCGACGACCGACCATCCGATCCCTCGGGGCCGCCCTGGCCATCCCGTTCCTCGCCGGCGCCATCGGCACGCCGTTCGTGGATCGCGCCTGGTATCGGCGCCTGTCGAAGCCGTCGTGGGCGCCGGCACCGGCCGTCTTCGGCCCGGTCTGGACGACGCTGTACGCGATGCTCGGGCTGTCGTCCTGGCTGGTCTGGCGACGTCTGCCGACCGATCGACCGGCGCTCGTGCTATACGCGACCCAGCTCGGCCTGAACGCTCTCTGGACGCCGGTCTTCTTCGGCGCCCGTCGGCTGGGCGCCGCGGCGGTCGTCATCGTGCTCCTGTGGCTCGTGGCAGCCGCGGCGGCGATCCGATCCTTCCGGGTCCGGACCACCGCCGGGCTCCTGTACGTGCCCTACCTCGCCTGGGTCGCCTTCGCGACCGCGCTCAACCTCGCCATCTGGCGGCGACGACCCTGAGTCGCGAACAGGTCTAGCATCGACTCCGGGGATCTCGGAGGGGCGGTCACACCAGGAGGCGTCAATGCTCGGCGATCATCCCGTCTTCCCCATCCTGTTGTCGACGGACCTGGCGGCCAGCCGGTCGTTCTACGGCGACGTGCTCGGGCTCGACATCGTGCGGGAGGACGAGGGCGACCGGATCGTCTTCCGCTGTGGCGCCGGCACGGTGTTGGCGATCACCTCGAGCACGGTCGGCACCTCGGACAGCCAGACCCAGATCGCCTGGCGCGTGCCCGACATCCAGGCGGCGCTCGCGGATCTGCGCGCTCGGGGCGTCCACATCGAGGAGTACGACGAGCCGTATCCGGTCACGGTCGACGGCGTCGCCGACATGGGCCACTCGTGGGCGGCCTGGTTCATCGATCCCAGCCGGAACGTCCTGGCCGTCGTCCAGCCCAAGGACTGAATCGGGCGGCTGTCGCGGTCGCCGTCGGGCGGCGTTCAGCGCGCGGTCGTGGTGACGACGACGCCGTCCTCATCGCTCGTGAGCTCAGCTCCGGGATGGAAGGTGACCCCGCCGAAGGTGACCGGCACGTCCACCTCCCCCGCACCGGTCTTGGCGCTCCGGCGGGGACTGGTGCCCAGCGCCTTGATGCCGAGATCGATACCGGCCAGGGCCGCGCTATCGCGGACGCAGCCGTAGACGATGACGCCGCTCCAACCGTTGTCCGCGGCCGAGCGG
This sequence comes from Candidatus Limnocylindrales bacterium, assembly GCA_035692005.1. Taxonomy (GTDB): domain Bacteria; phylum Chloroflexota; class Limnocylindria; order Limnocylindrales; family CSP1-4; genus SPCO01. The sequence continues at coordinate 7,631 of DASSII010000057.1, read as the reverse complement.
GCGACCGTGTCGCCCATCAGCGCCGTGCGCAACGAGCCGCCGCCGTCGACGACCAGGACGTCGCCCGCGCCCGGTGAGGCGAGCAGATCGCGCATCAGGACGTTGTCCTCGCGGCATCGCACCGTGCGGACCCGTCCACTGAACCGCGCCCGACGCCCGAACTGGCGGAACTGCACGTCGCAGGCCGCCAGTCGGTCGTCGGACTCGTCCATCAAGTCCGCGGTGGATCGCTCCATCCGCGGAGTATCGCGGACGCGCTCGCTCAGCGAGCGAAGCGCTTGGGGAACTGGGCGATGATCCCGTCGGACAGCATGTCGGCCATCGTCAGGATGTCCGCGTGGACCGCGGCGTACGCGGCGATGTCGTCGGCGTAGCGGCCCTGCAGGCGCGCGACCGCCTCCTCGAGCGTCCGGTCGAGATGGGCGCGCATCATCGCCTGCATGTGCCCCAGATCCCACTGGCCGGGGTTGATGCCGTTGAGCGCGGCCGCGATGTCGTCGCCGTTGGCGTACCACGCCGCAGACACGGCATCCACCTCGGTGGCATCACCGGCCTTGGCCGCGGCGATGAGTCGGGCGGCGGTCAGGATGTGGTCGCGCAGCAGCCCGGTGACGGCATCGCCGACCGCGTCACCGTAGAACGGTCGGAACGCGTCGCCAAGGTCGGTCTGATTGGCGAGCAGGCGATCGGTCGTCGGGCCGATGTCCGGCAGATCGGTCGACAGCGTCGCGGCGCTGACGATGTACTGGCGGGTCCAGACGATGTGGTCCTCCCACAGGGCACGCATCGTGTCGTGGAAGGTCTGGCGATCGATGGTGCCGGGCTTGGCGGCGTCGGCCGCCGGGGTGGCGACGATGAGCGAACCGGCGATGACGGTTGCGGCGGCGATCGCGGCGATCGCGCCGAGACGGATGGATCGAAGCACGGGGGGTCTCCTTCGCGGGTCGATTCGAAGCGGGTCGGTCGGGATCTGCGTCGCGATGCGCGCAGCTGGTCAGCCCTCGGTGACGAGGACGCTGCCCTTCATGTCGTGGGGATGTAGTGAGCACACATAGGGGAACGTTCCGGCGCTATCGAAGGTCCGGTTCGCGGTGTCGCCAGGCGCCATCGGCAGCGGATCAGCGCCATCGAAGTGGACGTTGTGGCTGAAGTTGTCGTGGTTGGTCCAGGTGACCGTCGCGCCGACGGACACGACGATGGCGGTCGGGACGAAGCGGTAGGACGGCGGCAGATCGACGGTCGTGGTCGCCACCGGGCTTGCCGCTCCGCCCGCACCGGCCCCGCCGGAGCCGCCCGTGTCGGCGGCACAGCCGACGAGCGCGAGCGACGCGACGATGGCGAGGGCGGCGAGCACCGGGCGGAGGGTCGGCCCGATGCCCGCCGACGTGGCGTGCGCGGTCATCGGGCGGTGGCGTCGGCGGCCACGAGACCGCGCCGGGTCACGGCGCTGAAGACGAGGATGAAGGCGACCAGATCGAGGACCTCACTGACCGTGTGGGCGAACAGGAAGATCGTCCAGTCGAGGTGGTAGGTCATGTAGCTGAGCTCGGCCAGCGCGAACAGGCTGAAGCCCCAGCCGAGCAGGCTGGCGCCGGATCCGAACGAGCGCCAGGCGAAGTAGGCACCGATGAGGAACGCCACGAGGTGGATCGCGAGAAAGCCCAGGGGTGGGATCTGGTTGACGAAATCTCCGAACGGCATCGCTCGACTCCCTGCTAGGTGCGCTCCGACGACCGCCGGGCGCGGTGGCGACGGGCGCCGTCGAGGACGACGCCCAGGTAGATGAGGACCATGCCCACGAACACGATCAGGTGGGCGGACAGCTCGGCCGAGGTGTGGGCGTGCAGGTGGCCGTCATGACCGGCCGCCTCCAGATGCGCCATCAGGTCCGCGAGGCCGCCGAGCAGCATCACGGCGATGCCGGCCTTCGACAGGATCGGCAGCGTCCGGGCCTCCTGGGTGATGCGTTCTATCGTGAACATTGCTTAGTAATACAGATACCGATCCTTCATGTCAAGTACTTGTACAAATGCGCGCTCGTATTACACTTGGGCCATGTCGACCAAGGCGAAGGACATCGAGGCACTCGCGCTGCTGGACGAACCGGTGCGCCGGTCGCTGTACGACTGGGTGGTCGCCCAGGCTCGCCCGGTCGGTCGCGACGAGGCGGCGCGCGCGGTCGGCATCAGTCGAGCCCTCGCGGCGTTCCATCTGGATCGGCTGGTGGGCGAGGATCTGCTGGTCACCGAGTTCAAGCGCCTCTCGGGGCGGACGGGGCCAGGGGCCGGCCGGCCGGCAAAGCTGTATCGGCGCAGCGAGCGCGAGGTGGCGGTGTCACTGCCCGATCGACGCTACGAGGCGGCCGCCCGGCTGCTGGCCGAGGCAATGGAGGCGATGAGCGCGGCCGGGCCGCCACCGGCGTTGCAGGCCTCGGCGGACCGACTCGGCCGGGAGGTCGGCGCAGCCGCACGGCGTCGGGCAGGCCCGCGTCCGGGTCGCCGCCAGCGTCACGCGGCCCTCGTCGAGGCGCTGCGCGACGGAGGCTACGAGCCGTGCGAGACGGAATCGGGCGAGATCCGTCTCGGCAACTGTCCCTTCCACGCCCTGGTCGACGAACATCGGCCGCTGGTGTGCGGGATGAACCTCGCCCTCTCGAACGGGTTGCTCGGGGGGCTCGGCAGCCGCGACTTCGAGGCACGCCTCGATCCGCAGCCCGGACAGTGCTGCGTGGCACTCGCCCCGATCGTCGACACGGAGTCCTGACCTCCGGCTCGCGCTGCTAGCATCGCTGCCATGGCGGACCGGCAATGGGACTACATCGTGGTCGGCGGCGGCTCGGCGGGGAGCGTCCTTGGCAACCGCCTGAGCGAGGATCCGGGCACCCGCGTCCTCGTCCTCGAGGCTGGCCGGTCCGACTGGCGGATCGATCCGTTCATCCACATGCCGGCTGCCCTGACCTTCCCGATCGGCAGCCGGTTCTACGACTGGAAGTACGAGTCCGAGCCTGAGCCGTTCATGAACGGCCGGCGGATCTACCACGCGCGGGGCAAGGTCCTCGGTGGCAGCAGCAGCATCAACGGCCAGATCTTCCAGCGCGGCAACCCACTCGACTACGAGCGGTGGGCCGCCGATCCGGGCATGGCCACCTGGGACTACGCCCACTGTCTGCCCTACTTCAAGCGGATGGAGACCTGTCTGGCCGCCGCGCCGGACGACCCGTGGCGGGGTCATCACGGCCCGCTCATCCTCGAGCGTGGTCCGGCCACCAACCCGCTGTTCACGGCGTTCTTCGCGGGCGTCCAGGAGGCCGGGTACCCGCTGACCGATGATGTCAACGGCTATCGCCAGGAAGGCTTCGCCCCGTTCGACCGGAACATCCATCGCGGCCGCCGGCTGTCCGCTGCCCGCGCCTACCTCCACCCGATCATGGGTCGGCGCCCGAACCTCGAGGTGCGCACGCGGACGTTCGTGACCCGTGTCCTGTTCGATGGGCGACGCGCGGTCGGGGTCGAGGTGGCGCGCGGACGCTCGGGCGTCGAACGCATCCCGGCGGGTGAGGTCATCCTCGCCGGCGGGTCGATCAACTCACCCCAGCTGCTGCTCCTGTCGGGCGTCGGTTCAGCCGACGAGCTCGGCGGACTCGGCATCCCGGTCGTCGCCGACCGGCCCGGCGTCGGCCGACACCTGCAGGACCATCTCGAGGTGTACATCCAGTACCGCTCGCTCCAGCCGGTCTCGATGCAGCCGTCCGCGACCCAGAAGTGGCGCCGCCCGTTCATCGGCGCGCAGTGGCTGTTCCTGCGCAGCGGCCCGGGCGCGACCAACCACTTCGAGGGCGGCGGCTTCGTCCGCTCCAACGACGATGTCGCCTATCCGAACCTGATGTTCCATTTCCTGCCGCTGGCGATCCGCTACGACGGCTCGGCCGGCGCGTCGGGACACGGCTACCAGGTCCACGTCGGGCCGATGTACTCCGATTCGCGCGGCTCGGTCACGCTCAAGAGCAGCGACCCGCGCGAGCACCCGGCGCTTCGCTTCAACTACCTCTCGACCGACCAGGACAGACGCGAGTGGGTCGAGGCGGTGCGCGTCGCCCGGCGCCTCCTCGGCCAGCCGGCGATGGGCCCCTACAACGGTGGCGAGACGTCGCCGGGTCCGTCGGTCGAGACGGACGATGAGATCCTCGATTGGGTCCGGCGCGACGGTGAGACCGCCCTGCATCCGTCGTGCACCACGCGGATGGGCGTCGACGACGCCTCGGTCCTGGACCCGCTGACGTTGCGGGTCCACGGTCTCGACGGGCTGCGCGTCGTCGACGCATCGGCGATGCCGTACATCACCAACGGCAACATCTACGCCCCGGTGATGATGCTCGCCGAAAAGGCCGCCGACCTCATCCGCGGCGTGACGCCGCTCGCGCCCGAACCGATCCCGTTCTATCGCCACGGGATCTCGCCGCCGCCGGCCTGAGCCGCCATCGTCATCCGTCGCACCCGACACGTCATCCGTCGAGCCGGGTCCGATGTCCCTTGCCCGCTCCCGGACGTGGGTGGTCGCCCCGAACATCGATCACACGACCCCCGACCGACCCGACCGCGCACGAAAGGAACCCACCACGATGGCGCTCGCCCGCATCACCCCCCACGACGAGACCCGCCCGCTCGATATCGCCACATTCAGCGCCGGGCTCGCCGGCAGCGTCATCCGTCCCGAGGACGCGGGCTATGACCTCGCCCGCCAGGTCCACAACGCGACGATCGACCGCCATCCCGCGCTGATCGTCCGTGCCGCCACCGCCGCCGACGTCGCCCGGACGGTCGTCTTCGCCCGCGATACCGGCCTCGAGCTCGCCGTCCGCGGTGGGGCGCACAGCCTGGCCGGCTACGGCACGGTCGAGGGCGGCATCGTGCTCGATCTGGGTGCCATGAAGGGCCTGCACATCGACCCGGAGCGACGCATCGCCTGGGCGCAGGCCGGCCTGACGGCGGGTGAGTACACAGCGGCCGCGGCCGGGCACGGCCTCGCCACGCCATTCGGGGACACCGGCAGCGTGGGGATCGCCGGACTGACCCTCGGCGGTGGCATCGGCTGGCTGGTGCGCAAGCACGGCCTGGCGATCGACGCGCTGCTGTCGGTCGAGGTCGTCACCGCCGATGGCCGGATCATCGTTGCCAGTGAGACGGACCACCCCGACCTGTTCTGGGCGATCCGGGGTGGCGGCGGGAACTTCGGCATCGTGACCCGCTTCCAGTTCCGCTTGTACGCGGTGGCCACCGTCCTCGGCGGTGCCCTGTTCCTGCCACCGACCCGGGAGGTGCTGCAGAGCCTCGTGCCGTTGGCCGCCAGTGCCCCCGAGGCGCTCACCACCATCTCGGTCCTGATGGCCGCTCCGCCGGCGCCGTTCATCCCCGAGGCGCTGCATGGGCAGCCGACGCTCGCGCTGATGTTCGTGTTCGACGGCGACGCCGAGGCGGGCCAGGCGGCGCTCGAGCCGTTCCGTCAGGTCGCGACCCCGATGGCCGAGTTCGTGATGCCGATGCCCTACGTCGGCATCTACGAGCTGATGCAGGGCGCCGAGGAGCGAACCCCGGCCTCGCATCGATCGCTGTTCCTCGACACCCTCGACGACGCGGCGATCGACACGATCCTCCAGCGGATGGCCGCGCCGAGCTCACCGATGGCGATGACCCAGATCCGGGTCCTCGGTGGCGCGATGGCGCGAGTCGACGACGCGGCGACGGCGTTCGCGCATCGCGATGCGTCGGTCATGGTCGTCCTGATCACCGGTTTCGAGGACCCGGCCGAGGCGCCCGTCCACGCCGCGTGGACGGAATCCTACTTCGAGGCCCTTCGACCGCGGTCCACCGGCGTCTACTCGAACTTCCTCGAGGCCGAGGGCGAGGATCGCATTCACGAGGCCTACCCCGAGGCGACCTATCGCCGGCTGGCGGACGTCAAGCGCCGCTACGACCCGACGAACCTGTTCCACCTCAACCAGAACATCCGGCCGGCCGTGGCCGGCTGACCCACCGGACGGTGCGCGCGCGTCCTACGACTCGCGCGACAGGATGACCATCGAGTAGGGCCCGACGCTGACGAGCGCGCTGTGCGGCTGGCCGTCGGACGGTCCGCCGTCGGCGTCGGTGTCGAACGACTCGTGCCCGCCGAACATCGGCGAGTAGGCATTCGAATCGGAGTTGAACCGGACCCGCCATCGACCCGATGCCGGGAAGCCGATGCGCAGGTCGTCGGCCAGGCGGTTCGCCAGATTGACGACCACGACGACGTCATCGCCGGGGCCGCCCTCGTGCCAGCGATGGAACGCGACGACCTTGGTCTCGGCGTCGGCGTGCAGGATCTCGACGTTCGCCCCGCGCAGGCCGCGGGTGGCGCCATCGACCGCCCGCCGCAGCTGGATCAGGTCGCGGTGCAGCCGCAGCATGCCCTCGAACCGCTGCTCCTTCGACCAGTCGAGCGCGACCGTGTCATCGAACCAGCGATCCTCGAGCAGCTCCTGACCCTGGAACAGCATCGGCAGGCCGGGCGATGTGAGGACCAGCCCCGAGCCGAGGTTGGCCCGCTTCTTCGACCACCACGAGCCGGCGTCGCCGGGCGCGATCGCCTCCGGCACCCGGACGAAGTCGTTGGCCACGTCGTCGTGCGACTCGGTGTAGATGACCCGCGTCAACGCCGCCCCGCGGTCCGTCCCGGTGATGGCGGCGATCACCGCATCGATGTCGCGCTCGCCGTCATCGCCCGACTCGAGCGCGGGACGGATCTGGCGCAGGAACCCGGCATCCCACTGCGCATCGAAGCCGGCGCCGCCGGCGGCGGTCGGCGCCACGATGGCGGGATCGTTCTGGATGTCCTCGGCGATGGTCAGCTTCCACGGCATCCGCGCATGGATCTCGTCGTTGACCCAGGCCATGAACGACCAGCCGTCGGGCAGGTCACCGCCGGCGTCCCCGTCGACCGCCCGGATGTAGACCGTGGCGTCGAAGCGCAGACCGTCGCACTGGAACTCCTCCAGCCAGGTCAGGGCGCTGTCGCGCAGGAACGTCCGGACCTCGCCCCGCCCATAGTCCGGTCGGGTGGCCCCCCACGGCGTACGCGCCCGATCGTCGTTGTAGAAGTAGATGCCGCCGCCGTCGCCATCGGCCCAGCCGTCGAAGCGCCAGAGGTCGAGGTCCGACGGGCCGAGGTGGTTGTACACGACGTCGACGATGACCGCGATGCCGTGCTCGTGTGCTGCCCGGATGAAGCGCTTGAACGCATCCGGCCCGCCGTAGCCCGATTCGATCGCGAACAGGTGGGCCGGGTTGTAGCCCCACGACACGTCGCCCGCGAACTCGAACGGCGGCATGACCTGGACCGCGCTGACGCCCAGGTCGCGCAGGTACGGCAAGCGGCGCGCGGCGCGGTCGAAGTCGCCCTGACGATCGCCGGTGGCGTTGAACGTGCCGACGTGGAGCTCGTAGATGACCAGGTCGTCCCGTGCCGGCATCTCGAACGAGTGGTCGGCCCAGTCGAATGCCGCCGGGTCGTAGACGACCGCGTTCCCGACCGAGCTCGTGACCTGCCGGGCGTACGGGTCCACCCGCCACACCTCGTTGCCGTCGGCGGTGCGCAGC
>DASSII010000056.1:0-3137 GCA_035692005.1 Candidatus Limnocylindrales bacterium | reverse complement strand
GCCACCGACGTGGCCACCGGCGCCAACGTCACGGCGACCTTCAGCGAGGACGTGACCGGCGTGTCCGGCACGACCTTCACGCTCGAGGGCCCGGGCGCCACGCCGGTCGCGGCCACGGTGTCGTACAACGCCGGCACCCGGCTGGCCACGCTCGATCCGTCGGCCGCCCTGGCCGCCGGCACGACCTACACCGCCCAGCTCACGTCGGGCATCACCGACCTCGCCACCAACCCGCTGGCCCCGGTCAGCTGGAGCTTCACCACGGCGGCGCCGTCCGGCTCGGGCATCACCTTCCGCAGCGCGAGCTCGGCCGACAACGCCACCGCCACCAGCCTGGTGATCCCGGCGCCAGCCGGCGCCGTGAGCGGCGACGTCCTCGTCGCAGCGGTCAGCGTTCGCGGCGGGCCGACGATCACGCCGCCCGCCGGCTGGACGCTCGTCCGCCAGGACATCAACGCCAGCACCATGCGCCAAGCCCTGTTCGTCCACGTCGCCGGCGGTTCGGAACCGTCCTCCTACACGTTCACACTGTCCAACGCGCAATCGGCGGCCGGCGGCATCGTTGCCTACAGCGGCGTCGATCCGGCCAACCCGGTCGATGTCCACGGAGGCCAGGTCAACGCGGCTTCGACCTCGATCACGGCGCCGTCGGTCACGACGACCGGTCCGGACCGGGTGCTCGTCGCGTTCTTCGGCACGCCGGCGCTGACGAGCATGACACCCCCGTCCGGGATGACCGAGCGCTACGACGAGGCCGTCCCGTCGACGAACACCTACAAGGTCACCTCCGCCGCGGCGGACGGCGGGGCCGCCAGCGCGGGCGCGACCGGCACGCGCGTCGCCGTCGCCGCGAACAGTGCCGCCAACATCGGCCAGCTGGTCGCGCTCCGACCGGCTCCCTGACGAGCGTTCGATGGATACCTGCAGGCGTGATGCACGACCCGGGTCGATGGTGCCCCGACGCACTACCAAACGACCCTTGGGTGTGGTCTGGGGCGCTCGTGGATGGTACGTTCGGGGTAGCGGGAAGTCCTGCTTCCCGGGGGTGGAGAAAGGTGGGGGAACGCCGTGATCCGTCGTCATGTGACGGCCTTGCGATTCGCGCTGACGACGGTCGACGTGGCGTCGTCGATCGTCCTGTTCATCGCCCTGTCGGCGTTGATCCTGGGGGCGGACTGGCGTTCGCGCTGGCAGCTCAGCACCGGGACCGATGCCCTGATCCCTGCGCTCGCCTACGCGCTCGGCTGGGTCACGGCGTCCTGGCTCGTCGGCATGTACCGGCTCCGCGCGACGTGGACGATCGTCGGCACGCTGCGCGAAGTGCTGCGGCTCGGCGCGATCGTCGCCTCGTCGACGATCATCGTCATCTTCGCGCTGAACCTGGACGAGGTCAGCCGCCCGCTCATCGTGTCGCTGCTGATCGGCCAGATGGCGATCACCTTCGTGTCCCGGCTGGCGATGCGGGCGATCTTCGGCTGGTTCCGCGTCCGCGGCCACAACACCCGACAGTTGCTGGTGCTCGGTACCGGTGACACGGCGGCCGGCTTCGCACGCCTGATCGCCCGCCATCCCGAGCTCGGGCTCGACATCATCGGGTACCTCCGGCCGCACGAGCGTGGCGAGGTCGCCGTCGACGGCCCGATCCTCGGTGGCATCGACGACCTGGTCCGGCTGTTCCATGAGCGGGTCATCGACGAGGTGGCCGTCTGCCTCCCGGTCAGCGACTGGGAGTACATCGAGCCGGTGACCGTGCTCTGTCGCGAAGAGGGCAAGGCCGTCCGGATCCCGCTGGCGGACATCGGCCTCGCCTGGTTCACCGGGCGCGTCGAGGACATCGACGGGGTGCCCGTCCTGTCCCACGTCCATGTCCCGGACCAGGCCGTCGGGATGATCGCCAAGCGGCTGATGGACATCGGGCTGGCGTCCATCGGGCTCCTGCTGCTCAGCCCGGTGTTCGCGGCGATCGCCGCGGTGATGATCGCGACCGAGGGCCGGCCGGTCTTCTTCCGGCAGATCCGGGTCGGCCTCCAGGGCCGTCCGTTCACGATCGTGAAGTTCCGGACGATGGTGACCGACGCCGAGGAGCGCTATGCCGAGGTCGTGGCGATGTCCGACACCCAGGGCGCGGCGTTCAAGATGACCAATGACCCGCGCATCACCCGGCTCGGTGCGTTCCTGCGCAAGACGAGCATCGACGAGCTGCCCCAGCTGTGGAACGTCCTGCGCGGCGAGATGAGCATCGTCGGTCCGCGTCCCGCGCCCCCGCGCGAGGTCGCCGACTACGACATCTGGCACCGTCGTCGGCTGTCGATGAAGCCCGGCATCACCGGCCTGTGGCAGGTCGAGGCCCGCCTCGACGAGAGCTTCGACCGACGTGCCGCCCTCGACCTGCGCTACATCGACGGCTGGTCCGTCTGGCTCGACATGAAGCTGATCATCCGAACGATCCCGGCGATGCTGCAGGGTCGCTGACCGACCGGACCACGACTCCCGGTCGACCGCGCGGCCGAGGGCGGATCAGGGCCGGATCACCAGCACCTGGGCGACGCTCGCCGACGAGCCGGATGCGGTCGCCCGCAGGCCATCGATCGCGCCGGCATCGGCGGCGGCCGCGGCGACCTCGAGCGTGGCCTTGTAGCGTCCCGTCCTCGAGGCGCTCTCGGCGACCTCCGTCATGCCGGTCGGTGGCGTGATGGCCGTGGCCCGGGCCGCACCGAAGAAGGCCAGCACGAGACTCGCGTCCCGATCGGCGGTGGCCGAGGGCGCCGGGATGGCACTGCCCTTGGCGTCGGTCCGGCCCGTCGCGTCGCCGATGGGATCGCTCGCGGCTCCGCGGACGACCACCAGCGCGGCCGCGGCGGCCGTCGATCGATTGAACGTCCAGCGAGCCTCGGCCGGTTCCGACGGCCCGACCACACGGATGTACGTGGCGAGCTCGACGATCGTGCCGTTGGTGTCGACGCGGACGCGCTGCCAGCCGTCAGGGGCGCCGATGGTCGGCTTGCCGCGCGCCTCGATCGCCACGACCAGCAGATCGCCCTCGCGCGCGTCGCTCGGCACGGTCAGCGTGATCGACGTCGAACTCGGGACGTCGTTCGTCGAGTCGGCGACGACGCGCGCGCCGGCCTGGCTCACCG
>DASSII010000055.1:0-9892 GCA_035692005.1 Candidatus Limnocylindrales bacterium | reverse complement strand
AGGTAGGTGATCGCGATGATCAGGGTGAACCCCTGGATGACGACGTAATCGCGGCCGGTGATCGCCTCGAACATCGTCCGCCCGACGCCGGCGAGGTTGAACACGGTCTCGGTCAGCACCGCACCGGACAGCAGCGCGCCGATCTGGAGGCCGATGATCGTCACGACCGGCAGCAGCGCGTTGCGGGCGCCGTGACGGAGGACGACGGAGCGCTCCTTGAGGCCCTTCGCCCGGGCCGTCCGGACGTAGTCCTGGCCGAGCACCTCGAGCAGGCTCGAGCGGGTCATCCGGGCGATGATCGCCAGCGGGATCGTTCCGAGCGCGATGGCCGGCAGGATGAGGTGCCGGAACGCGTCCAGCAGCGCGCCCCACTGGCCGCTGATGAGCGCGCTGAACGTGTAGATGCCCGACAGGAAATCGAGGATGCCGCGCGGCAGCCCGGTCATGCCCTGCAATCCCCACACCTCGGCCAGCGGGACGACCTCCACCCCGGAGCTCAGCCGCCCCGATGGCGGCAGCGACAGGGGCGTGTCCTTGAGCACGATGGCGAACAGGTAGGCGAGCACGAGGCCCAGCACGAAGACCGGCACCGACACGCCCAGGTTCGCGAAGATCATCGAGCCGACGTCGATCGGGGAGTTGTGGCGGTACGCGGACAGCAGGCCGATCGGGATGCCGATGGCGATGGCGAACAGCATCGCCCAGGCGGTCAGCTCGACCGTCGTCGGCAGGCGCTCGACGAGCAACTGGGTGACCGGCCGGGAATGCTTGATGGAGGTCCCGAGGTCGCCCGACGCCAGCTGCCCGAGGTAGGCCGTGAACTGGTTGTCGGCGAGCGTCGCCGGGATCTCGGCGGGGCGGAACTCCCAGGTGCTGCCGCTCTTGAAGATGCCCGGCGCGATGGCCTTGTCGAGCCCGTAGCGGTGGATGAAGTCGTTGCACACGGCGTCGGTCGCCCGTTCGCCGAGGACCGCCCGGCAGGGATCGCCCGGGATGATCCGGGCCAGCGCGAACACCACGAACACGATCCCGAACAGGACCGGGATCGTCACGAGCAGCCGGCGGGTCACGAAGCGGATCACGAGCGGGCGGGGCTCCGACGGGCTGGACGACCGCGTGTCACGGCACGGTCAGGGATGGATAGTCGAACGGGGGCGCCGAGTGGCGCCCCCGTTCGGGTCGGTACGGCTGCGGCGACCTAGGAGGCCGGCGGGTTGAGGTACCCGCCCCACAGGCCGGGGAAGTACTCGAACGCGCCGGACCGGCCGACGTGCAGCGGATGCTTGGTGTCCCACTGGGCGGCGTAGCTGACGACGACGTCGTTGGCGTCGAGGTCGGCACCGTCGTGGAACTTCACGCCGTCGCGCAGGGTGCACGTCCAGACGGACGCGTCATCATTCGGGGCGCATTCGGTCGCGAGCGCCGGCACCGCCTTGGTGCCACCGATCTCGTAGCCGTAGAGCGCCTCGTTGATCTGCTCGCACGCGCGCAACGACTCGCCGTCGGTCTCGTCCGCGCAGTACAGGCTGAGCGGCTCGGCATTCTGCATCCAGACCAGCGTGTCGCGGTCACCCGCCTTCATCACCGAGAAGATCTCGGTGCTGAGCGGCGAGGAATGCGAATTCTCGACATCGGCCTTGAACGCCGTGCCGGACGCGCCGTGGGCCACGATGACCGCAGGCACGTGCTGCTTGATGAGGGTGTTGGCCTCGGTGTAGGCCGCCTTGCGGGTGGCCTCGTCGAGCGAGGTCGCGCCCTTGGTCAGGGCGGCGGCGATGTCCGGCAGCGGGGCGCCGAACTTCTTGCCGGAGCCCGAGCCGAAGTGGTAGTCGAGGAAGTTGGTCGGGTCGGGATAGTCCGCGCCCCAGCCGAGGATGAAGATGCCGTCGAGCGTCCCCGCCGCGTTGGCGTCGAGGAAGGCGCCGGACTCCTGGAGATCGAGCGTCACGTTGATGCCCAGGTTGTTCTTGAGCTGCTGCTGGATCTGGGTCGCGATGACCGGCGGATCCGGCAGGTAGCCGCGCACGGCGGCGCGGAACTGGAGCTTGTAGCTCTTGCTGAAGTCGAACCCGGCGTCGGTCAGGAGCTGCTTGCCCTGCGTCGCGTCGAAGTCGTACCACGCGTCGCCTTCGCAGCCGAACGGCACGGAGCACGGCGTGAAGTGCGACGCGACCTCCGACCCTTCCGGATAGAAGTTGTCGACGAGTTCCTGGCGATTGATACCAAGCGCGATGCCCTTGCGGACGTTCTCGTTGTCCCACGGCTTGATCGTGTTGTTGAAGCCGAGGTACATCGTGTTCATCCCCTCGCGAGGATTGAACTTGAGGCTCGAATCGGCCTGGATCGTGGCGATGTCATCGGCGCCGGGGTTGTCGATGCCGTCGACGTTGCCCGACTGCAGCTCGAGCAGCCGCTGCGCGGCTTCGTCGCTCCAGCGGAACTCGAGGTTCGGCGTCAGGGCCTTGTCGCCCCAGTAGTCCGGGTTGGACTTGAGGACCAGGCGGTTGCCCTTGTCCCAGCTGTCAAGCATGTACGGGCCGGTGCCGTTCGGCTTCTCGAGCAGGGACTTGTCGGCGGCATGCGCGGTCAGATAGTCACTGTCGTGGATGCCGAACACGCTGAACGCGACCTTCGGCAGGAAGGCCGGGTCCGGGGCGCACAGGTCGAAGCGCACGGTCAGGCGGTCCACCGCCGTGATGCGCTTGATGGTGCCCTCATACGGGGCGACGCCGCACGGGGCGTCGGCATCGGCCGGGTAGGCCATGCCGTCGTACGCCTCAGCGCTCGTCGAGGGGCTGGCGGCGGGTTCGCTGGCCGCCGGCTGGCTGGCGGGCGCACTGGCGGATGGCGTGCCGCCACCGCATGCGACCGCGATCAACGCCGCGCTGCCCAGCAGCGCGGCGAGCCTGAGCGGCAGGCTCGATGCACGAGTCATGCTCTGAGCTCCTCCTCTTACGTCCTCCCGACGGACCGCCTCATGACCTCCCTGGCGTCCGGGCGGGAGCAAGTCATTCGCCACAGGACGTCGTCCGGCCGCGAGTCGCGACACAGTAGCACCGGCGGGGCCGGCATGCCAGCACCGATCAGGGCGTCGGCGGAGGGTTCAACAGGCCGCCGAAACGGTCGGTGAAGGCGCTGAACGAGCCCTCCCGGCCGCGGTGCAGTGGGTGCTCCGCGTCCCACTGCACGGCGTACGACAGGACGACGTCGTTGGCGTCGAGCGAGGTGCCGTCGTGGAACCGGACGCCGGGCCGTAGCGAGCACGTCCAGAGCACCAGGTCGGCGTCGGGGACGCACGCCGTCGCCAGCGCCGGCGACAGGGTCGGTTCGGGCAGATCGAGGCGATACAGCGACTCGGTCAGCTGGGCGCAGATGCGGAGGGCGGCATCATCGACCTCGTCGGCGCAGTACAGGCCGCCGGGTCGACCGGCCTGCATGAACACGAACTGCGCCCGATCCCCCGGCGTCACGAGGGAGAATCGATCGCTCGCAGTCGCACTCGCGGTGTAGCCACCGACGTCGGCGCGGGTCGCGGCGAGGGTGCCGACGTGGGCCAGCGGGATCATCGGGACATGGCGGACGATGCGCTCGTTGGCGCGCTGGTAGGCAACGGTCCGCTTGGCCGGGTCGCCAGTCGCTCGGCCCTGATCGAGCGCTCGCGCGATGTCGTCGAAGCGCCGTCCGAACTGGGCGCTCGACGCCGGTCCGAAGTGTTGATCCAACAGCAGGCTCGCGTCGGGTACCCGGGCGCGTGCTCCGAGCAGGTACAGGCCGTCGATCCGGCCCGCGTCGGCCTGCGCGACCAGGTCGTCGAACGGCAGGACGCGCAGCGTCGCGTCGACGCCGAGGTACTCGTGGAGCTGGGTCTGCAGGGCGGTCGCCACCGCCGTCGGATCGGGCAGGTACTCCCGCGGCTCGTCGCTGTAGGTGATGCTGGTGCTGAACCCGTCGGGAAAGCCGGCCTGGGCCAGTCGCTCGCGGGCGAGGGCGGGATCGAGGCCCGGCCACGCGCCGCCGGCACAGCCATCGGCGATGGCGCACGGCAGGAAGTGCGTCGCGAGCTCGGCGCCCGGTGGGAACGCGTCGCTGACGATGGCGGCTCGATCGATGCCGATGGCCAGTGCCTGGCGGACCGCCTCGCTGTCGAACGGGGCGAAGCGGTTGTTCAGGCCGACGTAGGCGATATTGAGGCCCTCGCGCGGGTCCAGCACGATGTCCGGGTTCTGCACCACGCTCGCGGCGTCGGCGGGCGCCACAAGGTCGACGCCGTCGACGGAACCCTCGCTCAGCTTGGCCAGCCGTCGACCGGCGTCGCCTTCGGCGACGAACACGAGCGCGCCGGTCCGGGCCCGGTCGCCCCAGTAGCCGTCGAAGCGTCGCAGCGTGACATTGGCGCCGTCGCCCCACGACTCGAGGCGGAACGGGCCGGTCCCGTTGACCTCGGTGAGCAGGCGCGGCGCGCCCCCGGCCGGATCGATCCGTGCGGTCAGCCAGGCGGTGTCGTTGATGGCCAGCGACGGGGCGGCGACCTTGGCCAGGAACGCCGCATCCGAATCGCACAGCTCGAACGTGACCGTCAGCGGATCGACCGCCGTGATCCGCCGGATGGTGCCGCGATACGGCCCATGGCTGGGGTCGGCGGCCGCGTCCTCGTCGCACGGCGCCGGTCCGTCGACCGGGTAGACCATCGGCACGAACGGGCCGCTGCTGGGTGGGGCGCTGGGGAACGATGTCGCGTCCAGCCCGCCGCGGGCATCGTCTGTGGGGCTGCCCGACGGACGAACGCTCGAGTCGGCGCACGCCCCGACGACCAGCGCCGTGACGACCCCCAGCGCGAGCCAGGGGTGCAAGCGCGGACGTCGTCCTGCCATCGCGGGCGGCTCCTCCTGCGGATCGTGTCGACGGCGGTGCAGCCGGGCCCCGCGACCGGTGGCCAAGCCTAGCATCGGCTTCGCGTATGCTCGCGGCGATGGATCCGATCCGCGTCGCCCTGGCCCAGATCGCGCCGGTGCTCGGGCGACTCGACCTGAACCTGCACCGTCACCACGAACTGCTCGCGCAGGCGCGATCCGAGGGAGCGGACCTGGTCGTCTTCCCCGAGCTCGGGCTGACCGGCTACCTGCTGCAGGATCTCGCCGCCGAGGTCGCCGTGCGTCTCGACGACCCGCGCCTGACCGAGCTCGCTGGCGCGACGCGCGATCTGTCGGCGGTCGTGTCGTTCGTCGAGGAATCGGCCGATCACCGCCTGTTCATCTCAGCGGCATTGCTCGAGGACGGTGACATCCGCCACGTCCATCGGAAGCTGTTCCTGCCGACCTACGGGCTGTTCGACGAGCGACGCTTCTTCGCCGCCGGCGACATGCTCCGCGCCGTCCCGTCGCGTCTCGGCGTCGGGCTGGGCATCGCGGTGTGCGAGGACTTCTGGCACCTGTCGGTGGCGCAGCTGCTGGCGCTCGACGGGGCGCAGATCCTGATCAACGTGTCCTCATCGCCCGGTCGCGACCTGGCCGCCACCAACGAGGTCGGTCTCGGCACCGCGACGTCGTGGCGCCAGCTCATGCGCACCTACGCCCAGCTCACCACCTCGTTCGTCATCTTCTGCAACCGGGTCGGGATCGACGAATCGATCTCGTTCTGGGGCGGCTCGGAGGTCATCGCTCCGACCGGGGCGGCGGTCCTCAGCGCGCCGCTCTATGACGAGGGACTGTTCAGCGTCGACATCGCCACCGCGGATATCCGGCGCGAGCGGATCGGTCTGCCCCTGCTGCGCGACGAGCGGCCGGAGCTCCATGCTCGGGAGCTCGCCCGGATCGTGGCCGAGCGCGGGGGGCTCGCCGACGATGCCACCGGCGACCCCGATGCCGAGGCCGGCCTCGATGTCGCGCCGGGCGATCCCGCTTCGCGGCCGATCGGCTTCCGACGGGCCGCCGGGCGATGACCGACGGAACGCCGGCGTTCGAACTGCCGACCGAGCTCGAGATCGACACCGACGTCGCGCGGCGGGTCATCGGGGAGTTCATCCGCGCGCAGTTGCAGCAGGCCGGCTTCGAGCGGCTGGTCCTGGGGCTGTCGGGTGGCATCGATTCGGCCCTGGTCGCCTATCTCGCGGCCGAGGCGATCGGGCCCGACCGGCTGCTCTGCGTGCTACTGCCGTACCGCACGTCATCGGCCGCGTCGCGGACCGATGCCGAGGAGGTCGTGGTCCGGCTCGGGACGGCATCTGAGCTCGTCGACATCTCGCCCATGGTCGATGCGTTCTACGGGCCCTCGGACGACGCCTCGGCGGTGCGCCGCGGCAACTTCATGGCCCGGATGCGGATGAGCGTGCTGTACGACCGATCGGTGACCTGGGGCGGCCTGGTCATCGGGACCGGCAACAAGACCGAATCGCTCATCGGCTACACCACGGTGTTCGGCGATTCGGCGTGTGCCTTCAACCCCATCGGCGACCTGTACAAGAGCCAGGTCCGCCAGCTTGCCGCGGCCCTCACCGTTCCCGACCGGATCATCCGCAAGGCGCCGTCGGCCGATCTGTGGCCTGGTCAGACCGACGAGGCCGAGGCGGGGTTCAGCTACCCCGAGCTCGACCGGCTGCTGTTCTGGCGGATCGACAAGCGCCGTTCGGTCGACGAGGTCGTCGCGCTCGGGTTCGACCGGCCGCTCGTCGAGCGGGTCGACCGGATGGTCGCAGGCGCCGAGTTCAAGCGCCAGGTCCCGCCGATCGCCAAGCTCGGGCCACGGACCGCCGGCGTCGACTATCTGTACCCGCGACGACGGCCCGGTTCGGCGCGGACGTGAACCCGGCGGACGGCCAGGCGTCCGATCCGGTCGGCGGCATCCTGTACGTGGTCGCGACGCCGATCGGCAACCTGGGCGATGTCACGATCCGTGCGCTGGACGTCCTGCGCGCCGTGCCGTTGATCGCGGCCGAGGACACCCGGCTGACCCACCGCCTGCTCGACCGCCACGGGATCGACGGGCGCCTGACCAGTTATCACGCGCGCAGCGGCCGCGGACGCCTGACCGCGCTGCTGGAGCATCTGCGTGGTGGGGCGGACCTCGCCCTGGTGACCGATGCCGGGACGCCGGTCGTCAGCGATCCAGGCGCCGACCTGGTGGCGGCATGGGCAGCCGAGGGTGGGCGGGTGGTGCCGATCCCGGGAGCATCGGCCGTGCTGGCGGCCGTCGCGGCCAGCGGGCTGGCCGGTCCTCGCTGGACGTTCGAGGGGTTCCTGCCGCGCTCGGGACGCGAGCGCCGCGACCGGCTCGCCGCCATCGCCGTGGATCCACGCGGCTCGGTGCTGTTCGAGGCACCCGGGCGGGTCGCGGCGACACTGCGCGATCTTGCCGCGGCGTGCGGCCCGGCACGCAGCGGGGCCGTGTGTCGGGAGCTGACCAAGATCCACGAGCAGATCGTGCGCGCGCCGCTCGGCGAGCTGGCTGAGGCCGTGGCCGCCGGCGCGATCCCGGCGCGGGGCGAGTTCGTGCTCGTGGTCGGGATGGACCCCGACCGGGCGACGCCGGCCGGCCGTGACGCGGCCGCTGCCGGCGGGACCAGCCCATCGACGGGCACCCGGCCCGCCAGCAGTGACGAGGCCGGCGAGGCGCTCGCGGCGGCCCTGCGTGAGGTCGAGCGCCTCGTCGAGGCGGGCACGGCCCGGGGCGAGGCCGCCCGGCGCGTGTCGAAGGCGACGGGGATCGGTCGTCGTCGACTCTACGAGGTGTCGGACGGCGGCTGACCCTGGTCGGCTGCGGGTTCGGCCGGAGCGGCGACTGGCGCGGCAGGCCCGTGGCCATCTCCGGACGTCGCCGGGTCCGCCGCTGTCCTGGCGTCGTCGCGACCGCGGATCACCTCCCGGGCCGCCACCGCCGCCACCGAGGCAGCCCGCACGGCCCACCGCCAACCCGGCCCCGCGGCCCGGTCGAGCACGGCGCCGGTCCGCTCATCAGCCGCGACCTCCACGACCGTACCGGCACCGTCACGCAGGAGGCGCCCGAGCGTTTCGAGCACGCCGACCACCGCGTCGTTTCCCGTCCCCGGAGTGCCCGCCCCGAGGACGGCGGTGCCGGCCATCGCCCCGGCCCGCAGGTCGCGCTCGACCTGCAGCCGCTCGCGATACAGGACTTCCCACTCGTCGTACGGGATCTTCACGGTCGATAGCTGCTGGTCGATGGTCTCGAATTCGGCGACCACGGCCTCGTCGAACCGGCGCGGGGCGTCGAGATGATCCGGCGCCGGCTGGGCGAGCGCGGCGATCCGGTCCTCGATGTGCTGGGCTTCGGCGGTCACCGTGAGGTGCGCCGCCGAGGTCGTCAGGCGACTGGCCATCGCGGCGCGCGCTCGGACGACCAGTTCGGGTCGCCCGGTCACGAGCAGGTCCATCGGGTAGATGAGGATGTCGAGGCCATCGCCCTGCAACTGGATCATGCGCGGCGGGACCAGCGCCGCCGCGTCCTCGCCGGCGATCGCGGCGACCCAGCGCGCGGGTTTCGACATCGCGGCCGGTGCCAGACTCGGCGTCACCTCGATGTCCGCGGCGGCCAGGGCACGGTCGAGGTCGTCGGCCACCTCGTCGTACTTGCCGGGCTCGACGACGAAGGGGACGTGGGCATCGTCCCAGCGGCGCGCCAGGCTGCGCGCCTTGCGGACGACGGCCAGCGCGGCGAGGAACACCAACAGGACCGCGAGGAGGGCCGTGAGCGGATAGCCGCGCCCGATCGCCCCGGCCACGCGGCGGGGGGTGCGCGGGCGATCCGGCTGGAGCAGGAGCGTCAGGATGCCGACGAGCGCCGGGACGATCGCCGCGCCGAGCAGCATGAGCAGGCGGATGGTCGACTCCGGGATCAGCTGCTGGTCGGGGACGAACACCAGCAGGAACGTGCCGAGGTCGGGGAACAGCACGCCGGCCAGCAGGACGACCCAGATCACCGAGCCGAAGGTGATCCCGAGCATGAGGATCTGGCGGGAGGCCGGCACGCGGCCGAACAGCAGCGTGCTCGCCCAGCCGAGCGCGGTGGTCACGATCTTGCCGGCGAAGCGGGACCCGATCGCGAACAGGGCAGCGAGGAACGCCATGCGCTCCAGCATGCGAGCCGCCGCCGGCGATCCCCGTGACACCGGGGCCGCGCCACGTTGCGACGCCGTGACGATGCCGTGGGCTAGGATGCCCGGATGACCGCGCTTGCGCCGTCTGCACCGGACCGATCGCCCGGCGGGGGCCTGCCGATCCTGGGCAAGCTGTCCCGGGTCGGACGGATCGCGCTGCTGGTGACCCTGGCGCTGAGTGCGGCGGCGATCGTCCTCGACTTCGTGGCCCACGCCGACCGGACGCTCGTGTTCGTGGTGTCGGCCGCCGCCATCCTCGGGCTGGCATGGGTGGTCGGGCTGGCGACCGAGCGGCTGGGCTCGCTGACCGGACCGCAGATCGGCGGCGTGCTCAACGCGACCTTCGGCAACATCGCCGAACTGATCATCGCCTTCTTCGCCCTGCAGGCGGGGCTCATCGAGGTGGTCAAGGCGTCGCTGACGGGCTCGATCATCGGCAACCTCCTGCTGGTCCTGGGCGCCAGCGTCCTGGTCGGCGGCCTGCGCCACGGCACCCAGACCTTCAGCCAGCGGGTCGCATCGTCGAACGCGTCACTGCTCGTGCTCGCGGTCATCGGCCTGTTCGTGCCGGCGGTGTTCGCGTTCACCACCCGCGACCCCGCCCAGGGATCGCTGACCGAGGAGAGCGTGCTCGTCTCGGGCGTTCTCATCGTCGGCTACGTGCTGTCATTGGTGTTCGCCTTGACCAACCCGGCCGCGACCCTCGGCGGCCACGGCGAGCCGGCCGGGCATGGCGGGCCGGCATGGACGACCAGGGTCGCGATCGTCGTGCTGGTCGCCGCCGCC
>DASSII010000054.1:0-7921 GCA_035692005.1 Candidatus Limnocylindrales bacterium | reverse complement strand
TGGAAATCGGGCGACGGCACGAGCAGCTCCTTGGCCGCCTTGGCCGAGATCGCCGAACGGACCATGGCGTGCGCCTCGTCACCGAACGGCAGGCGATGCTGCTGCTTGGCGGTGCGCGTCTTGCGCTCGGTGTCGTGCAGCGTCCACTCGTGCAGCGAGGCGATGCCCTTCCACGGCTCCTCGACGAGCTGCTCGCCGAGCTCGATCGCCTTGGCCAGGACAACCTCTTCTTCCGCGGTCAGCAAGGCGACCTTGCCGATCTCCTTGAGGTACATCCGGACCGGGTCGTCGATGCCGATCATGTCGGCACTGATCGCCTCGAGGTCCTCGGCGGTCGGCTCCTCGACATCCTTGGGGTCGAGCTTGGTCGGCTCCTCGTTCGGCAGTCGGGCGGCCGGATCGGGGGTGCCGTCCTCTGCCACGACCTCGACCTTCACCTCCGGGTCGGCGTCCGAGGTCGCCCCTTCGGGCCCGAGGTCGAGGTCGTCGTCATCGTCGTCGTCATCGGTCGAAGCCACGGCGGTGCGGCCGCGGGCCGGTCGCAGGCCAGCCAGCTTGGCCTCCTCCAGGTCGGCCTTGGCACGGCGCGGCCGTGACAGGACGGCTTCAACGAGTTGCTTGTCGAGCGGATCGGCGGGCATGGTTCCTCCTTGGGGACCGGGTTCAGGCGCGCGCGGCCACGGTCGGCCGGGCGAGCAGTCGGGTTTCGTCACGGCGTCGATCGAGCGACCGACGGGCTTCGTTGATCTGGCGGCGCTCGAGCATGAGGCGGTCGATCGTGGCGGCGTCGCCGGCGCGCTCGGCCTCGGCCTGGGCGGCCTCGTTGTAGTCGCTGCGCTCGCGCAGCTGGTCATCCTCGAGCTCGAGCAGGAGGCGGGTGATCTCGTAGGCCAGGTGGCGGGGGTCGAGCGAGCGCGGATCCGGCCCCGGCTTGGCGTACAGCGCCCGGGCCAGCGACGCCGTCTCATCGTCGACCGCGAGCAGCAGTGCCGCACCATCGAACGGCGGATGGATGCCCTGGTCATCGGGCGCTCGCTGCAGGACGATCGCCCGGAACAACTCGCGCGCGAGGGTCGACGGCAGCTGGTCGGGGCCGAGCTCGTCGACGACGCGCAGCTGCTGGTCCGGCACGAGCAGCAACAGCCGGATGAGTTCCGCCTCGACCGGCGTGACGGCTCGCAGGATATCGGCGATCGGCAGGGCATCGGGGGAGGCCAGCACCGCATCGGCCGTGATCCGCGTCGCGGCGTCGCTCCGCTGCCGGTCGGCGCCGGTGCCCGTGCCGCCGGCCGCGGCGATGCGCCGGTCGAGCACCTGGCGGAGCACCCGCTCCTCGACACCCGACACCCGGCGCACCTGCTGGAGCGCCTCGTCGCGCCGGAGCGGATCGGCGATATCGCGAACGGACGGCATCACGGCATCGACGAACCCGATCCGCCCGGTCGGCGTCTTCAGGTCGAACCGCCCCGCGTGGTGGTCGATGAGGTATTCGACGAGTGGCTTGGCCTTGGCGATGCCGGCCGACCAGACGGCCGGATCCTCGCGGACGACCTCGTCGGGGTCCTTGCCGGCCGGCAGGCGCACGACGCGGACGTCCTCGAGCTTGACACCCGAATCGTCGCCCTGCAGCTGGCCGATGAGCCCGGCCAGGGCCTGGACACCCAGGGTACCGGCCCGCTCGCCGGCCGCGTCGACGTCATAGGCCAGGGCGATCCGCTTGGCGTAGCGGGTGAGCAGGGCCACCTGGCCGGGGGTCAACGCCGTGCCCAGGCTGGCGACGACGTTCTCGAAGCCCGCCTGGTGGGCCATCAGCGCATCGGTGTAGCCCTCGACGATGACGGCCTGGTCGGCCTTGCGGATGGGGCCCTTGGCCTTGTCGATCAGATACAGCGTGCGGCTCTTGTCGAATAGCGGCGTGGCCGGAGAGTTCAGGTACTTGGGGCCCTCCCCTTCCAGCAGCCGACCGCCGAGCCCCACCGCGTGACCGTTCGCGTCGCGGATGGGGAAGATGACGCGCGCCCGGAACTTGTCGATGACGCCGCGGCCACGCTGGCTGGGGCTGGCGAGGCCGACCTCGACGAGCTCCTCACCACGGATGTCGCGCTTGGTCTGCAGCTGGCGAGCCATCTGTTCCCAGCCGGCCGGGGCCCAACCGAGCTGGAACGTCTCGATCGTCTGATCGGTGAAGCCGCGGCCATTGAGGTAGGCCAACGCGGGCTGGCCCGCCTTCGAGCCGGTCAGGACCGCGTGGTAGAAGGCGATCGCCGTGTCGAGCACCTGGCGCAATCTGGCGCGGCGGGCGTCCTCGCGCTTCGTCCGTTCGTCGATCTCGACGCCGGCGCGTGCGGCCAGCGTGCGAAGGGCCTCGGGAAAGGTCGACCCGTCCCGCTGCATGACGAAACTGAAGATGTCGCCCCCGAGCCCGCAGCCGAAGCAATGCCACGTCTCACGGGCCGGCGTCACGACGAACGAGGGCGTCTTCTCACCATGGAACGGGCACAGGCCCTTGTAGGTGGTTCCCGCCTTCTTCAGCGTGACCGTTTCGCCGACGACCTCGACGACGGACAGCTTGCTCTTGACCTCGGCAGTCGCGCCGACCGACAAACTCACTCCTTCGCGCCGCGGACCAGGCGACGCCGTTTTCTCGCCACCGGATCCTCCCGCAAGGACCCGGACACACCGGTGGGCCTGTCAAGTCTTGACAAGCCCGTAGAGGGCTATTGTGCGCTCGGGAGGGCCCGTTGTCAATAGCTTGTCAATACTGGGTGGATGTATCTTCGGGCGACTCGGGATCAGGCTCGGGGCGCCGAAAGAGCGTGCGACCAGCCTCGCTCCACCACGACGCCGACCGCCGCCAGGCCGGCACCGAGAGCGAACAAGCCGACCGACAGCGGCGCAACGGCCACGACGGCTCCCACCCCGGCCGGTGCCCCGAGCAGAGCACCGGCCCGGAAGGTGCCTGACATGGCCAGCGCGTCGCCCTGCTCCTCTGGGCTGGCAGCGGCTGCCGCCAGGGCCGGCCCGAGTGTCGTCACGGTGCCACTCGCGGCGCCACCGATGATCAGCAACAGCACGTACAACGACAGAAGCGGTGGCGCCAGCGCCAAGCCGATCAGGGACCCGCAGGCAACGAACCCGCCCATGGCCACGGCCAGGCTGACCCGGTCGGTCGGCAATCGTCGCAGCAGGATGAGGGCGCCCAGGCCTGCCGCTTCCGAGGCGGTGATCAGCCCGCCGACACCGAGCGTCCCCACACCGGCCGCCACCAACAGCACCGGTACGAACGAGCCAAGCATCGCCCACCAGCCACCGCCGACGACGCTGCCCCAATTCGAGGCGGCGATGCCCGGTCGGTGCAGCAGGCTGAGCGTGCCACGCGATCGTTTCCGATCGAACGGCGGCAGGCGATGGAGGGCGAGCGACCCGAGCGTGGCACCGGTCGCGGCACCCGTCGCCCACAGCAAAGCCAGGCGCAGATCGATGGCGCCCAATGCCCCCGCGACCAGCGGTCCGCTGAGCGTCCCCGCGTTGCCGGCCAGATTGAGGTCCACCAGGCGTTGCACCGGATGACCGGTGTCACGTATCGCGTGGGTCTGGCTGCTTGTCCAGAACACCCCGCGCCCGACGCCCTGGAGGATCTGTGCGACGAGGAAGACCGGCAGAGCGGTGGACAGCGCGAGTGCGCTGAACGAGGCAACCAGGCAGGCAGCGGACACGGCCGAGAGGCTCCGGTCCGAGTACCGACCGAGTAGCCATGGCGTGCCCAGGCGGACCGTCAGCTGGCTCAACGCAGCCACGGCGACAAGGAAGCCCACCGACGACGCGTCGTAGCCGGCCGCCAGCGCGATGAGCGGCACGGCCACGATGCCTGCGCCCATGCCGTGCGAGAACAGGCCGACCGCGAGCAGCGCGGTGATCCGGTCGGAGCCTCGGCGGGTCGTGGCCAACGGACCTCCATCGGAAGCGAAACGGGCGGCCAAGTATGGCGGAGCGCAGCCCGTACATCGGTGCCATCCCGCGCGTCGGGTACCCATGAGACGAGGGATCAAACGACCCCAGTGACACCTTGACGAGCCTCGGGTGACCACCGAGGATGCGCGCATCGGTGGCGCGCTGTCACCGCTCCCCGAGAAGGGACTGCGATGGTCGGTCTGCTCCTACTGTCCGTTCCGTTCGCCGTGATCGCGGCCTGGTCGGGTCGGCGCTGGACGCTCGCGCTCCCGTTCGCTTTCTGGGTCGGGTTTGCATGGCTCGAGAGCGTCCGGATCCTGCCGGGAGCCACGGGCCTCGGTCCGGCGCTACTGGCTGGCCTGCTTGGGGCGGCTTCCACGGCAGTCGGCTTGGCGGCTCACTCGCGATTCCGCCCGGAAGCCATTTGACCGGTGCTGGCGCACCACACCGTGAGCGACACCCATCGAGGCTGACTTCCCGGATGCCCGAATGCTCGCGAGCCTCGCGCGGCCAGCGAACACCGCCAGATCCCCGCCCGGGGAGTGGTAGGCGCGGTCGGAAACGCCTGAAGCGCGCCTGGCGGGGCCGACACAGGTAACTCGTGCGTGGGATCGCGGCTGACCGGGCCGAATCGGCCTTGACGGACCTGCCAAGTCCACCGAAGCCTCAGGGGGCGGGGGTTTGGCCGTCTCGGCCCGCGGCCGCGCGGCCCGCGGCCGCGCGGCCCGCGGCGGTCCGGCCTGCGCCTGTGCGGCCCGCGGCTGTGCGGCCCGCGGCTGTGCGGCCCGCCACTCCCCTACGCCGACCGTTCGCCGCACCCGTCGACGACCGCACGCGTGGATCCAGCCAGGCCGCGACGAGCGGTTTCGAGCCGATCGAGGCCCGCCAGGGCGTGGTCGGCGACCTCGCGCTCGACCGCGCTCGAGATCCCGGCGCGCAGGCCGCGCGCCCAGCGCCGACCGAGCCAGCCGGCGTGCCAGCCGACGAGCCGGGCGAGCACGTAGCCCACCACGAGCGCCACGACGAGGACCGCCAGCGGGATCGGCACCCGCCCGAGGACCGGGACCTCGACCAGATCGACCGGCGGGCGGGCCAGGATCCAGACGACGATCCAGGCGACGGCCAGCACGATCGCCGCGGTCGTGAGCGTCTGCAGCAGTCCGATCAGCGACCACCATCGGCTCGACGGCGTCTCGAAGCGCTCCCGTCGGACGATCGCGGCATCGACCGCGGCCTCGAGGACGCGTCGAAGGCCGGTCGGCTCAAGGGCGGCAGCGACCGCCGGGCGCACGCGCGGGCTCGCCGCCGCGAGCGACGGCTGGAGCCCCATCCGGAGCGCCTCGATCGCGGGTGCGAGCGACGCCCGGTCGCGCCACCGAACCAGGAACCCTTCCGGATCGGCCACGCGCGTCTCGCGCCCCGACCACCGATAGACGAGCGACGTCAGCAGGCCCATCGGGCCGGTTCCGCGGGCGCGCGCCCGGGCGCGGGTGGCCGCCACGGCCTGGCGCTCCAGGCCCGGCAGGTCGACCGCCCGCAGCACCGCGCCGGTCGCGGCGTCGGTCACGGCGCGCCGTGCGCCAGGATCCAGGATCGGCTCGACGGCCCCGGCTGGGTTGACCCCAGCCTCGTCGGCCAGTCGGCGAGCGTGGTCGACGACGCTGGCCGCCAACCGGGCGCGGACGATCGACTTGGCCGCCACCCCCTCGGCGAGCCAGGCGCGCAGCGCGTCGAGGTCGGGGTCGCTGCCATCGTTCGGTCGGGCCGAGGTGACCAGCACCGCGACCGGTCCGCCGCTGTCACTTCGGAGCCGGGCGAGGTCGCTCTCGAGGTCGCGTCGGACGCGATCCCGGTCGGGTGCGTCCAACCGATCCGCCTTGTTGAGGACCATCGCCTGACGCCCCAGGCGCGCCACCCAGGTCCGCAGGAACCCGTCATGCAGCGCGGCATCGTGGTACTTCTCGGGGTCGGTGACCCACGCCACGCCGTCGATCCGGGGCAGCAGTGCCTCGACCCGCGCACGATGCGCCGCCGAGGTCGAGTCCATGTCGGGCAGGTCGAGGATCGCGACCGAGCGAAGGCCCTCCCCGGCGTGCTCGCGAATGTCGGCGATGCCCAGCCAGTCGAGCACCGGCCCGAGCGCTTCGCGGTCCCCGGCCGGGATCCAGGCGATCGGTGCCTCCGTCGTCGGTCGCCGGGCCGAGGCGGCGCTGACGGACTCGCCGGCGAGGGCGTTGAGCAGGCTCGACTTGCCGACGCCGGTCCCGCCGATGAG
This sequence comes from Candidatus Limnocylindrales bacterium, assembly GCA_035692005.1. GTDB lineage: Bacteria > Chloroflexota > Limnocylindria > Limnocylindrales > CSP1-4 > SPCO01. Next base: position 1,695 of record DASSII010000054.1, on the reverse strand, counting down.
GGCCAGGACGTAGGCGTCGGACGTCAACCCGAGTCGCCCGAGCGCGTCAGCGTGGGTCGCCCGCGCGCCGGCCGTGTCGAGGCCGAGCGTGTCGGCCGCGTCGGCGGCGTCCGACAGGGCCGCGAGACAGCGCTCGAGGTCTCCGCTCGGCGCAGGCGCCAGCGGCACGACCGACGACCCGAACGCGCCCGGAGGCGCCGGCATCGACCGCGCAGTCGATGACCCGCCCAGCGCACGGTCGGTCATGCCGTTCGCCCGGAGAGGGCCCGGACATCGGTCGCCGCGACTCGCAGCTCGGTCGCCAGGTCGGCCAGCGCCCCGGCCTGCGGCAGGACACGCTCGAAGCGGGCCCGTTCCTCCTCGAAGGTCGCCGTCAACGCCTCGTCCAGGCGGCGCCTGGCGTTGGCCACGAGCTCGACCATCGCCGCCTCGCCGAACAGCGCCGCGAGGAGCTTCTGGTTGAGGACCGCGGTCGCGGCGGCGACCCCGACTTCGGCGCCGGTGAGGCCACCGGTGTGCACGAACGTGGCGAGCATCACCCCCGTCCCGAGCACGCTCACCCCGACCGACGCGCCGCGGGTCAGCAGCCGCTTCGGGCGGCCGTGGGCCTGGATGTCGAGCGCGATCCCCTCGATCCAGTCGTCGAGCCGGACGCGTAGCCGCCCGTCGAAGTCGGCAGACGTGGCCCACAGCTGGGGGTCGTCAGCCACCGTGGCCGCCATGGTCGGGTCGTCGGCCCACACGCTCGCGGTGCGCCGGGCGGCTTCCGCCGCTTGCAGGCGGGCCACCGCCAGCAGGTCGTCGGTCGTGGCCGCGCGGACCTCCGGCACCGGCGCGGTCGCCGGGCGGAAGATGGCCGAGATCGCGCCCCGGACGCGCCCGATGCCCTCGGTGAAGAAGCGCGTCATCTGGTCGGCGCCGACGAACGCCTGCCAGTGCCTGAGCGCCTCCTCCCGCAGGAACGTGCCGCGGCCAAGCTCCTGACGCAGCTCGGCGAGGTTGGTCTCGTACGCCTGACCGGCGACCCGACGCAGGGCCTCGACGTCGATCGCCTCGTGTTCCGCGTCGTCCGCGACCCGCTCGAGCGTCTCGCCGAGGCCGACCAGCGATCCGGTCAGCGCGCGCGCCGCGAGGGCGAGGCGAGCGTCGCGGTCTGCCCGAAGCCGCCCGATGTGCTCGGCGATCGGCGCGATCGTGGCTGGCCGCAGGCGCTCACCGCCTGGCTCGATGTCGCCCTCGCGCACGGCGAGGACCTCGATCCCGCCCGGCGGACTCGCAGAACCCGCGGTCTCCGGAGAGGTGGCACCGTCCAGGCCGCTCGCCGCGATCGCGTCGCCGAGGCCGGCGTCGCCGAGCAGGCGCTCGATGTCATCGACGACCTCGCGCTGATCCGCCGCGTCGTCGGGCATGCGGTTGACGACCACCATCAGCGGCAACCCGCGTTCTCGCACCCGGTCAAGGACGGCCCACGGCACGCGGTCCGCGTAGCGCGTCGCGGTCGTCACGAACAGGCACAGGTCGGCGGCTTCGACGAGGCGGTCGGCGAGCGCGCGATTGGCATGTTCGATCGAGTCGATATCGGGTGCGTCCACGAGCGCGACGCCGGCGCCGATCGTGTCGTCCTCGACGATGCGCAACTGGTCGGTCGGGACGGTCGCCAGCGTGCCGCGCTGGAGCGCCGCACGATCGTCGGGA
>DASSII010000053.1:0-29062 GCA_035692005.1 Candidatus Limnocylindrales bacterium | reverse complement strand
CGTCATCGAACGACTCCTGCCGGCGTGGCGCTCCCGGCGGCGCGGCCCCGCGGCTGCGACGGCTGCGTGACGGAGGGCCCGAGATGACCGCTTCCGCGCCCGCCGTCGTCGTCAGCCGTCGCGATCCGCGCCTCGTGTGGGGCATCGGCATCGGCGTGATCGTCGTCCTTGCCGCTCTGTCGGTGGCGTTGAACGTCCCGTACCTCGGCAGCTTCGTGGACTGGCTCATCAACCGCGTCCCGCCGCTGTCGTACCTCATCGTCCAGTACGCGGTGCCGATCGCCTTCGGCGGCATGTGCGGAGTCGTGTGCGAGCGGTCGGGCGTGGTCAACATCGGGATCGAAGGGATGATCCTGACGTCCGCGTTCGTCGCCTTCCTGACCGGCGCCTACCTCCACCCGGTCCTGGGGGCGCCATGGTCGGCCATCGTCGGGATCCTGACCGCGATCGGCGCGTCGCTGCTGCTGTCGACCCTGCATGCCTGGCTGTCGATCACGATCAAGGCAGACCAGATCATCAGCGGCACGGTCATCAACATCCTGGCCCTCGGCGGCACGGCCTTCTTCAACCAGCTGCTCGTGTCGACGACCGGCCTGTCCGGTACGGACACGCTGCCGCAGCTCCGGGTCTCGGACGAGGTCGCTTCGATCCCAGTCGTGGGTCCGATCATCGACGGCCTGTTCAACCAGGGTCCGATCGCGATGAGCCTGATCCTCATCGTCGTCCTGCTTCAGATCATGCTGTTCCGCTCGCGCTGGGGGTTGCGGACACGAGCCGTCGGGGAGCATCCCCAGGCCGCCGACACCGTCGGCATCGACGTCGTCCGGACCCGCTATCGCGCGGTCATCCTCGGCGGCCTCTTCGCCGGCCTCGCCGGTGCCTACCTGACCCTCGAACAGTTCAACTCGTTCCAGGACAACATGACCGGCGGCGTCGGCTTCATCGGCCTCGCGGCGATGATCTTCGGGCGCTGGACGCCGATCGGCGCATTCGGGGCGGCCCTGCTGTTCGGAGCGGTCCAGTCGATGCAGCTGGCCGTCCGGATCTCGCCGCCGGCGGGCGATCTCGGGCCGATCATCGCTTCCATCCCGCCGCAGGTCTTCGGCATGGCGCCGTACATCTTCACGATCATCGTCCTTGCCGGTGTCGTCGGGCGAGCGATCGCTCCGGCCGCCGACGGCATCCCGTACGACAAGGAGGCCCGCGGCTGACCGACCGGGCGGACGACCGCGCCGCCAGACGGGCCGAGCGCGAGCGCGCCGCGGCGTTCGTCGATCTGGCGGAGGGCCGCGGACCGGTGCCGGTCCTGGACGACGCCGGCATCGAAGCGCTGCTGCGCTCCACCCGGCGGATCGCGATCGTCGGGGCGTCGTCGGACGAGCGACGGCCCTCGTTCGCAGTGTTCCGCTACCTCGTGGCGCAGGGACTGGACTGCGTGCCGGTCAACCCGAACGAACGGTCGATCCTCGGCATCCCGTCCTTCCGATCCCTGCCCGAGGCGACCGAGGCGAGCGGACCGTTCGACATGGTCGACGTCTTCCGGCGCTCCGAGCTGTGCGTGCCCCACGCCCATGAAGCGGTCGCCATCGGTGCTCGCAGCCTGTGGCTGCAGCTCGGGGTCGTGAACTGGGAGGCCGCCCGGATCGCCCACGACGCGGGACTGTCGGTGGTCATGGACCGCTGTACGGCGATCGAGTGGCGGCGGATGGGGGCCGGGCGCTAGGGCGACAGTGCCAGGGGCGCCGGCGGACCGGAGCCGGCGGGCCGGAGCCGGCCCACCCGGCGCGGTCCGGGTCAGCGGATCAGGAACCCGAGGAAGATCAGCACGACCCCGACGATGGCGATCGCCCCGGCCAGCTGTGCCTGGCGGCGCAGCATCGCCATGGCCACCGAGGCGCCGGTCGGCGCTTGACTGCGGACGCCGCCACGCCACGATTCGTAGCGCGCCACGTTGTCGTCCTCGGCCCGCAGCGCCTGGTAGCGGGCCCATGGCCCACGGGCCCGGGTGTAGCCGATGACGACCAGCACGACGCCGAGGCCCCACAGCGCGAGATTGAGCGGACCCATCGCTACTCCGTCTCCGCCGCGAGTCGGTCGCGCACGGCGGCCTGCACGAGCGTGGCGTCGGCCTGGCCGCGCGTCGCCTTCATGACCTGGCCCACCAGGAAGCCCACGGCCTGGGTCTTGCCCGCCCGATAGTCGGCGACGGCGCCCGGGTTGGCGGCCAGCGCAGCATCGACCGCATCGCCGAGCGCCCCGGCGTCGGAGATGACCGGGTAGTCCTGCGCGAGCGTCGCGACGGGCGTCCCGGAGCGCAGGTGGAGGGCCAGCACCTGCTTGGCGTTGGTTCCCGAGATCCGGTTGTCGACGACCAGCCGGACGAGGTCCGCGAGCTGGCGTGGGTCCACGGCCAGGCCCGGTTCGGTGGACTCGTTGCGCAGGCGGAGATACTCGCCGAGCACCCAGTTCGCGAGGGCCTTCGGATCGAGACCGGGCTGTGCCGTGACGGCGTCCTCGAACAGCCGCGCTGCGTCCGGGTCGGCGACGAGCGTCGCCGCGTCATAGGCGTTCAGCCCGAGGTCGTCCCGGTAGCGCGTTCGCCGTGCAGCGGGCAACTCCGGCAGCGACGACCGCAGCGCGTCGAGCCAGGCCTGCTCGACGTGCAGCGGCGGCAGATCGGGCTCGGGGAAGTAGCGGTAGTCGTCGGACGTCTCCTTGGAGCGCATCCGGTACGTCTCGCCACGCTCGTCCGACCAGCCGCGAGTCTCCATCTCCAGGGCCGCACCGGCATCGAGCGCGGCCGCCTGTCGCTCGATCTCGAACTCGATGGCGCGTTCGACGGACCGGAACGAGTTCATGTTCTTGACCTCGATCCGCGTCCCGAACGTCGCGCTGCCGCGCGGGCGGAGCGAGACGTTCGCCTCGACCCGCATCTGGCCGCGTTCCATGTCGGCGTCCGAGGCACCGATCGTGCGCAGCAGCAGCTGCAGGCTCTCGGCGTAGCGGCGGGCCGCCTCGGCCGTTCGGATGTCGGGATCGGTCACGATCTCCATCAGCGGCGCGCCCGAGCGGTTGAAATCGACGAGGCTCACGCGTCGACCATCGGGCGCAGTCGCGTGGACGAGCTTGGCGGTGTCTTCCTCGAGGTGGGCACGCGTGATCCCGACGCTCACCGGACCGCTGGTCGTGTCCACCTCGAGCCGTCCGGCCGAGGCGAGCGGCAGGTCGTACTGGCTGATCTGATAGCCCTTCGGCAGGTCGGGGTAGAAGTAGTTCTTGCGGTCCCAGCGCGTCGCCTCCGGGGTCGTGGCCTCGATCGCGATGCCGGTCGCGAGGACGAGCTCGACCGCCCGGCGATTGATGACCGGCAAGGCACCGGGCAGGCCGAGGCAGACCGGGCAGACGTGGGTGTTGGGGGCGGCACCGTCGTAGGCCGTCGAGCAGCCGCAGAACATCTTCGAGGCGGTCTTCAGCTGGCAATGGACCTCGATGCCGATCACCGCCTCGTAGCGGTCCCGGGCAGGGGTCTCCGGGCGATCGGGCGCTGGCGCCTGGGAGGTCATCGCCAGAGTCTCGCATACCGTCGGCCGGGTCGCGGTGCCAACGGCTCACGCCCTGTGCAGCCGACTTGTAAGCGCTCTCTTGACAGATGGGCGTATCGTGCATTCCGGAACGTGAGAGCGCTCTCACAACTACGCCGTTCAGGAGCTGTGCAGCCCGCCATGGCCCAGGTCGAAGCGTCCTCCACCCGTCCCGTCGCGACGCTCGATGAGGTCGCCCGGGTCGCGGGCGTGTCGCGGGCCACGGTATCGCGGGTGGTGAACGGCTCGCCGAAGGTCAGCGCCGACGTTCGGCGCACCGTCGAGCGCGCGATCGATCGCCTCGGGTACGTTCCGAACCGGGCCGCCCGCAGTCTGGTCACCCGGCGGAGCGACTCGATCGCGGTCGTCATCACCGAGCCCGCCAGTCGGCTGTTCAACGATCCGTTCTTCCCGCGTCTCATCCGCGGCGTCAGCACCGCGCTCGCCGCGCGCGACCTGCAGCTCGTGCTGCTCATGCCCGACGACGAGGTCGACGAGCGACGGACCGTGCGCTACCTGACCGCGGGCCACGTCGATGGGGTGATCCTCGTCAGCCTGCACGGCGACGACCCGCTGCCCAGCCAGCTCGCAGCGCGCAACATCCCCGTCGTCGTGCTCGCCCGGCCGCCGCATGGGGTCGATGTCAACTATGTCGATGCCGACAATCGTGACGGCGCTCGGCGCGCGACCGCGCACCTCATCGACGGCGGCCGGCGGCGGATCGGCACGATCACCGGACCGTCCGACATGGTCGCTGGCGTCGACCGCCTGGCCGGCTACCGCGACGCCCTGGCCGACGCGAACCTGCCGATCGACGCCGACCTCATCGCCGGCGGTGACTTCACCCACGCCGGGGGCGCCGCAGCGATGGATCGCCTGCTCGTCGCACGGCCGGACCTCGACGCCGTGTTCTGTGCATCGGATCTGATGGCGGTCGGGGCGCTGGCGAGCCTGCAGGCGGCGGGGCGCCGCGTGCCCGAGGACGTCGCCATCGTCGGCTACGACGACTCACCCATCGCGACCACCACGCGACCAGGCCTGACCAGCGTCCGCCAGCCGATCGAGGAGATGGGCCGTGAGATGGTCCATCTCCTGACCGAGACGCTCGACCAGGCCGACCGCATCCCGCGCCGGGTCGTCCTGGCGACCGAGCTGATCGCGCGCGCCTCGAGCGCGAGGAGGGCCATGCCCTGACGACGGTCGGTGTCCAACCCGCGAACCCAAGGTGACGGATCGAACGACACGCAGCCATCACGCAGGAGGAACGGTCGATGCAACATCGTCAGGCCCGATTCGGGCGACTCGCCATCCTGGCGAGTGTCATCAGCCTCATCGGCGCAGCGTGCGGCGGCGCCACGCCGTCGGCGTCGTCCAGCGCGTCGACGGCGCCGGCAGCCAGCGCCAGCGCGATCGCCATCACCCCTGCCCCGGTCGAGACCGCCGAGGGCGGCCTGACCGCCGACGGCAAGGTCCTGATCCGCTGGTTCATCGGCCTCGGCACGGGCGCGCAGCCCGACCAGATCGCCGATGAGCAGGCCGTCGTCACGGCCTTCAATGAGAGCCAGGACAAGATCACCCTGAGCCTCGAGATCTACCAGAACACGACCGCCTACGACATCCTGAGCACACAGATCGCCGCGGGCACCGCCCCGGACATCATCGGCCCGGTCGGCTTCCGTGGGTTCTACTCGTACGGCGACCAACTGCTCGACCTGCAGCCGTACATCGAGAAGACGGGCTACGACGTGTCGGACATGGATCCGGCCATCCTCAAGGCGTACAGCGAGGGCTTCGGTGGCCAGGTCGGCATCCCGTTCGCCATCTACCCGTCCTTCCTCTACTACAACAAGGACCTGTTCAAGGAGGCCGGCCTGCCCGAGCCGCCGCACAAGGTCGGCGATCTGTACGACGGCAAGACCTGGGACTGGGACACCCTCACCGAGCTCGCCAAGAAGCTGACCGTCGATACCGCCGGGAACGACGCCACCAGCGCGGCGTTCAAGGGCGATGACACCGCCCAGTGGGGCTACTACATGCAGTGGACCGACCCCCGCGGTTGGGGCACGCAGTTCGGCCCGGGCGCCCTCGTCGGTGCCGATGGCAAGACCGCCCAGATCCCCGACAACTGGCTGGCCGCCTGGAAGTGGTACTACGACGGGATGTGGAAGGGCCAGTTCATCCCGACCGGAGCCGAGGACACTTCGGAGCTGCTCAACAGCGACAACGCGTTCCAGTCCGGGAACCTGGCGATGGACTTCGTCCACCTCTGGTACACGTGCTGCGCGTGGCCGGCCGAGGGCAAGCCACAGGTGCCCAGCTTCGACATCGCCGTGCCGCCGAGCAAGGACGGCAAGACGACCGCCAAGCTGCATTCCGACACCTTCGGCATCCTCAAGAGCTCGGCCCATCCGGACGAGGCCTTCGAGGTGCTGACCTACCTGCTCGGCAACGACAAGCTCATCGCCCGCTACGGCGCCCTGCCGGCGGTCAAGAGCAAGCAGGCGGCGTTCTTCAAGGCGCTCGACGAGCGCTTCGCGCCGAACAAGATCGACTGGCAGGTCGCACTCGACATGCTGGCCTACCCTGATGTGCCGAGCCACGAGGCCGACATGCCGAACTTCCTCAAGTCCGATGCGGCCGTCAAGGCGATGCAGGCGACGCTCATCGGGAGCGGGACCCTCGACGTCGCCGCCGAGGCCGAAAAGTTGCGGACCCAGCTGCAGGGCCTGTACGACCAGGCGCCCTGACCCACGCCATCCAGCCACCTGGGAGCGCGTCGCATCTCCTCCGGCGCGCTCCCACCTCCCGTCCCTCCCCGACTTCCTGTCGCGAGGCACCGATGACCCCCCGGCCCGACGCCCCGGCGCTGCCCGAGACCGTGATCCCGCACCCGCGCTGGCGCTGGACGGCCGCTCGCCGTGAAGCGGCCTGGGGCTGGGCCTTCGTGTCGCCCTGGATCATCGGGTTCATCGCCTTCACGTTGATCCCGATGGCGCTCGCGCTCTACTTCAGCCTGACCGACTTCGACCTGCGACGGCCTGACGCGGTCCGCTTCGTCGGGCTCGCCAATTACGCCCAGATCCTGCGCGACCCGAACGTCGCGACGTCGATCGGGGTGACCCTCCGCTTCGCGTTGCTGACCATCCCGGCATCGATGGCGCTGTCGGTCGGGCTGGCGCTGCTGCTCAACTCGCCACGCCTGGTCGGTCGGCGGCTGTTTCGCACGATGTTCTACATGCCGACCCAGATCCCGCTCGTGGCGAGCACCCTCATCTGGGTCGGCGTGCTCAACGCGGAGACCGGCTGGATGAACGGCATCCTCGGCTTGTTCGGGGTCACCGGCCCGGACTGGCTCCAGGATCCGGGCTGGGTGCTGCCGGCGCTCGGCATCGTCAGCCTGTGGGGCATCGGCTCGATGATGCTCATCGCGCTGGCGGGCGTCCAGAACATCCCGACCGAGCTGTACGACGCGGCCCGTGTCGACGGCGCCGGCCACTGGACCACGTTCCGCCGGATCACCCTGCCGCTGCTGACACCGGTCCTGTTCTACAGCCTGCTCATCAGCTGCGTCGGCGTGTCGCAGTACTTCATCCAGGCCTACGTGCTCAAGAACGGCCAACCCGACGCGTCGACGCTGTTCTACAACGTGAATCTCTATCGCGAGGCGTTCACCTTCAACCAGCTCGGCTACGCGTCCGCGCTGGCCTGGGTCCTGTTCCTGTTCGTGCTCGCCCTGGCGCTGCTGCTGTTCTGGTCGTCGAGCCGCTGGGTCTTCTACGCGGGCGAGCGCCGATGACGGCCACGGCCCGCGACCGCGCCGCGACCTACGTGACCCCGGCGCCGTTCCGCCGATCATTCCGGGGCTTCACCGGCAAGGCCGCCATGTTCCTCGTCGCCGTGGCGATCCTGTCGGCGTTCATCATGCCGCTCGCGTACATGACGCTGACCGCCCTCAAGGACCAGTCGCAGGCGGCCGACCCGGCCGCTCCCCTGTACCCGGCATCGCCGCGCACGTTCGTGTACGAGGGAGCGACGCTCCAGATCTACGACGTGCCGATCGACGGCACCGTGCGCGAGCTGGCCATCGTCGAGAAGGGCCGCGAAACGTCGCTGATGATCGATCCAGCCGACGTGGCCGCCGGCACGTTCGCCTGGCAGGGCCGTTGGCGAACCCTCCAGCCGGCCTACGTGTTCGATCCCAAGGTCGAGAACTTCGCGGTCGTCTGGGAAGAGCTCGAGTTCCCGAAGCTGCTGCGCAACACAGCCATCATCGCGGTCCTCAGCACGGTCGGCGCGGTCGTCTCGGCGATCTGCGTGGCCTACGGCTTCAGTCGGTTCCGGTTCCGCTTCCGTGGCCCGCTGTTCCTGGTGCTCCTCTCGACGATCATGCTCAGTGCCCAGGTCACGCTCGTGCCGACCTACATCCTGTTCACCCGGCTCGGCTGGTCGGGCACGTGGCTGCCGCTCATCGTCCCGCATTTCTTCGCGAATGCCTACAACGTGTTCCTGCTGCGTCAGTACTTCCTGACCATCCCGCAGGACCTCGACGAGGCGGCGATGATCGACGGCGCGGGCCCCCTCCGCATCCTCCGCTCGGTGATCGTGCCGCAGGCCGTGCCGGCCATCGTGGCCGTGACGCTGTTCCACTTCTTCTTCGCCTGGAACGAGTTCCTCATGTCGCTGGTGTACGTCGGCGGGAACCCCGACCTGTGGCCGCTGTCGCTGGGGATGCAGAAGTTCGCGTCGCTGTTCGTGACCCGGCCGCCCCTCGTCCAGGCGAGCGCGATCCTCGCGATCATCGTGCCGGTCGTGGTGTTCTTCCTGTCCCAGCGGGCGTTCATGCGCGGGGTCGTCGTGACCGGCGTCGACAAATGACCGACGGCGGCATCGACTGGCCGGTCATCCCGGCCGTGGCCTGGCAGCGACCGATCGGGCTGCCCTGCCCCGACGTGGGCCATCCGCGCGTCCGCGTGCCGATGATCGACGATGGCGAGTGGGCCGGCGTGCCGATCGGCGGGCTTGGCACGGGGAGCATCGGGCGCACGTTCCGCGGCGACGCCGCGCGCTGGCACCTCGAGGTCGGACGCCATCGATTCGAGCCCGTCGCCGCCGACGGCTTCTCCCTGTTCGTCGGCGCGCCCGACGGGACCTCCCGGGCCCATGTCCTGTCCACGCTGCGGCCGACCGAGCTGCCCGCCTGGGGCTGGGACCTGCCCGTCGGCGCCGGCACGTATCACGCCCTGTTCCCCCGGGCATGGCACACGTTCGAGGCGGCGGATGTCGGGCTGCGCCTGGTCGGCGAGCAGCTGTCGCCGGTCATCGCCGGCGATCTCGAGCGCAGTGCGCTGCCGGTCGGCGTGTTCGAGTGGTCGGTCGAGAACCCGACGATGGAGCCCCTGACCATGGCGCTCCTGTTCAGCTGGGCCGACCCGCCCGGCGGGCCGGACGCGGGACCGGCGCCGCGTCGCGAGCACGACATCGTCGTGACGGCCGACACGACCGCGGTCCGCTTCGGTGACATCGCGCCCGACGGGCCGACCGGGTTGCGCGGATCGCTGGCCATCGCCGCCACCAACGCCGACGGCTGGGAGATCAGCGCCCGCGCCACCTTCGACCCGATCGCCGATGGCGACCTGTGGGCCTCGTTCGCCCGCGACGGCCGACTCGACCCGGCGCCCCGGGCCCGCGCCCATCCCCCAGGCGCGGGCCCGGCCGGTGCCGCGATCGCCGCGCGAACGACGCTCGCCCCGGGCGAACGCCGCTCCATCCGGTTCGCCCTCGCATGGGACCTGCCGATGGTCGAGTTCGGTGGCGGACGCCGATGGTGGAAGCGCTACACGCGCGCCTGGGGGCGCGACGGTGGGCGGGCGCTCGACCTGGCGCGCCACGCGCTCGACCAGGCGCCGGTCTGGCGCTCCGCCATCGACGCCTGGCAGCGACCGATCCTCGAAGACGAGGCTCGCCCGGCGTGGTATCGCGCGGCGCTGTTCAACGAGCTGTACTTCCTCGTCGACGGTGGGACGTTCTGGGCGGCGGGCGAGGTCGACGGGCCCGAAGCGCCGGCCGACGATGCCGGCCGGTTCGCCCTCCTCGAATGCGTCGACTACCCCTTCTACGACACGGTCGATGTCGACTTCTATGCCTCGTTCGCGCTGCTCGAGCTGTTTCCCGAGCTGGAGCTGGCCGGGATCCGCGACCTGCTGGCGGCGATCCCGGTCGATGACCCGCGGATCGTCGCGATCGAGGCGTCGGGAGCGTCGGCGCCGCGCAAGATCGGCTGGACCGTGCCGCACGACATCGGCGGACCGGACGACGATCCATTCCACCGGCCGAACTGGTACCGCTTCCAGGACGTCAACGATTGGAAGGACCTGGCCCCCAAGTTCGTGCTCCAGGTGTGGCGCGACGCCGTTCGTTCGGGTGTCGCCGACGGCGATCCGGCCGGGTTGGCCCTCGTTCGTGCGGCCTTTCCGACGGTCGAACGGGTGCTGACCCGGGTGGCCGCCGCCGACCGCGACGGCGACGGGCTGCCGGAGCATGACGGTCGGCCCGACCAGACCTACGACACCTGGCCGATGCACGGGCCATCGGCCTACGGTGGGTCACTCTGGCTGGCTGCGACCGCCGCCGCCGAGGCGATGGCCCGGGCCCTCGGCGACGACGAGGCAGAGGCCCGCTGGGCGGACTGGTTCGAGCGTGGCCAGGTCGCCTTCGACGTTCGCCTGTGGCGGGGCGACCACTACGCCTTCGACGCGGGCGGCGGCCAGAGCTCCGAGACCATCATGGCCGATCAGCTCGCCGGCCAGTGGTACGCCGATGCCACCGGCCTCGGCCCGATCGTGCCCGACGACCGCGTCGAGGCGACGCTGCGGACGGTCCACGCGCGCAACGTCCGTGGGTTCGCCGGCGGAGGCATGGGGCCGGTCAATGGCATGCGCCCGGACGGCCGGGTCGACGGATCGAGCGAGCAGTCGGCCGAGGTGTGGGTCGGGACGGCCTACGCCCTGGCCGCGTTCATGATCGGGCGGGGGCTCGTCGACGAAGGCTGGGACACGGCACGGGGCGTCGCCGCGGTCACCTACGAGCGGGGGCTCTGGTTCCGGACCCCCGAGGCCTACGACGCGGCGGGCGACTTCCGAGCGTCGATCTACCTGCGCCCGCTGGCCATCTGGGCGATCGAGGACGCCCTGCGGCGGCGGCGCTCGCTCAGCGGCCGATGACGATGCCGGCCGAGGCGAGGATGAGACCGTAGAGGCTCATCGCCAGCCACGCCCCGGCGGGCAGCGACGGCCGGCTGAGCGTCCCGGCCCGCAACGCGGAAACGGCGCGGACCGCCCCGACGATGAGCGAGACGATGCCGGTCATGAACAGGACCACGGCGATGGGCGTCATGAAGCTCCCCTGGATGATGGATGCGGCTGGAGCCGTGAAGATGGATGGGCGCATGCTACACACGGGGCCCCGGCGGGGCCTTGCGACGATGGTCCCGGGTCAGGCCCGGACCCGCTCGACGAACCGCCCGATCCGGCGCAGCGCTTCCTCGATCCCGTCGTACGACGTCGCGTAGCACATCCGCACGTGGCCGGCGCCCGACGGCCCGAACGCGCTGCCCGGCACCACCGCCACGCGCTCCTCGGTCAGCAGGCGCTCGGTGAAGGTCTCGTCGTCGAGCCCGGTCGACGTGATCTGCGGGAAGGCATAGAACGCGCCGCGTGGCTCGAACGTCGCCAGGCCGATCGCATTCAGCCCGTCCACCAGCCGTCGACGGCGCCGGTCGTACTCCGCGCGCATGCGCTCCACGTCCGGCTCGGCGTCGCGCAGTGCGACCAGAGCGGCATCCTGGGCGATCGTCGGCGCCGACATGATGCCGTACTGGTGGACCTTGACGATGCCCTCGAGGATCCCCGCCGGGGCCGCCAGATAGCCGACCCGCCAGCCGGTCATGGCATACGCCTTGGAGAAGCCGCCCATCAGGATCGTCCGCTCGCGCATCCCGGGCAGTGAGCTGAAGGCGCGGTGGCGGTAACTGCCGTAGGCGAGGCGGTCGTAGATCTCGTCGCTGTAGACGAGCAGGTCGTGCCGCCGGGCGATCGCCGCGAGTTCGTCCTGGACGGGGTCCGGCAGGACGGCGCCGGTCGGGTTGGACGGATAGCCGAGGAACAGCGCCTTGGTCCGCTCCGTGACCGCGGCCTCGACCGCGGCCGGGTCGAGCGCGAAGTCGTCTTCGAAGCGCGTCGGAACGAGCCGCGGGACGCCGCCCGCGAACACGATCGCCGGGATGTAGGCCACGTACGAGGGCTCGTGGAGGATGACCTCGTCGCCCGGATCGCAGGTCGCGCGGAGGGCGAGATCGAGCGCCTCGGATGCTCCGACCGTGATGAGCAGCTCGGTCGCCGGATCGTAGTGGACGCCGTAGCGGCGCTCGAGATGGTCGCTCAGCGCGTGGCGCAACTCGATGGTGCCGTAGTTGCTGGTGTAGTGCGTTCGCCCCTCGCGCAGGCTCTCGACCCCGGCCTCCACGACGATCCTGGGCGTATCGAAGTCGGGCTCCCCCACTCCGAGGCTGATGACATCATCCATCGTGGCCAGGATGTCGAAGAAGCGGCGGATGCCCGAGGGCGGGACCGCCCGCACGCGGGCCGCCAACGCACGCTCGGCCAGCGGCGCGCGATCGGCCGTGGGGGCGATGGCGGATTCGGGCATCACGCGGGCAGCCTACGCCATCGCCGCCGATCCGGGTCGAGATCCACGGGATGGATCAGGTCGCGCTCGCGACGAGCGCCCCGTGGCGAGCGGGGGGCGATGCCTCGGGCGGCGCGGTCGGTGGGATCGCCCCGTCGACGACGTTGGGGCGCCGACCGCGGGCGAGCCGCTCCGCCCGCCGGCGGATACCGACCATCTGCTTCTGCATCATCACGAACACGCCGAAGCCGAGCAGCGGCAGGACGGCCCCGGAACCCGCTCCAACATCCTCGAAGCGGACGCGGAATCGCTCGATGAACCGGGTCTGCCCACCATCGAGCGGCTCCAGCACGAACGCCCAGCTCGCGGCGTAGTCGCTGGGCGTGCGCGACAGGAGCACGCCCGACGCCTTGACCCCGGTCGAGGCCGTCTCGAGGCCAGCCGCCCCGTTCGCCGCCGCGGCCTGGGCCGCCAGCAGCGCCGTGTCCGACCGAAGCACCAGCGAGCGTCCCGGGTCGATCGCGACGACCTCGAACCCGCCGCCGGGATGGGTCGGCACGACATCGCCGACCGCGAGCGTCTGCCACGCCTCGACGATCTCGTCCGCGCTTCGACCGCGCTGGTCGAGCTGGTCGTAGCTGTACCAGCCGGCCCGGCCATAGCCCATCTGCGGGAGCCACGGCCAGACCGCCTCGGGTGGCGCGTCGATGGTGATGCCTCGGGTCTCGCCACCGGTCGCGGCGTCGACCACGTCATCGCCGGGCAGTCGCCGGTTCGCCTCGTCGGGGTCGACGCCCCACGTCTCCTGCCACGCTCGGATCCTCAGCAGAGCGATCCCCGCGGCCGTTGCCAGGGCCGTGCCGATCAGGACGCCACGCATGCGCATGTCAGGTACCTCCGAGGCGATGGTGGCGGGTTCCCCTCGATCGACCAAGGGCCGCGTGGCCCGTTCGCCCCGGGACGTTGCGCCTCCGCAGCCTCACGCCCGGGTCGCGTCAGTGCGCGACTGCCGCCATCCGCTCGGCGGGCGTCGGGGTCGTCGGATCGTCGAGGGCGGGCAGGTCCGCCGGTTCCAGGGCCCGCCAGTCGGCCGACGCGGTGATGGCCTCGTAGCCGCGGGCCAGCTCGAACAGCTGCGCTTCGGCCCAGGGCGCCCCGATCAGCTGCAGCCCGACCGGCAATCCCTCCGACAGGCCGGTCGGGATCGAGATGCCGGGCAGCCCCGCCATGTTGGCCGGCAGGGTGCACGCATCCGACAGGTACATCGACACCGGATCGGCGAGCCGGGCGCCGAAGTGGAACGCGACGGTCGGGGACGTCGGGGCGACGAGCGCATCGAAGCCCTGTGCCCAGAGCGCGTCGAAGTCCTTCTTGATGAGCGTGCGGACCTTCTGGGCCTTGAGGTAGTAGGCGTCGTAGTAGCCCGCCGACAGGGCGTACGTGCCGAGCATCACCCGGCGCTTGACCTCCGGGCCGAAGCCACCGCCGCGCGTCGCGAGGTAGTCGGCCAGCACGTTACGGCCCTCGCCCAGCCGCGGGCCGTAACGGATCCCGTCATAGCGGGCCAGATTCGCCGAGGCCTCGGCGGGGGCGACGATGTAGTAGGTCGCCAGGCCGTACTCGGTGTGGGGCAGGCTGACGTCCTCGACCGTCGCACCGGCGGCCTCGAGCGTCGCCACGGCCTCGCGGATGCGCGCCTCGACGCCCGGCTCCATGCCGGCCACGAAATACTCGCGCGGCAGGCCGAGCCGCTTGCCACGCAGGGCGCCGGCCGCCTCGTCGTCGCTCGCGGCCAGCTGCAGGAGCGCGTCGGGAACGGGCTCGGGCGACGACGTGGAATCACGTTCGTCCCGGCCGGCGATGGCATGCAGCAAGGCCGCGGCATCGCGCACGTCGCGGGCGAACGGTCCGATCTGGTCGAGCGAGCTGGCGAACGCCACGATCCCGTACCGACTCACCCGGCCGTAGGTGGGCTTGAGCCCGACGATCCCGGTCAGTGCCGCCGGCTGGCGGATCGATCCGCCGGTGTCCGTGCCGATGGACAACGGGGCGTGGTAGGCCGCCACGGCCGCCGCCGACCCGCCGCTCGAGCCACCCGGGACCCGGTCGAGCGCCCACGGGTTGGCGGTCGGCCCGAAGGCGGAGTGCTCGGTCGAGGAGCCCATCGCGAACTCGTCCATGTTGGTCTTGCCGAGGATGACCGCTCCGACGTCGCGCAGCCGCTCGGTGATATGGGCGTCGTACGGCGCCCGATAGCCGGCCAGGATGCGCGACCCGGCGGTACACGGCCCGCCGCGCACCGAGACCAGGTCCTTGAGCGCGATCGGGATGCCGAGCAGCGGGTGCAACGCGTCGAGTGCCGCACGACCCTCGCCACGGGCGGCGGCGAAGCGGGCATCGGCGTCGTCGGCGGCATCGAGCGCGCCCGCCCGATCGAGCGTCAGCCAGGCGTGCAGACCGTGGTCCTGCCGCGCGGCGAGGTCGAGATGGGCAGCGGCCAGGTCGCGCGCCGACAGCTCGCTCGTCCGCAGACGGGCGGCCATCTCGTGGGCGTGGAGACGGGTCAGGTCGGTCATCGGCCCTGGTTGCGCGACTCAGTCGCCGCCGAGGATCGCCGGGACGACGATGAAGTCGCCGTCGTGGGCGGCGGCATTGGCGAGGACGTCCTCGACCGGTAGCGACGGTCGCGCGACATCGTCGCGCAGGATGTTCTCGAGCTCGATGGTCTGGGCGGTCGGGGCGATGTGATCGGTGGGGACGGTGGCCAGGATGGCGTACTGGTCGAGGATGTGGTTGAGCTGGCCCTCGAGCAGCCCCAGTTCCTCGTCGGTCAACCCGAGGCGGGCGAGGTGAGCGACGTGTTCGACGTCGGCGCGCGACAGGGTGGCCATCGGCCCGATGATAGCCGGGTGATGACCGGTCCGCCCCTGCGCCCGATGACGGCCGCCGATATCGAGCCCACCGTCCAGGCGATCCTGGCCGACGACTGGGGCGATCGCCGGACGTGGTTCGAGTTCGCCGTCGCGCACCCGGCCTGTCGGGTCATCGTGGCCGATGACGGTTCGGGCGGGATCGCCGGGACGGGCGTCGCCACGGTCAATGGCCCGGTGGGTTGGATCGGCACCATCTGGGTCGCTGCCGACCAGCGCCGGCAGGGGCTGGGCCGGGCGCTCACCGAGGCCACCATCGACGCGGCGGAATCGGCCGGCGCCCGCACGCTCGTGCTGGTCGCCACGGAACGCGGTCGGCCGCTGTACGAGCAGCTCGGGTTCGAGCTGCAGACCTGGTACCGCACGATGGAGGCGCCGGCACGTGCCGATGATCGCGCCGTGGGCGCCGAGCCGCGCGTGCGGCCCTTCCGACCAGCCGACCTGGACGCCATGGTCGCGCTGGACCGCCTCGCGACCGGCGAGGACCGGGCCCATCTCCTGGCTGCCCTGGCGTCCGAGGGCGGCACGCTCGTGGTGGCCGACGGAGACCGCCCAGCGGAAGCATTCCTGGTCCGCGCTCCGTGGGGCGGCGGCGCGACCATCGCGCCATCGCCGGCCGACGCCTTGGCGCTGCTGCGCACCCGTCGCCGGGCTGCCGGCCCGGGCCGCCGCGTGCGCTGCGGGATCCTGCTCGACAACCGCGAGGGGGCGGACGTCCTGGAACGCGCGGGCTGGACCGAGGCCTGGCGCGCCCCCCGGCTCATCCGCGGTGCGCCGCTCGATTGGCACCCCGACATGATCTGGGGGCAGTTCAACCACGCCCTCGGCTGACGGTAGTCCCAGTCCGCCGGGACCCTTGGGGGGATGGACCCGCCCGCCGGCCGGCCGCGATGCTTCGCGGGTACCGGACCGCCAGGGGAGTATCCGTTCGCATGATCGCCGTGAGTTGCCTGCAGTGCGGGACGCCCGCCGCGCGTCCAGACGCGACGTTCTGTCGACGCTGCGGCCTGACCTACGGCGAGGCGCCGCGCGCCGAAGCCGAGCTGCCGTCCTGCCCGACCTGCTACCGAACGGTCGATGACGACGGACGCACCGACAGCCTGGTCCTGCCCGGACTGCGCATCGACCTGCGCCGGCACATGGCCGAACATGATCGACATCCGGTCGGCGACGACGATTGGCTCGAGACCCTGCGCGAGGGCGACAAGCTGCGCTGGGGACGCTGGGTCGCACCGTTCGACACCGTCCGGCGCTACCTGGTGACCGGCCAGATCGACGCGGGCCGCAACCGACGCCTCGCCCACGACATGATCGTCACGGCGATGACCCAGCTCCGACGCTGGGGTCCGGACGGCGAGATCCTCGGCGACCAGCCCGAATGGCAGGCCGCCCGCCAGGCGGTCACGGAGCTCATGGAGCGCTACGCCGTCGGACGCCGCTAGCGGCTCCGGCGCTACGGCGCCTCACCGGCCAGCAACCGCCGGAACGCCTGCTCGTCGAGGATCGGGACACCGAGCTCCTGGGCCTTGGCCAGCTTCGAGCCGGCCGACGCGCCGGCCACGACATAGTCGGTCTTCTTCGACACCGACCCGGCCGGCTTGCCGCCCGCGGTCCGGATCGCCTCCTCGGCCTCGGGCCGGCTGAACCCCTCGAGCGTGCCGGTCACGACCACCGACTTGCCGGCCAGGGGGCCGACCGCCGCAGCCTCGCCCGGTGGCGGCACGTTCGGCCGCTCCGGCACGACGCCGACCTCGACCAACTCGCGCAGGACATCGGCCGTCGCCGGGTCGCCGAAGTAGCGACCGACGGCCGCGGCCACGAGCGGCCCGATGCCCTCCACCTCGGTCAGCGTCTCGGGCTCGGCGGTCGCGACCCGCCGCAATTCGGCCTCCACCGCCGCGAACCATGGATCGGGTCCGGCGTCGGGCCGTGGATCGGGCTCCGGGTACGCGTCCGGCCGCACCCGCGTCGCCAGCCAGCGCGCCAGGTCGATGGCGGTCGACTCGCCGACCTGCGGGATGCCGAGACCGTTGAGCAAGCGGGCAAGCGGGCGGCCCACCCGCGCCCGCTCGATCCGTCCGTGGAGGTTCTCTGCGCTCTTGCGGGCGAACCGCTCGAGTGTCTCGAGGTCTTCGACGCTGAGTCGGAAGAAGTCGGCCCGGGAGCCGATCATGCCGCGCTCGAGCAGTTGGCTCAGGACCGCCCAGCCTGCGCCCTCGATGTCCATCCCGCCGCGCCCGACGAAATGCCCGAATTCCTGGGACAGCCGCGCCGGGCAGCGTGGGTTGGGGCAGTAGACGCGGACGGCGCCTTCGTCCTGGACGACCGGCGTGTCGCACACCGGGCAGGTCGTCGGCATGACGAACGCGCGCTCGGCGCCGGTCCGCCGCTCGGTGATCGGGCGGACCACCTCGGGGATCACGTCGCCTGCCTTCTGGAGCACGACCCGGTCGCCGATCAGGAGGCCCTTGCGCGCGATCTCGTCCATGTTGTGGAGGGTCGCCCGAGCGACGGTCGAGCCGGCGACCTTGACCGGCGTCAGGTGCGCGACCGGCGTCAGCGTGCCCGTCCGACCGACGTACGGGACGATGTCCTCGAGCGTGGTCTCGACTTGTTCGGGCGGGAACTTGTAGGCGATCGCCCAGCGCGGCGCACGGCTGACCATCCCGAGGCGTTCCTGCTGCTCGAACCGGTCGACCTTGACGACGACGCCGTCCGTCTCGTACGGCAGCTCGTGACGCGCGTCGCGCCAGCGTTCCGTGAATGCGATGACGTCCTCGATGTCGAGCCCCGAGGCACGCTCCGGGTTGACCGGCAGCCCGAGCTCGCCCAACCGATCGAGTGCTGCGGACTGCGAGCCGACGGTGGCGTCGCCCTCCTCGACCAGCTGGTACGCCCACGCCGACAGGAGCCGACTCGCCGTCACCTTGGGGTCCTTCTGGCGGAGCGAGCCCGCGCCCGAGTTGCGCGGGTTCGCGTACAGCGCCAGGCCCGCCTCTTCCCGTTCGGCATTGATGCGCACGAACTCGGCCTTGGGCATGAATACCTCGCCGCGGACATCGGCGCTCAGCGGTTCGGACAGCCGTCCGGGGATCGCCGCGATCGTCCGCAGGTTGGCCGTCACGTCCTCACCCGTCGTCCCATCGCCACGGGTCGCGCCCTGGACGAAGCGGCCCCGCTCGTAGCGCAGGGTGATGGCCAGACCGTCGATCTTGAGCTCGGCCACGTAGCGCAGCTCGGTGGCGGGTTCGGGTGCCGCCGGAAGGCCGAGTCCGCGTCGGACCCGGCCATCGAACGCGCGCAGCTCGTCGTGACTGAACGCATTTGACAAGCTGAGCATCGGCCGCCGGTGGCGCACCTCGGTGAACACCGTTCCCGTCGGCGTGCCACCGACCTGCTGGGTCGGCGACTGGTCGGTGGTGAGCTCCGGGTAGGCAGTCTCGAGCGCGACGAGCTCGCGGAACAGCTGGTCGTACTCGGCGTCGCTGATGTCGGGCGCATCCTCGACGTGGTACAGCACGTTCGCCCGCTCCACCCGCGTCACGAGATCGGCGTGGCGCGCGGTGGCCGCCTCGATATCGAGGCTGCCGGCGGCCTCGACCAGCGCCGGATCGACGGGCGGCAGTGGAACGGTCATCGGCGGAGGGTACCCAACCCGTCGCCCCTGCGCTCAGGTCGGCGTCGCGGCCGAGGATCGCGGCGGACGGGCGAGGTGGGTGGCCTTGACATCGTCCGGGGATGGCGCGCCGAGCAACGCCAGCGCGATCTCGAACTCCTCCAGCAGGATGGCCAACGCCCGCTCGACACCGGCCTGGCCGGCCGTGGCGAGCGCCCACAGCGCGGGTCGTCCGACGAGCACGCCACGGGCGCCGAGGGCCAGGGCGGCGACGACGTCCAGACCGCGTCGGACCCCGCCGTCGACCCATACCTCGGTGCGGCCGCCGACCGCCTCGACCACTTCGCCAAGCACGTCGACGGGTGCCGCCACACGGTCGAGCTGGCGCGCTCCATGGTTGCTCACCACGATCGCGTCGACGCCGTGCTCGACGGCGATCCGCCCATCCTCGGCGGTCAGGATGCCCTTGAGTGCGAGCGGCAGCGAGGACCATGACCGGATGGCCGCGAGGTCGGCCCAGGTCAGGCTGGCGTGCTGCTCCGTTTCCAGTCGTTCGAACCCGGATCTGCCGATGGGCCGATGCGACGGCGGCCGATCCGCCTCGAAGTTGCCCAGCGGCGGCAGGGCGAAGGCGTTGCGCCGGTCGCGTTCGCGGTACCCGAGCCGCGGCAGGTCGACGGTCAGGATCAGGCCGCTGAACCCGGCCGCCGCCGCCCGTTCGACCAGCTCGCGGCTGCGACCCGGCTCGGCCTGGGTGTACAGCTGGAACCAGCGGGTCGCCTCGGGTGCCGCGGCAGCGACCGCCTCGATCGAGGCGGTCGACATCGTCGACAGCGTGAACGGGACCCCGGCGGCCGCCGCAGCGCGCGCCATGGCCATCTCGGCATCCGGATGCGCCAGCCCGTGGACCGCCATCGGTGCGATCCCGACGGGCATGGCCACGGGCCGGCCGAGCAGGGTGGTGCGCGGATCGACCCGTCCGACGTCGACGAGCACCCGCGGACGGAACCGCTGGCGACGCCATGCCGCCTCGTTGTCGACGAGACTGACCTCGTCCCAGGCGCCGCCGGCCACGTAGTCGAACGCCGCGGGCTCCATCACGGCGCGAGCCGCCGACTCGAACTCCGCGAGCGTGACGATGCGGGCCAGATCGACGGGATCGGACACGGGTTCCTCCTCTGTCAAGCTGCCGCGCGATCGGGTTTCGGGGGTCCGCTAGCCGATGATGTCGAGGTTGGCCAGGCTCGCGAGCATCGTCTTGCGCCCGACGCCCGGGTCCCGGAAGGCGACCGTGATCTCCTCGTCGTTGCGGGTGAGCTTGGATGTCACCACGATGCCGTCGCCCCAACGACCGTGACGGACGCGATCGCCGTCGCGGAACTGGCGCTCACCGGGGACCAGCGGCCGCTGCGGGCGGACTGGCGCGGCCGGGGCACCGACCTCCTCGCGCGAGGGCAGCGACCCCGACGGTGCCCCCGTTTCGAACGCCGCGCGCCGCGCGGCCAGGTCGCGCGACGGACGGAACGACTCGCCGGGCGGCGGGGCTCCCGGCCGGCCGCTGCCCTGGCGGTACGCGGCGCCGTTGCCCCGGGTGGGCGTATTGAATCGGGTCGATCGCCGCTGGCCGAAGACGAGGTCCAGATCGAGCTCCCGGTCCGGTTCGTCCAGGCCGCCGAGCCGGGGGCCGATCATCAGCTCGGCCGGGATCTCGAGCAGGAACCGCGACGGCACCGCGGCCTGGCCCATGCCCCACGTCGCCCGTCGCCAGGCATGGGACAGGTACAGCCGCCGTTTGGCCCGGGTGATGCCGACATAGGCGAGGCGCCGCTCCTCTTCGAGCTGCCGCTCGTCGTCGAGCGCGCGGCTATGGGGGAACAGTCCTTCCTCGAGGCCGGCGATGAACACGACCGGGAACTCGAGCCCCTTGGCCGCGTGCAGGGTGATCAGCGTCACGGCGTCCGCGTCGCCTTCGTACGCGTCCTGGTCCGCCACGAGCGCGGTCTCCTCGAGCAGACGATCGAGTGCGTCCTCCGGATCGAGGTCGTCGTAGCGGGTCGTGACCTCGCGCAGCTCGAGCAGGTTCGCCCAGCGCTCCTCGCCGTCCTCGGAGCCGTCGGCGAGCATCGCCCGGTAGCCGCTGGTCTCCAGGACGTCGTCGAGCAGCTCGGGCAGGGCCAGCACGCCGACGCGCGACCGGAGGCGGCGGACCAGGGCGGCGAACTCGGCGAGCGCGACGCGGGTGCGCGAGACGAGGGTCGGGATGTCGCCGCGTGCCGCCCGCTCGATGGCGCTCCAGTAGGTGGCGGGCTCGCCGCTGTCGGGATCGGTCGCGGCGGCCGCGCCACGCAGCAGCTCGACGGTCTTGTCGCCGATCGAGCGCGACGGGACGTTGATGATCCGCTCGAAGCTGACACTGTCGGTATCCGATCGCAGGATCCGGAGATAGGCGAGCGCGTCCTTGACCTCGCGCCGGGCATAGAACCGGGTACCGCCGATGAGCTGGTAGCGGATCCCGTAGCGCAGGAACGATTCCTCGATCGCCCGCGACTGGGCGTTCATCCGGTACATCACCGCGATGTCGCGGGCGCGAAACTTCGTGTCGACGTCGCTTTCGTCGGCCCGTCGCGTCAGCACGGTCCCGCGGCCACCGACGAGGCCCTCGATCTGGCGGGCGATCCACTCGGCCTCTTCGTCCTCGTTGTAGGCCTCGAAGCGCTGGATCTTGAGACCGCCCGCGTTGTCGGTCCAGAGCTGCTTGTCCTTGCGCGCGGTGTTCCGCGAGACGACGGCGTGGGCCGCGTCGAGGATCAGCTGGGTGGAACGGTAATTGCGCTCCAGCTTCACGACCGCGGCGGTCGGCCAGTCGCGTTCGAAGTCGAGGATGTTGCGCAGGTCCGCGCCGCGCCACGAGTAGATCGACTGGTCGTCATCGCCAACGACGGCCAGGTTGCCGTACTTGGCGGCCAGTGCCTTGACCCACAGGTACTGGGCGCGGTTCGTGTCCTGGTACTCGTCGACATGCAGGTAGCGCCAGCGCTCCTGGTACTTGGCGAGCACGTCCGGCGCCTCCTCGAACAGCCGGACCGCCTCGAGCAGGAGGTCGTCGAAATCGAGCGCCCGGGCGCCGACCAGGCGCTCCTGATAGCGGGTCGCCAGGCGGGCGATGGTTCGTTCGCGGTGATTGGCCGCGTGCTCCGCGAGGAAGGTCGGGTCGAGCATCTCGTTCTTGGCCCGGCTGATCGCCCCGAGGACCGCGCTCGGACGGAACTCGCCGGTCAACGGCAGATCCTGCTCGCGCAGGACCTGCTTCATGAGGGCCTGCTGATCGTCCGTGTCGTAGATGACGAACCGGCGGCTGATGCCGATGGCTTCCCCGTCCTGGCGCAGGACCCGGGCGCACAGGGCGTGGAACGTGCCTGCCTGGACATCGCGGCCACCCTCACCCACCAGGCTGATGATCCGCTCGCGCAGCTCGGCGGCGGCCTTGTTGGTGAACGTCACGGCCAGGATGCGGAACGGCGGCACACCCTTGACCCCGACCAGGTAGGCGATCCGGTGGGCGAGGACCCGGGTCTTGCCGGAGCCGGCCCCGGCCAGGATCAGGAGCGGTCCGTCGGTCGTCGTGACCGCCCGTGCCTGCTCGGGGTTGAGTGCCTTGAGGATCTCGGCGGCGCGCTCCTCGCGTCGGCGAGCGATGGCCGCGGGATCGGGCGCCGGCACCGCCGGCGCGGCGGGGTCGCCCTCGGCCGTGGGGGCGTCGCGCAGCCAATCGGGCTCGGTCGGCGTCGCGCTGGCGTCGGTCGCGTCGTCGACGTCCGTCAGTTGCGTACCGACGCCATCGGCGGGCTCATCGCGACGAGCGCCGCGTGTGCCGCGACGGGAGGTGGGACTCACCGCCCGATTGTAGTTGGCCGCCGGCCGCGGGCCCGCGGCGCCGCTCGGGCAGCCCGGTCCTCAGCCCGGCGGGGCGATCTGATCCGCCGGCGGCGGGCTGATCGACACCGCGTCGCCCCACTTCGTGAACGTCAACTCCGCGGTCAGCTCCCCGGTGTCGCCCAGGTCGGCGGCCGCGCTGATCCCGGCCAATCGCGTCGTCGTGTGGTCGACCCGGACCTTCAGCTGCACGCTGGCAGCGCCCAGGTCCGGCAGCGGGATGGGCAGGTCGGTCGGCAGCGGGATCCCGTCCGCGCCAAGGGCGGCGAGTTCGCTTGCCGTCAGGTCGATGGTGACCGTGTAGCAGGTGCCCGAGCCGCAGGGCACGTCGTCGCCCTTGACCGGGTCGAGGCCCGGCTGCGAGAGCAGGTCGACCAGACCCTTGAGGGGACTCTCGGGCGGTGCCGATGCACCGCCGGCCGCTGTCAGGTCGGTGACGTGATACTGGGCGCCGGTCAGGGTCGAACGGACGTACAGCGTGTCGTCGAGGGCGATGACCTCGCCCGACAAGCCGAGCAGGCCCGGCAGGGCGAAGGTTGTCCGGGCGTCGCGACCCGTCAGGTCGACATCGGCCGCCGCCGTCGTGCCGCGCAGCTCGATCGGTGCACCCGCACCCGTGCCCAGCGGGTCCACGACAAGGCTACCCTCGGCCGTGAGGTCGACATGGACGCTGGACGCGGCAGCGGCTTCGGTCGCTGCGGCGGTGAGGATGGCCTTCGGGTCGGTCAGGAGCGGGACGGTCTGGCCTTGGCAGGCGGCCAGTCCCGCGGCAAGCAGGACGGTCGTCGCCAGCGCGACGGTCGGGGTCAGGTTCGGGCGGAACATGCAGGTACCTCGAGGCGACGTTGGGCTCCACGGCTCGATGGGCGCCCGGGACAGCCTCCCCGGGTTCCGTCGCCATGTCAAACGTGCCGCCGAGCGCGCCGTGCCGATGCCCGTTTCCGCCAACGGCACACCACACGAGCGTTGGTCAGCCCGTTTCTGTCACGCGGGCGCCGGGCGGAGCATGTGGCACGCCCTGCAGCCGGAGCCAGTGTGCGCTCCAAGCGACGATCCGTGGCGATCGCCGATCCGAGCGTCCGACGCGTTGACGAGCGCGCGCGTGTTGGCCATTTGTCACGAACCAGGCTGGTCAGGCGCCGCCGGAACCCGCTGCAACGAACGCGCTGCGTCACCGCCGGATGCCGCCGGAACCCGCTGCAATCGACGACGGCCCCCGGCGCCGAAGCGCCGGGGGCCGTCGAGCCGTAACGGTCGGACTAGAAGTCCATCCCGCCGCCGTGGTCGTGGCCGCCGGGGCCGCCGGCCATGGCGTCCTTCTTCTCGGGAAGGTCGGTGATGAGGGTTTCCGTGGTCAGGACCATGGCCGCGATCGAGGCCGCGTTCTGCAGCGCCGAACGGGTCACCTTGGCGGCGTCGACGATGCCCTTCTTGAACAGGTCACCGTACTCGCCGCTCAGGGCGTCGTAGCCGTGGCCGGCCTTGAGGGCCTTGACCCGCTCGACGACCACTTCGCCGGGGGCACCGGCGTTCTCGGCGATCTGGCGAGCCGGCGCCTCGAGCGCCTTGCGCACGATGTCGACGCCGACCTGGGCGTCGCCCTCGAGCTTGATCTTGTCGAGCGCCGGGATGGCCTGCAGGAGGGTCGTGCCACCGCCCGCGACGAGGCCTTCCTCGACGGCCGCGCGGGTCGTCGAGAGGGCATCCTCGATGCGATGCTTCTTCTCCTTGAGCTCGACCTCGGTGGCCGCGCCGACCTTGATGACGGCGACGCCGCCCGACAGCTTGGCGAGGCGCTCCTGGAGCTTCTCGCGGTCGTAGTCGGAGGTGGTCTCCTCGATCTGGGCCTTGATCTGGGTCATCCGGGCCTTGATCAGGTCCGCCGAGCCGTCGCCGTCCACGATCGTCGTGTCGTCCTTGGTCGCGACGACGCGACGGGCCGACCCGAAGTCCTCGGCGGTGACGGAATCGAGCTTGCGCCCGACCTCCTCGCTGATGACTGTGCCACCGGTCAGGGTGGCGATGTCGCGGAGCATCTCCTTGCGGCGATCGCCGAAGCCCGGAGCCTTGACCGCGAGGACCGAGACGGTCCCGCGCAGCTTGTTGACGACCAGGGTGGCGAGGGCCTCACCGTCGATGTCCTCGGCGATGATCAGCGTGGGCTTGCCCTGCTGGACCGCCTTCTCGAGCGCCGGGAGCATGTCCTGGACGCTGGAGATCTTCTTGTCGGTGATGAGGATGAGCGGACTGTCGAGGACCGCCTCCATCCGATCGGGGTTGGTCACGAAGTAGGCCGACAGGTAGCCCCGGTCGAACTGCATGCCCTCGGTGTATTCCTTCTCGAGGCCGAGGCTCTGCCCCTCTTCGACGGTGATGACGCCGTCCTTGCCGACCTTGTCCATCACCTCGGCGATGATCTCGCCGACCTCGGGATCGGCGGCCGAGATGGCCGCGACGGCCGCGATCTGCTCACGGTTGTCGACGGGTCGCGACTGCTTCTTGATCTCCTCGACGATGGCCTCGACGGCGGCCTCGATGCCGCGCTTGACGACCATCGGGTTGGCGCCGGCGGTGACGACCCGGAGGCCTTCCGACACGAGCGCCTGGCCGAGCACGACCGCGGTGGTGGTGCCATCGCCGGCGACGTCGTCGGTCTTGGTCGCGACTTCCTTGAGCAGCTGCGCGCCCATGTTCTCGAACGGGTTCTCGAGCTCGATATCGCGGGCGATCGTGACTCCGTCGTTGGTGATGGTCGGCGACCCGAACTTCTTGTCGAGGACGACGTTGCGGCCCTTCGGCCCGATCGTCACCTTGACGGCGTCGGCGAGATGGTCGATGCCTCGCTTGAGCGAACGACGAGCGGTCTCGTCGAAGATCAGTTGCTTAGCCAATTCGGAATTCCTCCAGGGATCCTAGCGTTGTCGAAGGGAACGGGCGGTCGGGAGGTCAGCCCTCGACGATCGCCAGGATGTCCTTCTGGCTGACGATGAGGAGCTCCTCGCCGTCGATCTTGAACTCGGTCCCGGCGTACTTCGCGTACAGGACCTTGTCGCCGGTCTTGACGTCCATCGGCTCGCGCTTGCCGTCGTCATTGATCTTGCCCGGGCCCGCGGCGACGATCGTCCCCTCCTGGGGCTTCTCCTTGGCGGTGTCGGGCAGGACGATGCCGCTCTTGGTCATCTCCTCGCGGGGGGTCGGCTCGATGACCACGCGGTCGCCCAGGGGACGAAGCTTGGTCACGGTCGCAGTGGCTTTGGCCAACGTGCAGTACCTCCTGTGACGGCCATGGCCGGCCGTCGGGCATGGATCGTTCGGAGCGAAGACCGCCCGGGAACGGGGCGCGGTCCTTCAGCCCCTCTCATGACTGGCGCATCGGGACGTGAGCGCCCGTTCGGGCTCATCCGCGATGCATTAGCACTCTATCACTGAGAGTGCTAATGCGCAGCCTAGCGAACCCGTCGGCGCCCTGTCAACCCGGCGCCAGCGAGGCCCGCAGCGGAGCACCCGGCGACCTCGGGAATGTCCGGTCATAGGCGTCGACCAACGTGGCACCGAGCGCCTCGACGGTGGTGCCGCGACGGTCAGCCAGCCAGCCGGCGGTGATCCGCACGTACTCCGGTTCGTTGCGCGATCTCGGTGCGCCGGGCGGCCCGAGGAACGGTGAATCGGTCTCCACGAGCAGGCGCTCCACCGGCGTCCGTGCGGCGACCTCGGCGGCGGCCTCCTCACCTCGGCGGAAGACAAGCCCGGAGAAGCTGATCGCCGCGCCCAGGTCGAGCATCGCCAGCGCGTAGTCGAGCGGACCGGAGAACGAGTGGACGATGACCGGCGGTCGGTCGTCGAACGTCGTCCGCCAGCTCCCCTGCCCCACGCCCGCCGCACGCAGCTCGGCGAGCAGGGCGTCCTGGGCATCGCGTCGACCGGTCGCCGAGCGGCAGTGGAGGATCGCCGGCTTGCCGGTCCGGCGGGCGAGCTCGAGATGGCGTCGGAGATTGGCGAGCTGGTCGTCGACCGGGCTGAACATCCGGTCGAAGTCGAGGCCGGTCTCGCCGATGGCGGCGACCCGGACATCGCCGGCCCAGGCGACGATCCGATCCCAGCCGGCCGGGTCGACCCTGGCCGCGTCATGCGGGTGGACGCCGACGGCGCCGTCCAGCCACGGCACTCGTCCGACGAGGTCCAGCGCCCGCTCACTCGAGGCCACGTTCCAGCCCGGCACGAGGATCCGCTCGACGCCCGCGCGGCGTGCCGCGCCGACGACCAGGTCGGCATCGTCGGCGAACCGGTCCGCGTTGACATGGCAGTGGCTGTCGATCAGGCGCATCGAACCATGGTGCCGCGGATCAGGCGTCCTCGGCGTCGACCTCGAGTCGCGGGAACAGCGCCTCGGGCGCGGTGACGCGGCCCGGGACGGCGGCCTTCGCTCCCCACCGCAGCTCGTCGACGATCGGCGGCCCGCCGTTGCCGTCGGGACCGTACGCGAAGTCGAACCCGAGCTGGGTGAGGACCCGTGGCGCGGTCGATGGCATGAACGGCGCCACGGCCAGCCCGACGAGCCGGCATGCCTCGATCAGATCGCCCAGGACGCCCCGCAGCCGCTCGCCGGCGACCTCGTCGCCGCTCTTCCAGGCCTTGGCGAGGACCCACGGCTGCTCGGCGTCGACGACCTTGTTCGCGCCGCCCACGAGCTCCCACAGCTCGGCCAGGCCGTCGTGCAGGCGACACGCCTCGACGGCGTCGGCGTACGTCCGCAGGGTGTCGGCCCAGCCCTCCGCCAGGGGCGACGCCGCAGCATCGCGCGGCGCCGGCCGCTCGCCATCGAGGTATCGATTCACCATCGATACCGTGCGGTTGACGAGGTTCCCGAAGTCGTTGGCCAGGTCGGCGTTGTAGCGGCGCACGAACGAGTCCCACGACACCTCGGCGTCGCGATCGAACGGCACCTCGCGCAACACCACGTAGCGCGCGCCGTCCGCACCGAAGGCGGCCACGAAATCGTTCGGGTCGAGGAAGTTGCCGCGGCTCTTGCTCATCCGCTCACCGCCAGCGGCGAGCAGCCAGCCATGGACCCAGACATGCCGCGGCGCCTCGAGCCCCGCGCTCCACAGCATCGCCGGCCAGAAGATCGCGTGGAACCGAGCGATGTCCTTGCCGATGACGTGCAGGTCGGCCGGCCACCACCGCTCGAAGGCTTCGAGGTCGTCGGGGAAGCCCGCTCCGGTGATGTAGTTGATGAGGGCGTCGTACCAGACGTAGATGACGCCCGCCTCGGGATCCCACGAACCATCCTCGCGCTGGGCGGTCTGGCCATCCTCGCCGATCGGGAACGGGATGCCCCAGCCGCCGGGCGTGCGCTCGCGCGAGATCGAGAAGTCCTCGAGCCCGCCCCGGACGAAGCCGAGCATCTCGTTGCGCCGGTACTCCGGCCGGACGAAGTCGGGGTGTTCCTCGAAGTATGTTTCGAGGCGGGCCTGGTAGGCCGATAGGCGGAAGAACCAGTTCTTCTCGGTGAGCCACTGGAGCGGGACATCGGGGTGGTTCGGGCAGATCGTCCCGCGGGCCGTCTCCTGCACGTCCGTGGCGTTGCGGAATCCCTCGTTGGGGCAGTACCAGCCCTGGTAGGTTCCGAGATAGATGTCGCCGTTGGCATGCGCCCGGCGGACCATCTCCTGGGCCGCGCGGACGTGATCCGGATCGGTCGTGCGGATGAACCGATCGGGGCTGATGAGCAGAGCGTCTTCGGCGGTCTTGAAGTACCCGACCTTCTCGTCGACGAAGTCGCGCGCGCTGCGACCCTCGTCCAGCGCGCTCTGGGCGATGTTGATCGAGTGCTCGTCGGTGCCGGTCAGGAAGCGAGTGTCGACGCCCGTCATCCGGTGCCAGCGAGCGATGACGTCGGCGCCGATCACCTCGTACAGGGTGTGCAAGCCCGGCCGGTTGTTGGCATACGCGATGGCCGTGGTCAGGTAGTACCGGGGACGGTCGGTCATGGGACGCCGATGGTAGCAGCGACCGTGGCCCAGCCGGAACCGCGGGAGCCGCCGCTAGGCGTCCTGATCGAGGGGATGTCGCCAGCGCAGGCCCGGGAAGCGACTGAAATCGCGGTCCGTCGTGATGAACTCCGCGCCAGCCTCGATGGCCAGGGCGGCATGGAAGGCATCGGTCGTCAGATTGCCCCTGGCCCCAGCCGCTCGACACAACCGCTCGAAGACCGACCACCGCCGATCCCCCGGGGATACGACGACGGCCGCCGAAGCACCGCGGACCTGGTTTGCGAACCGGAACGCCGTCTCGATCGACGCCGGTCGCACCAGGATGCG
>DASSII010000052.1:0-11619 GCA_035692005.1 Candidatus Limnocylindrales bacterium | reverse complement strand
CCGGCGACATCGGGCCGCGAGTCCGTACCATCGGGCCCATGCCCGAGGCGGCGCCGATCGGTACGCGGCTGCGACGGCTCATCCCGCCGCTGCTCTTCGACGCGCCCGACTTCCGGCGCCTGTGGACCGGTCAGACGATCTCGGTGCTCGGTGACGAGGTCCACCGCATCGGGCTCCCGCTCGTCGCGGTCCTTGCGCTCGGCGCCGACGCCGGCCAGATGGGGTCGCTCACCGCGGCCGGCCTGTTGCCGCACCTGCTGCTCTCGCTGGCCGCCGGCGCCTGGCTCGACCGGGTGCGCCGCCGACGACGGGTGATGATCCTGGCCGACCTCGGCAGGGCCGCGCTCATCGCCAGCATCCCCATCGCCTACGTCCTCGACGCTCTGTCGGTCCTGCAGTTGTTCGTGGTCAGCTTCCTTGCCGGATGCCTGACCGTGATCTTCGAGGTCGCCTGGAATACCGTCTTCGTCTCGGTCGTGAAGCGGGACCGGTTCGTCGAGGCGATGTCGCTGCTCAACGGCAGCCGGTCGCTGGCCAACGTCGGCGGACCGACCGTCGGTGGCATCCTCGTCCAGGTGCTCGGTGCACCGCTGGCGATGCTGGCCGATGCGCTGTCCTATCTCGGTTCGGTCGTGTTCCTGCGTCGGATCGAGGCCACGGAGCCGGCCGTGGAGCCGGAGGCGGCCGGGCTACGCGAGCGCGTGCTGGCGGGCCTCGCGTTCATCTTCCGCGACCCGATCATCCGCCCCATCCTGCTGTCCTCGGCGTCGATCAACCTGTTCAACTACGCGTTCGCGGCCCTGTTCATCCTGTACGCGACGACCGAGCTCGGCGTCGCGCCGGGGGTCCTCGGGCTGGCGCTCGGAGCCGGGGCGGTCGGCGGCGTGCTGGGCGCGGTCGTGGCGTCGGGGATCGGGCGACGGATCGGGCTCGGTCCGGCCTACGCGCTCGGATGCATCGTGTTTCCGGCGTCGCTCGTCCTCGTGCCGGTCGCCGGCGGCGACATGCCGATGCCGGTCATCCTGGCGCTCCTGTTCGCGTCGGAATTCGGCGCTGGCATCGGCGTGATGGTCCTCGACATCAACGTCGGGGCGGTCATGTCCGCGCGCATCCCAGACCGCATCCGGTCCCGCGCGATCGGCTCGTTTCGCTTCGTGAACTACGGCGTCCGGCCGCTCGGTGCGCTCCTCGGCGGGCTGCTCGGCACCGCGCTCGGCGTCCGCGAGGCGCTGTTCGCGGCGACGATCGCCTCGGCCCTCGGCGTGCTGTGGCTGGCCGGCTCCCGCATCCTCCACCTGCGCGACCTGCCCCAGCCGGCTGATTGACGTCCGCTCCCGGGCAGCCCCGCCGGCTCAGTCCCAGTGGAACGCGCGGATCGCCAACAGCACCGCGAACAGGGCCCAGGCGCCGAGGGCGAGCACCACGACCGGGTCGCCCGGCGCGCCCAGACCGATCCGCAGCGCGTCGGTCAGGATGGCCGGCGGGAAGAATGCCGCGACCGTCCCGATCGGCGGCGGCAGGCCATCGACCGGCACGAGCACGCCCCCGACAGCCAGCGCCAACAGGAACAGGATGTTGGCGAGGACGAGCGTGGCCTCTGGCCGCACCGCGCCCGCCAGCGCCAGCCCGAAGCCGGCGAATGTCGCTGTGCCGAGGATGACCGCCGCGACGAGCACGGGCCAGTCGATCGGGCCCGGCGGCCGCCAGCCAAGGACCGCGACGGCCAGCCCGACCAGCACTGCCAGCAACACGAACTCGATGATCAGGATCGTCAGGATCTTCGCCGCGATGACGCCGGAACGGCCCAGCGGCGAGCCGCCCAGCCGTTTGAGCACGCCATACCCGCGCTCGTACGCCGTGGCGATCCCGAGATTGACGAGACCGGTCGCGATGATCGCCAGCGATAGCGTGCCGGGCAGGAGGGCGTCGACCCGGCTGCCGGTCGCGGGCGCAGGCAGGATGGCGGTCGTGCCGAACAACAGCAGGATGACCGCCGGGATCCCGACCATCGCCAACAGGTTCTCGCCGCGGCGCGCGGTGAGGCGCAGCTCGACACCGGTCTGCGTGGCGATCGCCCAGGCAGGCGAGGTGGCGCCGCTCATCGTGCCGCGCCGACCAGATCGAGGTAGGCATCCTCCAGGGACCCCCCGACCGACCGTGACTCCACGACCAGCAGGCCCTCGGTCGCGCACCAGGTCGTGAGCGCGGCGAGGACCTCTGGACTCGGCAGGCCGTCGCCCACCTCGTAGCGGCCGGGCTCGAGCTCGACCACCGCCGTGCCGATCTCGGCGCGCAGCGCCGGCAGTCGGTCGGGCGCGATCGCGCGATCGAGACGGACACGCAACCGCGGACGCAGCCCGCCCGCCAGCTCGGCCGGTGTCCCCGTGGCGACGAGCTTCCCGTCGGCGATGATGACGACCCGATCGGCCAGCCGTTCCACGTCCACCAGGTCGTGGCTCGTCAGCAGGATGGCCGTCCCGTCCGCCCGTCGATCGTTGATCATCGAACGCGTCGCCGCGCGCGCCTCGGGGTCCATGCCGGCCGTCGGCTCATCGAGGATCAGCACCTCGGGGCGACCGACGAGGGCCACGGCCAGCGCGAGCCGCTGGCGCTCGCCGCCGGACAGGCGCCGATACGGCGTGTGGGCGACGGCGTGCAGCCCGACGAGGTCGAGCAGGGACGGCGGGTCGAGCGGGTTGGTGTGAAACCCGGCGTACTGTCGGAGGGTCTCGAGCGGCCGGGCCCGCATGTCGAAGCCGCCCGACTGCAGCATCAGTCCGACGCGCGCCCGGTGGCGTCGCCCAGCCATCCACGGATCCCGGTCGAGCACGGTCACCCGGCCCGTGCTGGGGTGCCGATAGCCCTCGATCACCTCGACCGTCGTCGTCTTGCCTGCCCCGTTCGGTCCGAGCAGGGCCACGACCTCGCCGTGGCGGACGGTGAGCGACAGGCCGTCGACCACGCTGCGCGACCCATAGCGCATGACCAGGTCGCTGACGACGACCGCCTCCGCACTCGTGCCGGTCACGGCGCGATCCTCGGGTAGTAGCGCGCGAAGTCCTCGTCGCGCAGCTCGCCGATCTGCTGCGCGCGGACCACCCCGCTCCGGTCGATGAAGAAGGTGTGGGGTCGCGCCACGACCCGGTACGTGGTCTTGATCGTGCCACTCGGGTCTTCGACGGTCGGCCAGGTGGCACCGTAATCGGCGACGAAGCGGCGGGCCGGCTCGGGCGGATCGTCGGTCAGCACGCCGACGATGGCCAGGCCCTCGTCGGCGTGCTCGGCGAGCTTGCCGATGAGCAGCGGGAACTCGTCGCGGCAGGGCACGCACGAGGGGCCCCAGAAGTTGACGATGACCGGTCGTCCGGCGTAGGCGGACAGGTCGAATGGCGCGCCATCGAGCGTGGTCCCGACGATGGCCGGGGCGGGCTGGTCGATCGCCACCCGTGCCCCGCTGCCTCCCTGGCGGAGGTACAGCCATACGCCGCCCACCGTGACGAGGGCGATGACGAGAGCGGCCAGGATGGGTCGACGCGACGTGGCGCGAAACCTCGTCGACGGGCGCTCCCTACTGGAGGGTGGCGGTCCCCGTCATGTTGGGATGGACCGTGCAGACGAACGCGTACGTGCCGGCGGGGATCGCCGGCACGTCGTAGACGCGCGTCTCGACGCCCGGGAAGATCTCGCCCTTGAAGACCTCCGGCCCGGTGGCCGAGCCCTCGTGGATGGCGACGTTGTGCTGGATGCTCGGATCCTCGTTGACGAACGCGAGGGTGAAGGGCTTGCCGGCCGGGGCGGTGATCGCCGCCTCGAGGAATGCCACGTTCTTGGCGTGGACGGTCACGTCCGCGGTCGGACCCGACGGCGCCGGCTCGCCCGATCCCCCCGGGGCGGGGGGCGGTCCACCCGACGGCGCACCCGAGGCCGTGGCACCGCCGTCGGCGGGGCTTCGCGGTGGGATCCAGCCGGCCTGGACGACGAAGCCGGCCAGCAACAGTGCGCCGAGGCCGACGAGCAGTCTGCCCGGCGTGCGCGGCGGCGGGATGTTCTCGAGGTGGCCGGTGCTGTCCGCCTCGACGGTCTTCGAGTACTCCTTGCGCGCGTCGATGAGCCACCCAAGGAGGGTGGCGACGAGCGCGATGACGCCGACCGCGAGCAGCCACTCCCCGAAGACCAGGCCGAGCATCAGCAGCGACGCACCGACGGCGCCGAGGAACGGCCGGAACGACGGACCCGGCATGTGGACGCCCGGCGGTGGCCCATCGTGGATCACGGCCACTGCCCCGGCCGTGCTGGGTTCCACGTCGTGGTCGTACAGCCGGAGTGCCTCACCCAGCCAATACAGCAATGTCACGGCCAGTGCGATGCCGCCGACCGCCAGCAGCGCGCCCCCGAACACGATTCCGAGGAACAGCAGGAACGCGCCGACTGACGCCAGGATCGGCGCGAACGACGGTCCGGGCATGTGCAGGCCCTTCGGGGTCCGCGGCGTGATCCGGCTCTTGCCGCGACGGGCGTCCGGGGCGCGGACGAGCCGCCACAAGGTGACAGCGAGCACGACCACGGCAAGGACCAGGATGAGGACGGGCAGCATGCCGACCACGGCACCCCAGTCGGGGATGACGAACTTGGCCATCAGCTCCAGGATGCCGTTCCAGAACTCCTCGAACATCGGCTGTCCGGGTCAGTCGTTCGGCGAGCCGGCGATGAGCACGTAGGCCATGACGGCGACCGCCACGCCGAGCAGGACGAGCATCGTCACACCGGCATAGTCGATGCGGGTCATGCCCGCCAGCTCCTGGACGAGCCAGTAGGCGCCGCCGATCACGGCGAAGGCGATGCCGACGATGATCGCGTTGCGCGGATGGCGGAGCGGATGCATCCGGTCTACCCCTTGCCTGGCAGCAGGTACAGCAGCGAGAAGAGCAGGACCCACACGACGTCGACGAAGTGCCAATACAGCGACGCGGCCTCGACGGCGTCATGGTGGCGCGCCGAGAACTGCCCGGCCATGCCCCGGTAGAGGACCACGCCGAGCATGATCACCCCGGCGAAGACGTGCGCGCCGTGGAAGCCGGTCAGCGTGAAGTAGGTCGTCCCGTAGGGCCCGGACGACAGGGTCAGGCCCTCACGGCCGAGCTCGACGTAGTCGATCGCCTGCATCACCAGGAAGGTGACGCCGATCACGAAGGTCACGCCGATATTGCGCAGGAACGCCGTCCGGTCCCCGCGTCGGATGGCCCACACCGCGAATTGGCAGGTGAACGACGACAAGATGAGGAGGACGGTCGCCGGTCCGACCAGCGGCAGGATGGCCAGGTGGAACGGTTCGGGCGGGACCGATTCGGGATTGATCGGCGGCCACAGGGCGGCGTTGGCTCGGACGTTGAAGTAGGCCGCGAACAGGCCCGCGAAGAACATCACCTCCGAGGTGATGAACAACAGCATGCCGAGCACGACATTGCTGATCCCACCGCGGGCGTCGTGGGCGAGGCCCGCGACCGGGCTGTGATCGGTGGTCGTGGTCAGCGCCTGCTGCTCGCTCGACACCGCTCAGTGCTCCACGGTCGGGGCGCTGCCCGGCTTGGGGCCATGGCGCAGGTCGAACACCGGACGCTCCGAGCGGATCTCCGGCAGGTGATCGAAGTTGTACGGCGGCGGCGGCGAGGTGGTCGCCCACTCGAGCGTGTTGCCCTCCCACGGGTCGTCACCGGCGATCTTGCCGGTCCGCAGCGACACGAACACGTTCCACAGCAGCGGCAGCATGCTGACCGCGATGGTGAAGCCGCCGATCGTGGCCAGCAGGTTGAGCTCGGTCCAGCCGGCGGTCGAGGAGTAGTCGGAGATGCGCCGCGGCATGCCCGCCAGTCCGAGCTCGTGCATCGGGAAGAAGGTCAGGTTGAAGCCGACGTACATCAACACGAACTGGATCTTGCCGAGGCCCTCGCCCAGCATCCGGCCGGTCATCTTGGGGAACCAGTAGTACAGCCCGGCCATGATCCCGAACACCGAGCCGCCGAACAGCACGTAGTGGATGTGGGCCACGATGAAGTAGGTGTCATGCACGGCGAAGTCCACCGGCACCGCCGCCGTCATCGCCCCGTTGATGCCGCCCAGAAGGAACATCGACAGGAAGCCCAGGGCGAACAGCAGCGGGGTGGAGAAGGTCAGCTTGCCGCGCCACATCGTGAAGATCCAGTTGAAGAACTTCACCCCGGTCGGCACCCCGATGAGCGCGGTCATCAGGCTGAAGAACGGCAGGTAGACCGCGCCGGTCGTGAACATGTGGTGGGCCCACACGGTGAACCCGATCGCACCGATGGCGACGGTGGCGAAGACGAACGCCTTGTAGCCGAACAGCGGCTTGCGGCTGAAGACGGGCAGGACCTCGCTGATGATGCCCATCGCGATGAGGATCATCACGTACACGGCCGGGTGCGAGTAGAACCAGAACACGTTCTGGTAGAGGATCGCGTCGCCGCCGTTGGCCGGATCGAAGAAGCTGCCGCCCAGGTTGCGGTCGATGAACAGCATGATCAGTGCGCTGGTGAACACCGGCGTGGCCATCACCACCAGGACCGCGGTGACGAGCACCGTCCACACCACGATCGGCATCCGGAACAGGGTCATCCCCGGGGCGCGCATCTTGAAGATCGTGACCAGGAAGTTGATCGCGCCCAGGATCGATGAGGTCCCGATCAGGATGAGCCCGACGATCCACAGGTCCTCACCCGGCCCGGTCATGCCCAGCGGCCGATCCTGCGCCAGTGGGCTGTAGCTCGTCCACCCGGCCGCGGCGGCGCCACCGGTGACGAAGCCGAGCATCAGCAGGATCCCGCCGAGCGGCAGCATCCAGAACGACAGGGCGTTGATGCGCGGGAAGGCCATGTCGGGGGCCCCGATCATCAGCGGCACGACGTAGTTGCCGAAGCCGGCCAGGATCGGGATCACGAACAGGAAGATCATCACCGACGCGTGCATCGTGAACAGCTCGTTGTAGGTGAGGTCGTTCACGAACTGGAGGCCCGGCGCCGCCAACTCGGCGCGTACCAGCAGGGCCATGATCCCGGCGATGAAGAAGAACAGGAACGAGTTGACCAGGTACAGGATCCCGATCTTCTTGTGGTCGGTCGTCGTCACCCACTCATAGAGGGTGCTTCGGTACCCCTGGGCGGTCGGGTGCAGCGCAGTGGTCGCCAACGGACGCTCCTAGTTGACCGTGAGAGTGCCGGTCATGTTGGGGTGGACCGTGCAGTTGAATTCATACGCCCCGGCCTTGAGCGCCGGGACGTCGTACGTCCGCTTGTCCGGCCCGGCGAAGATCTCGCCCTTGAACACCTCGGTCCCACCGATCGAGCCCTCGTGGATGGCGACGTTGTGCTGGATGCTCGCATCCTGGTTGTCGAACTCGATCTTGAACGGCGTGTCGGCCGGCGCCTCGAGGGTCGCCACATCGTAGGCGACGTTGAGCGCGCTGATCTGCAAGGTCGGGCCCGCGGCCGGCGGCGGCCCGGAGGCGCCCGGTTCGCCGGACGGTGCTGGAGCACCCGATGGTGCCGGACTCGGCGACGCGTTCGCCTCGGTGATCTTCTGCTGCAGCCATGCGTCGAAATCGGCCCCCGTCAGCGCGTGGACGTCGAACAGCATCACCCGGTGACCGGTGCCACAGAGCTCGGCGCACTGGCCGCGGAAGGTGCCGCCGGCGTCCGACTCGTTGACCGTGAACTCGAAGGTATTGAGTCGGCCGGGGACCACGTCCCGCTTGAACAGGAACTGGGGGACGTAGAAGGCGTGGATGACGTCGGGGCTGAACAGGTACAGCTGGACCGTTCGGCCGGCGGGCACGACGAGGCCGCCGTCATCGCCGGTCGGTGCCAGCTGCGTGTACAGCGGTTCCTTGGGCGGGTTGGCGGCCGGATCGTAGTCGGCCGGCAGGTACTCGAACTGCCACTGGAACTGGCCGGCCACTGCCCGGATCTTCGTCTGCGGCTGGGTCGAGATGGCATCGACGACGTTGAGGGTCTGCCATGAGAAGACGAAGATGGATGCCACGACGATGGCGGGCACCGCGGTCCACACGATCTCGGCGATGGCGTTGCCGTGGATCTGGGGCGGCAGGGTGTCGTCACCGGGCTTGCGTCGGTAGCGCACGACCGACCACAGGATGAGCCCTTCGACGAGGAAGAACAGGAACACGGCGACCGCGAACACGTACCCGTACAACTCGCGGACGCGGATGCCGCGGTCGGTCACGGCGACCGGCGGAAAGAGCCCGTTGACGAAGTGTTGCCCGGCGCCGAGCGGATCGGCCCCGGCGATGATGGTGATGGCGACGAGCGCGATGACCGACAGCACGCCGATCGTGACCGCGATGCGGGCGACGGACGAGCGGCCGGTCCTGGGGGAACTCGCCATGCAGATCCTCAGCGGGGTATGGGGTCGGGACGGCGGCCGGGCGATCGGCCGGCCAGGAACAGGTCGCGGTCAGACCCGCCCGGGTCGGACCGGGCCATGATAACCGCACGGCCGTGCTGTCGCGCGTCGGGTATCGACGACCGGTGGCGGCGCCGAGCGCGGGCACGGCACGCTCGTGGGACCATGCGCGACATGCAGCCTCGGCACGCCCTCGGGACCGCGACGCGTCGTCGAGTCGCGGCGATGGTCGCCGTCGCGCTGCTGGGCGGTCTGACCGCGGTCCCCGTGCTCGCCCACGGGGCGACGCCGGCGGAACCACCCGGCCTCGCCAACATCCTGCTCGGCTGGACGTTCGAACCCCTGCCGATCCTGGGCATCGGCATCGCGCTCATCTGGTGGCGGTGGGCGATCGGCCGGGTCGGCGCCATGCATCCTGGGAAGCCGGTCCCGCGCCGTCGGACGGTCGCGTTCGTGGCCGGGATGGCGACGATCGCGCTGGCCCTCCTGTCGGGCATCGACCGCTACGACACGACCCTCTTCTCGGTCCACATGATCCAGCACGTCCTGCTCACCCTGGTCGCCGCGCCGTTCATCGCCCTGTCCGCGCCGGTGACGCTGCTCCTGAGGGTGTCCTCGCCGTCGACCCGTCGGCGCTGGATCCTGCCAGTGCTCCACTCGCGGCTGATGCGCGTGTTCGCCTTCCCGGTCGTCGCCTGGCTGTCGTTCGCGGGCGTGATGTGGGTGAGCCACTTCTCGGGGCTGTTCAATGCGGCCCTCGAGGACCCGCTCGTGCACGACCTGGAGCACGCGCTGTTCCTCGGCTCGGCGCTGCTGTTCTGGTGGCCGGCGCTGGCCCAGGATCCGGCGCCCTGGCGGATGCCGCCGCCGGTCCGGGCCCTGTACATCTTCCTGCAGATGCCGCAGAACACCTTCCTGGCCGTGGTCCTGCTCAACGTCACCCACGTCCTGTACCCGCACTACGCCACGCTGGTGCGGACGTGGGGCCCGAGCGCCCTCGAGGACCAGCAGATCGCGGCGGGCATCATGTGGGTCGGCGGTGACGTGATCTTCCTGGTCCACATCATGGCCGCCGTCGCGGTCTGGTCGCGGACGGAGGGCCTGCGGACGGCCCGGGCCGACGCCCGCGCCGCGGTGGAACTCGTCGACATCCGTCGGCGGGAGGGGCGCCTGGCCGACCGCCTCGCCCGCGAGCGGGAAGACGCTCAGCCCGGGAGCGGCGTCTCGAGGTAGCCCCGGTACGCCGCGGGATCGACGTTGCCACCGCTCACGATCCCGACCGTCGGCCCATCGCCGACCGGCAGCCCCAGCTCGTCGGCATGGAAGGCGAGGGCAGCCACGGCCAGGGCGCCCGACGGCTCGGCGACGATCCTGGCTTGCTCGGCGGCCAGACGCACACCCGCCGCGATCTCCGCCTCGGACACCGTGATGATCCCATCGAGCAGGGCCCGCAGGTGAGCGAACGTGCGCCGGCCGAGCGACTGGGTCCGCGTGCCGTCCGCGATGGTGCGTGACACGTCGGCGGCCGACCAGCGGACGATCCGGTCCTGCTCGAGGGAGTCGCGGGCATCGGCCGCAAGCGCGGGTTCGATGCCGATGAGCTTCGCCGTCGGGACGAGCGCCTTGATCGCCGCGGCGACGCCGCTGGCCAGTCCGCCACCACCGACGGGCACCACGACGAGCGCGACGTCCGGCAGGTCCTCCGCGATCTCCAGCCCGACCGTTCCCTGGCCGGCGATGATGCGGTCGTCGTCGAACGGCGGGATGATGGCCAGCCCGCGCTCGGTTGCGATCGCCTCCGCCCGCGCCTGGCGCTCGTCCGACGCCGTGCCGACCACCACGATCTCGGCACCATCGGCTGCGACTCGCTCGACCTTGATGGTCGGGGCGTCGCTGGGCATCACGACGACGGCGCTGATCCCGAGCAGGCGCGCGGCGCGCGCGACCCCCTGGGCATGGTTGCCCGACGAGTACGTGATCACCCCCCGGCTGCGCACCTCATCCGAGAGGCCGGCGATGGCGACGTAGGCGCCGCGCAGCTTGAAGGCGCCGATCTCCTGGAGGCTCTCGGCCTTGAGGAAGGTTCGCCGGTCCGACGGTCCGTAGGCCACGAGCGGGGTCCGCAGCGCGACCCCACGCAGCGTGATCGCCGCGGCGCGGATGGCAGCGAGGTCGACCAGCGGGGGATCGGGCGTCGGATCGGTCGGTGCCGGAGCGTCGGCGGGGTCGGCGGGATCTGCCGGGTCGGCGGGATCTGCCGGGTCGGCGCCGGACGTCATCGGCGGCCCTTGTCGATCGCGCTCTGGCAGTCGATGCAATGGGCGGCCCATGGCAACGCCTCGAGCCGTGCCGGGGCGATGTCGCGGCCACATCGCTGGCACGTACCGAACGTCCCGTCATCGAGGCGCGCCAGCGCCGCGTCGACGAGCGCCAGGTGCTGCGTCGTCCGATCGCGCAACGCCAGATCGCGTTGCTGCTCGAAGACCTGGCTGGCGGCTGCTGCCTGGGAGCCGTAGGTCATCTGGCCGGGCGCGACGATGGCCTCACCGAGGTCGTCGAGCAGGCGTGCTCGCTCGGACAGCAGCGTGGCCCGGGTCGCATCCTGATCGATCGCTGACATGGCTCGACTGTACGCCCCGCGACCGGCCGACGCATGCGGCGATATACTCCGGGGGAGTACAGCGCAAGGAGCGTCCTGATGGCCATCGAGATCGATCCGGTGTGCGGCATGGAAGTCGACACCGCCACGTCCCTGCTGTCGTACGAGTACGACGGGACGACCTACTGGTTCTGCGGCAAGGGCTGCCTGCTCGAGTTCAAGGACGACCCGGGCAAGTACCTCGACCCGG
Source organism: Candidatus Limnocylindrales bacterium (assembly GCA_035692005.1). Classification (GTDB taxonomy): domain Bacteria; phylum Chloroflexota; class Limnocylindria; order Limnocylindrales; family CSP1-4; genus SPCO01. Next base: position 337 of record DASSII010000052.1, on the reverse strand, counting down.
CGTACCAGCCGTCGATGTGACGCTCCCCGGATAAGCCGCAGCTAAGCGTCCCTGGGCATACTGCCGCTCCGCAGTCCCGATCGGGCACTCCTCCAACCGGGATCGACTGACGGCCGGACGCCGGCGCCTGCCGGTGGAGGTGTCCCATGGCGCGTCTGCGCTCGTCCATCGCCACGCTTGGCTGGGCCGCGGTCCCATTCGTCCTCGTCGTCGCCGATCTCGCCCGGCGCTGGACCGACTGAGCTCGCCGTCAGGTCCGGCTTCCGGCAACCGTCGCGCCACCGGACACGCGGGTCGCCACGTACACCGGGATCGTCGAGAGGGCGATGACGATGAC
>DASSII010000051.1:0-57037 GCA_035692005.1 Candidatus Limnocylindrales bacterium | reverse complement strand
TCCGGATCCGCCTCAAGGCCTACGATCACCGGCTGCTCGATCAGTCGGCGGCCCAGATCGTCGAGACGGCGCAGCGCACGGGCGCCGACGTCGTCGGTCCGGTGCCGTTGCCGACCCGGATCGAGAAGTTCACCGTCCTGCGTTCCCCGTTCATCGACAAGGACTCCCGGGAGCAGTTCGAGATCCGCACCCACAAGCGGCTCGTCGACATCCTGGATCCGAGCTCGAAGACGGTCGACGCCCTGATGCGACTCTCGCTGGCTGCGGGCGTCGACATTGAAATCAAGATGTGATGACGAACCAACCAATGAACCAGTACGACCGCACGGAGGTCGGAGGCGGAGCTCCGTCGACGCCATCCGACCGAGGTTTGTGATGAGTATCGGACTCATCGGCCGCAAGGTCGGCATGACCCAGGTCTTCGCGGATGACGGCACGATGGTGGCCGTCAGCGTGCTCGCCATCGAGCCGAACACGGTGACGCGCCTGCGCACGACCGACCGCGACGGCTACACCGCAGTGCAGCTCGGCACCGAACCGGCCAAGCGCCTGTCCCGACCCGAGGCGGGTCAGCTCAAGGGCCTGCCCAAGGCCGCCCAGTCGCTGGCCACCGTTCGTGAGTTCCGCGTCGACAGCGTCGACGGCTACGAGCTCGGCCAGACCGTCGCGATGGCCGACGTCTTCGCCCCCGGCGACGAGGTCGACCTGACCGGCGTGTCCAAGGGCAAGGGCTTCGCCGGCCACATCAAGCGCCACAACTTCCACCGCGGGCCCAAGACCCATGGCTCGGACCATCACCGCGAGCCAGGCTCGATCGGGCCGGGCACGACGCCGGGCCGCGTGTACCGCGGTCTCAAGATGGCCGGCCACATGGGCGACGAGCGCGTGACCATCAAGAAGGTGCGCGTTGTGCGCACCGATCCTGAGCGCAACCTGCTGCTCGTGGCCGGCAGCCTGCCCGGCGCGCGCGGATCGCTCATCCTCGTGAAGAAGGCCTGACGATGCCGTCCACCCCCCTCTACGATCGGACCGGCAAGACCGTCGGCAGCGTCGAGCTCAGCGATGTGCTGTTCGCGGCGCCCGTCAACACGGCCGTCCTGCACCAGGTCGTGACGGCGCAGCTGGCCGCCCGGCGTACCGGCACCCACGACACGAAGACGCGCGGCGAGGTCCGCGGTGGCGGCAAGAAGCCGTACCGCCAGAAGGGCACCGGGCGAGCCCGCCAGGGCACCGTGACCGCGCCGCACTATCGCGGCGGCGGGGCGGTGTTCGGGCCGCACCCGCGCTCCTACGAGCAGCGCCTGCCGCGCAAGATGAAGCGCCTCGCGCTGCGCGGCGCGTTGACCGCCAAGCTCGGCGACGACCAGCTCAAGGTCATCGATTCGTTCGGCCTCGAAGCGATCAAGACGCGCGAGCTCGCGAACGTCCTGCGCGCGCTCGACGCCGCTGGTCGGGTCCTCGTCGTCGCCCCCGGGCGCGACCAGACGCTCGAGCTGTCGGCGCGCAACCTGCCGACCGTCGAGGTCATCCTCGCCGACTCCCTCAATGTCGTCGACCTGCTCAACGCCGACCTGGTGCTCATCGAGCAGGGTGCGCTGCCGCGCATGGACGCGGTCTACGGCGGCGCGACCACGGAGGCCGGCGCATGAGCAGCCTGACCGCTCCCGAGATCATCCTGCGGCCCGTCATCAGCGAGAAGACGATCGACGAGTCGGGTCGCGGCAAGTACACCTTCGCCGTCCACGAGCAGGCCAACAAGATCCAGATCAAGGCGGCCGTCGAGGAGCTCTACAAGAAGGAAGGCGTGACCGTCACGGCGGTCAACGTCCTCACCACCAAGGCCAAGGAGAAGCGGCGCGGGACCAAGCGCGGCCGCATCGTCGGGCACACGACGCCGTGGCGCAAGGCCATCGTCACGCTGGCCCCCGGCCAGAAGATCGAATTCTTCGAGGGGGTCTGACATGCCGCTTCGCAGCTACAAGCCCACCTCGCCCGGGCTCCGCCAGATGACTCGCTCGACGTTCGAGGAGATCACCACCAAGGAGCCGTACAAGCCGCTGCTCGAGAAGCAGGTCCGCGGCTCGGGCCGCAACAACCAGGGCCGCCTGTCGGTCCGCCATCGCGGTGGCGGCGAGAAGCAGCACTACCGCCGGATCGACTTCAAGCGCGACAAGACCGGCGTACCGGCGCGCGTCGCGACCATCGAGTACGACCCCAACCGCTCCGCGCGGATCGGCCTGCTCCACTATCGCGACGGCGACAAGCGCTACATGATCCTGCCCCACGGGCTCAAGGTCGGTGACGTGGTCGTGTCCGGACCCGGCGCCGAGGCGCGCGTCGGCAACGCCCTGCCGCTGGCCAACATCCCGCTCGGCACCACCATCCACAACATCGAGCTGACCCCCGGCAAGGGCGGGCAGATCGTGCGCTCCGCCGGCACGTCCGCCCAGCTCCTCGCCAAGGAGGGGGCGTATGCCACCGTGCGCATGCCGTCGGGCGAGATGCGTCGCATCCCGATGGCCTGCATGGCCACGGTCGGCCAGGTCAGCAACCTCGATCACGAGAACCAGAACCTCGGCAAGGCCGGCCGCGCCCGGCACCTCGGCCAGCGCCCGGAGGTCCGCGGGGTCGTCATGAACCCGCGCGACCATCCGCATGGCGGTGGTGAGGGCAAGTCCCCGACGGGGATGCCGCCCAAGACCCCGTGGGGCAAGCCCGCCATGGGCTACCGCACCCGGCGGTCCAAGACGACCGGACGGCTGATCGTCCGTTCGCGGCATCGCAAGTAGTCGGGGAGGTAGGAGTCCATGTCCCGTTCCATCAAGAAGGGCCCCTTCATCGAGGCCCGACTGCTCGGTCGCATCGAGGAGATGAACAAGCGCAGCGAGAAGAAGGTCGTCAAGACCTGGTCGCGCGCTTCGGTCATCTTCCCGACCTTCATCGGGCACACGATCGCGGTCTACAACGGCAAGAAGCACGTTCCGGTCTACGTGACCGAGAACATGGTCGGCCATCGGCTCGGTGAGTTCAGCCCCACCCGCAACTACCGCGGGCACGGCAAGCACACCGACCGGTCGACGGCGCTGAAGTAGGTCCGCCGATGCGTGTCTCCGCCACCGCCCGCTACCTCCGAGCGTCGACCCGAAAGACGCGCCTGGTCACCCAGGCGATCAAGGGCAAGCGCGTCGAGGAGGCCACCGCCCTCCTGCGGTTCATGCCACAGAAGGCCGCGGCCGATGTCGGCCGCGTGCTCAAGAGCGCGACCGCCAACGCCGAGAACAACCACAACCTGTCCGCCCAGGACCTGGTCATCGTCGACGCCATCGCCGATGAGGGCCCGACGATCAAGCGCTTCCAGCCGCGGGCGCAGGGTCGGGCGTTCCCCATCCACAAGCCCATGACCCACATCACCATCGTCGTCGCGGACCAGGAGGCCTGACATGGGACACAAGGTCCATCCATACGGCTTCCGCCTCGGTGTCTCGCGCACCTGGACAGCGAAGTGGTATGCGGACAAGGAATACACCGCCTCGCTCAAGGAGGACATCGCCATCCGCACGCTCATCGAGCGGCGGCTGTCGAACGCCAGCGTCAGCGGGGTCGAGATCGAGCGTGGCATCAACCACGTGACGGTGACCATCCACACCGCCAAGCCGGGCATCGTCATCGGCAAGGGCGGCGCGAACGTCGAGGTCCTGCGCCAGCAGATCGGCGCGCTGAGCAACCGCAAGGTCAAGCTGGAGATCAAGGAGATCCGCCAGCCGGAGCTCGATGCCTATCTCGTGGCGATGAACATCGCCGGGCAGCTGACCCGCCGGATCGCCTTCAAGAAGGCGATGAAGCAGGCCATCCAGCGCTCGATGAAGGCCGGCGCGAAGGGCGTCAAGATCGCCGTCGCCGGTCGACTCGGCGGCTCGGAGATGGGCCGTCGCGAATGGGACAAGGAAGGCCGCATCCCGCTCGGCACCTTGCGTGCCGACATCAGCTACGGCCAGGTCCACGCCCACACCACCTACGGCCGCATCGGTGTCAAGGTCTGGATCTATCGGGGCGACATCGCCCCCGAACCGATCCGCCGGCCCGAGCTCGCGGGGGCCCAGTCGCCCGCCGGACAGGGGGTCTGACCGATGTTGATGCCGCGACGCGTCAAGCATCGCAAGGTCATGCGCGGCCGGATGTCCGGCATCGCCAAGGGCGGCCACTCGGTCGCCTTCGGTGAGTACGGGCTGGCCACCCAGGAACCGGCCTGGATCACCAGCCGCCAGATCGAGGCGGCCCGGCGCGCGATGACCCGCTCGGTCAAGCGCGGCGGCAAGATCTGGATCCGGATCTTCCCCGACAAGCCGGCCACCAAGAAGCCGGCCGAGACCCGGATGGGCTCCGGCAAGGGCGCCCCCGACCATTGGGTCGCCGTCGTCAAGCCCGGCCGCATCCTGTTCGAGATGGCCGGTGTCGACCACGAGGCCGCGGTCGAGGCGATGCGCCTGGCCGGCCACAAGCTTCCCGTCGCGACCCGCGTGGTCGTCCGGGAAGGTGCGAAGGAGGCGTAGGGATGGACATCGACAAGGTCCGTGCGTTGTCCGACGCCGAGCTCGAGACCGCCCTGCGCGACGCCAAGCAAGACCTCTGGGGAGCGCGCTTCGCGCTGTCCACCCGACAACTCAAGGACTACAGCACGATCCCGCAGACGCGGCGAACGATCGCGAAGATCCTGACCGTCCAGCGCGAGCGCAAGCTCGGCAAGACGGCATGAGGGAGATCACGCGATGACAGGAGCGACCACCAAAGTGCAGGGAAAGCGGAAGACGAAGGTCGGCCGCGTCGTCAGCGACAAGATGGACAAGACGATCGTCGTGTCCGTCGAGCGTCTGGCACGCCACCGGCTGTACAAGCGGGTGATCCGCTTGTCGACCAAGTTCAAGGCGCACGACGAGGCCAACGACGCCCGCATCGGCGACACGGTCCTCATCGAGGAGGCGCGCCCGCTGTCGGCGACCAAGCGCTGGCGACTGGTGAACGTCGTGCAGCGAGCCGGCGACCACGGCCTGCCCGGTGAATCGGTCGTGGCCGAGGAGGAGTCCGTCAGCGAGGCGATCCACGCCGCCGCGCACCCCGGCCGAACGCGGGCCGCTGATGCTGACGAGGCCGTGACGGCCGACGGCGACGCGCCGGAGGCGGCCTCGTGATCCAGCCGCAGACCCGACTCAAGGTGGCCGACAACACGGGGGCCCGGAGCATCCAGTGCATCCGGGTGATGGGCCGCTCGCTCAAGACCACCGCCGGCGTCGGCGACGTGATCGTCGCCAGCGTCAAGCAGGCGATCCCCAACGCCGCCGTCAAGAAGGGCGACGTCGTGCGTGCCGTCATCGTCCGCACGAACAAGGAGTACGGCCGCGCCGACGGGAGCTACATCCGGTTCGACGAGAACGCCGCCGTGCTGATCAACAACCAGGGCAACCCGCGCGACACCCGCATCTTCGGTCCGGTCGCGCGCGAACTGCGCGACCGCAACTACATGAAGATCGTGTCGCTCGCCCCGGAGGTGCTGTGATGGCCGTTCGGACGAGCGTTGCCAAGTCGCCCAAGGTGCCCGAGATCCGCAAGGGGGACACCGTCGTCGTGCTGTCCGGCAAGGATGCCGGCAAGCGCGGGACGGTCGACCGGGTCATCCGCAAGGCGCCTGCCCCGCGCGGCGGACGGAGCATGTTCCGGCGCGGTTCGTCGGCTGGTGGCGTGAGCGTCGTGGTCGATGGAATCAACATCGCCAAGCGCCACACGAAGGCCCGCCAGGGCTCGACGTCCGGCGTCGGCGGCGTTCCGAAGGTCGAACCGGGTGGCGTCCTCGAGGTCGCCCAGCCGGTGCCGATCGGCAAGGTCATGGTCGTCTGCAGCCACTGTGGCAAGCCGACCCGGATCGGGCATGCGACGCTCGACAACGGCCGTCGCGTTCGTGTCTGCCACCATTGCGGCGAGCAGCTGGAGGTGCGCTCGTGACCAGCCGCCTCCACGAGCGCTACGGGGCCGAGGTCGTGCCCGCGCTCCAGAAGCAATTCGAGTATCGCAACCCCAACCAGGTCCCGCGGGTCTCGAAGATCGTCGTCAACATCGGTCTCGGCGAGGCGCTGTCGAACGCAAAGGCGCTCGATGCCGCCCTCGGCGACCTGACCGCCATCACCGGCCAGCGCCCGATCGTCACCAAGGCGAAGCGCTCGATCGCCCAGTTCCGGCTGCGGACGGGCAACTCGATCGGTGCCAAGGTGACCCTCCGCGGTGAGCGGATGTGGGACTTCCTGGACCGGCTGACCACACTCGCCCTGCCGCGGATCCGCGACTTCCGGGGGATCCCGGGCAAGTCGTTCGATGGCCGGGGCAACTATTCACTCGGGTTGCGCGAGCAGCTTGCGTTCCCCGAGATCGACTACGACAAGGTGGACCGTCTCCGCGGGCTGGAGATCAGCATCGTGACGACGGCGAAGACCGACGAGGAATCGAAGAAGCTTCTCGAACTCCTCGGCATGCCCTTCGCCTCGTAGGCGCGGGGAGGGAGAATCATGGCCAAGAAGTCGATGGTCGCCAAGGCGCGACGGACCCCCAAGCACCCGGTCAGCGGCTATCACCGCTGCTTCGTGTGTGGCCGTCCGCGCGCCTACATGCGCCGGTTCGCGCTCTGCCGCATCTGCTTCCGGGAGCGTGCGCTCCGGGGCGAGCTGCCGGGCGTCACGAAGTCCAGTTGGTAGGAACCCGATGAACATCTCCGATCCCATCGCGGACATGCTCACGCGCGTTCGGAATGCGTCGCGCGCGCGCCACACCGAAGTGGTCGTGCCCGCGTCCCGGACGAAGCGGGAGATCGCCCGCATCCTCAAGACCGAAGGCTTCATCGCCGACGTCGCCGAGGAGCAGGACGGACCGACATCGGTCCTGCGCCTGACCCTCAAGTACGTCGACGGCAAGGTCCCGGTCGTGTCCGGCCTCAAGCGCATCAGCAAGCCGGGCTTGCGGGTGTACGCCCGCAAGACCGACATCCCGCGGGTGCTCGGCGGTCTGGGCATCGTCATCGTCAGCACGAGCCAGGGCATCATGACCGGTCAGCAGGCGCGTCAGGCGCAGCTGGGCGGCGAAGTCCTCGCGTACGTCTGGTAGGCCGACCATGTCACGCATCGGACGACTCCCCGTCCCCATCCCGAGCACCGTCGATGTGACCATCGACGGCCGGCAGTTGACGGTCACGGGGCCCAAGGGCACCCTCAGCCGATCCCTGCATCCCGACATGTCGGTCAGCCAGGCGGACGGCACCATCGTCGTCGCTCGCCCGACCGAGCAGAAGGCCCACAAGCAGCTGCACGGGCTGACCCGAAGCCTCGTCAACAACATGGTCGTCGGTGTCACCGACGGCTATCGCAAGGGTCTCGAGATCACCGGCGTCGGGTACCGGGCCACGCTCAACGGCCGGAAGTTGACGCTCAACCTCGGGTACAGCCACCCGATCGAGATCGATCCGCCCGAGGGCATCACGTTCGAGGTCGAGAACCCCACCCGTCTTGCGGTCGTGGGCATCGACAAGGAGCTCGTCGGCCAGATCGCCGCCCAGGTGCGATCGACCCGCAAGCCCGAACCCTACAAGGGCAAGGGCGTGCGCTACGCCGGTGAGCGGATCCGCCGCAAGGCCGGCAAGGCCGGCAAGATCGGCGCCAAGAAGTAGCTGACACGAAGGAATGACACGATGACCCAGGTCGCCAGCCGAGGCGCCGCCCGACGCAAGCGCCACGACCGGATCCGCCTCACCATGGCGGGCACGGTCGGGCGACCGCGTCTGGCCGTGTTCCGCAGCCTCAACCACATCTACGCGCAGATCATCGACGACTCGGCCGGCACGACGCTTGCGTCGGCTTCGACCCTGGAGGGGGAGCTGAAGGGCTCCACCGCCACCAAGTCGGAGGAGGCGGCCAAGGTCGGTCGGCTCATCGCCCAGCGGGCGAAGGCAGCCGGTATCGAGCGCGTCGTGTTCGATCGAGCCGGGTTCCGGTACCACGGGCGGATCAAGTCGCTCGCCGATGCCGCCCGCGAAGCCGGCCTCGACTTCTGATCGGAAGGAGCCCCCGTGGCACGCATCGACCCCAGTAAGCTCGCGCTCGAGGAGCGCGTCGTCCAGATCAACCGGGTCGCCAAGGTCGTCAAGGGCGGCCGGCGGTTCAGCTTCAGCGCGGTCGTCGTCGTCGGCGATGGCGCCGGTCACGTCGGAGCGGGCCTGGGCAAGGCCGGCGAAGTGCCGGAAGCGATCCGCAAGGGCGTCGAGGACGCCAAGAAGAACCTGATCAAGATCCCGATGGTCGGCACGACGATCCCGCATGAGGTGAACGTCCAGTTCTCGGCCAGCAAGGTCATGCTCAAGCCAGCCTCGCAGGGCACCGGCGTGATCGCCGGCGGTTCCGTGCGAGCCGTGCTCGAGGCGGCCGGCGTCCGGGACATCCTGTCGAAGATCTACGGCTCGACGAACGCGGTCAACGTGACGCGCGCGACGATCGAGGCGCTGCGCGGCCTGCATTCGGCCGAGGAGCTCAGCGCCCGGCGTGGGGTGAAGCTGGTGAGCCGCATCCCGGGTCAGCCGGCACCGTCGCTGGAGGCCGTCGATGGCCGCTAGCCTGAAGGTGACCCAGACCCGCAGCACGATCAGCCACATCGCGCGCAACCGCGCAACGGTGAAGGCGCTCGGCCTGCACGGGATCGGCAGCACCAGCATCGTGCCCGACAACGACGCGACGCGCGGCATGGTCCGCCAGGTCCGCTTCCTGGTCAGCGTCGAGGAGATCAGTGACAACACGGGTCGCCGGTCCGGGAAGCCCACCGCGGGCCGCTCCACGGATGGTGGCGACGCGCCCGCGGGCGGCCCGTCCGGCGACGGCGAGGAGAAACCATGAAGCTGCACGACCTGCGTCCCGCCGAGGGGTCGCGCAAGGAACGCACCCGTGTCGGCCGCGGCATCGCCGCCGGCAAGGGCAAGACCGCGGGGCGCGGCACGAAGGGGCAGAAGGCGCGCGCCGGCGGTTCGATCCCGCCCTGGTTCGAGGGTGGCCAGACCCCGCTGCACGTCCGGATCCCCAAGCTGCGCGGCTTCAAGAACCGCTTCAAGCTCGAGTACGAGGTCGTCAACGTCGGGGCCATCGCCGCGGCCGCCGAGCGCGGTGCGTTCGAGTCGGAGGCGCCGCCCACCACCAAGGGCAAGGCCAAGGCCACGGCCCAGATCACGATCAACCAGGACATCCTGCGGGCGGTCGGTCTCGTGCGCAGCCTCGACAAGCCGATGAAGATCCTGGGCAACGGCGAGCTCGGCACGGCCCTCTTCGTGGTGGCCGATGCGTTCACCGCGTCCGCCCGCGCCAAGATCGAGGCCGCCGGCGGCACGGTCAACGTGCTCGAGGTCCCGAGCGCCCCGCTCAAGGCGATCGGCGTCACGCCGGCGACCGGATCGGCGGCGACCGACGACGTGACAGCGGACGCTGTCGGGCGCACGGACGAGACGCCCGCAGGCGCAGCCCAGGCGACGCCCGAGGATCACCCGGCGGCCGACGACGAGGGCGCGACCCCGTCCGGCGACGACGCCTAGCCCGTGTTCGAATCGCTGCTGAACGCCTTCCGCGCGCCGGACATCCGACGCCGGATCCTGGTGGTCCTGGGCCTGCTCATCGTGTTCCGGTTCCTGGCCGCCGTGCCGGTGCCGGGCATCGATCGCGGTCAGCTCGCCAACTTCCTGGCGGGCAATCCGCTGTTCGGCCTGCTCAACCTGTTCTCCGGCGGCGGCCTGTCCAACTTCTCGGTCGTGGCGCTGGGCCTCAACCCCTACATCAACGCGTCGATCATCATGCAGCTGATGCAGGGCGTGGTGCCCAGCCTGCAGGCCCTCAGCCGCGAAGGCGAGTACGGCCGCAACAAGATCACCCAGTACACCCGCTACCTGGCCGTGCCGATGGCCCTGCTCCAGTCGTACGGCTTCCTCGCCTTGCTCAACAACAGCAACGTGCTGACCGGTCGGTTCGATCTCGGCAGCTTCGACACGCTGACCCAGATCGTCACCCTGACCGCCGGGTCCGTCGCGCTGACGTGGATCGGTGAGCTCATCACCGAGCGGGGCATCGGCAACGGCATCAGCTTCATCATCTTTGCCGGCATCGTCAGCCAGGCCCCGTCCGCCCTCGGCGCATTCGCGGTCAACCCGAACATCTCCGCGCTGGTCGCCTTCGGCATCGTCGCCATCGCCGCGGTCGCGGTCATCATCTACATCCAGGAAGGCCAGCGGCGCATCCCGATCCAGTACGCCAGCCGCGTCCGTGGCCGGCGGATGTACCAGGGTGGTCAGACCTTCCTGCCGCTGCGCGTGAACCAGGCCGGCGTCATCCCGATCATCTTCGCGGTCAGCATCCTGATCTTCCCGGTCCAGCTGGCGTCGTATTTCACGGCCTCGACGATCGACATCGTCAAGAGCATCGCCACGGGCATCGTCACCCTGTTCAGCCCGTCATCACCCCTGTACGTGGTCCTGTACTTCCTGTTGACCATCGGGTTCACGTACTTCTACACGGCGTTCACCTTCAAGCCGGACGAGACCGCCGAGCAGCTGCGCAAGAACGGCGGCTTCATCCCCGGGATCCGGCCCGGGCGGCCGACCCAGGACTACCTCGCTCGTGTCGTGTCGCGGATCACCTTCGCCGGCGCGCTGTTCCTGGCCATCGTCGCCGTGGCGCCGACGGTGGTGGGGCTCGCGTTCCCGGACCTCGGGGCGATCGGTCTCGGCGGGACGAGCCTGCTGATCGTCGTGTCGGTGGTGGTCGAGACGATGAAGCAGATCGAGGCGCAGCTGATGATGCGCAACTACGAGGGTTTCATCCGATGAGGTCCGCCCGCCCGCCGCGCGCGCCATCACCCGGAGGGGTCCTGCGCTGCTCGCTCGACGGCGAGGTCGCCAGGGCCGACGCATGACCGTCGTGGTCCTGCTCGGGGCGCCCGGGGCGGGCAAGGGCACGCAAGCCGGCATCCTCGCGGAGCGCCTCGCCATCCCGCACGTGGCGACCGGCGACCTCTTCCGCGCGGCGGTGCGAGACGGGTCGCCGATCGGGCTCGAAGCGCGCCGGTTCATGGAGCGCGGCCAGCTCGTGCCCGACGACATCACCATCCGGATGCTGCTCGATCGGCTGGCTCGGCCCGATGCCGAGCATGGCGTCATCCTCGACGGGTTCCCGCGCAATCGCGCCCAGGCTGATGCCCTCGACAGTGCCCTCGCCGAGCGCGACGGCGCCGTCGATCGGGCGCTCAGCATCGAGGTGCCGCTGGGCGAGCTGGTTCGCCGTTTGTCGGGCCGCTGGGTCTGCCAGGCGTCCGGGCACGTCTACAACGAGACGACCAACCCGCCGCAGGTGTCCGGTCGCTGCGACCTCGACGGTTCGCCGCTGATCCAGCGCGCCGACGACCAGGCCGACACCATCCGCGCCCGCCTCGACCTGCAGCTTGCCAGCCTGCGCGACGTCATCGATTTCTACGCCGACGCCGGGATCCTCCGCCGGGTCGACGGCGTGCGCCCGATCTCGGCCGTGACCGACGACCTCCTGCGCGCGATCGCGGGCGAGGCCGTCGCGCCCGGGGACGAAGCGGCCGATCCCGGATGGTGACGCGCAAGTCGCGCGCCGAGGTGGCCCGGATGCGACGGGCCGGGCGGGTCGTGGCCGAAGTGCTCGCGCTCGTCGAAGGCGAGCTCAAGGCGGGTGTCAGCACCGCCGAGCTCGATCGGTTGGCCGAGCGACACATCCTCGCCGCCGGGGCGACCCCCTCGTTCAAGGGCTACCCGGGGATCAACCCGCGTCGACCGTTCCCGGCCAGCTTGTGCATCTCGCTCGACGACGAGATCGTCCACGGCATCCCCGGCGAGCGCATCATCCGTGACGGCCAGCTCGTGTCCGTCGATGCCGGCGCCATCGTCGACGGCTGGCACGGTGACGCGGCCCGCTCGTTCTACGTCGGCGTCCCGCCCGAACCCGTGCGTCGACTGATCGATGCGACCCGCGAGGCGATGCGCGCGGGCATCGCCGCGGCCGTCCCCGGGCATCACATCGACGACATCTCGGGCGCCGTCGAGGATGTCGCGACGCCGCTGGGATTCGGCATCGTCCGGCAGTTCGTCGGCCACGGCATCGGCACCGAGATGCACGAGGAGCCGCAGGTCCCGAACTACCGCACCGGTCGCCGCGGCCGCAAGCTGGAGCCCGGCCTGTGCCTCGCCATCGAGCCGATGTTCACCCTCGGCGACTACCGCGCCCATGTCCTCGACGACGACTGGACCGTCGCCACCGTCGACGGCTCCCTGGCCGCCCATTTCGAGGACACCATCGCCATCACCGACGAGGGCCCGGAGGTCCTGACTGCCCTGTGACCGCCGCCCGATGCCGATGGTTGCCGGAATCACGGTCATTTGATACGCTACGCGTTCGTGTGTCGGTCCGTCCGGGCCGGCACTCCGCGTGAGAAAGGGAAGCACGACCACCAGTGGCCAAGAAGGACGCGATCGAAGTGGAAGGGACGGTCATCGAACCCCTCCCCAACACGATGTTCGCCGTGGAGCTTGAGAACGGCCACCGGGTGCTCGCCCATATCAGCGGCAAGCTTCGGATGAACTTCATCCGCATCCTGCCCGGTGACCGGGTGCGCGTCGAGTTGTCGCCGTACGACCTCACGCGCGGCCGCATCACCTATCGACTCAAGTGACCCCACCACACACGACACCGACACGACCGAGGATCCGTTGAAAGTCCGAGCTTCCGTCAAGACGCGCTGCGACCACTGCAAGGTGATCCGTCGACACGGCACCGTCATGGTCATCTGCACGGCCAATCCGAAGCACAAGCAGCGGCAGGGGTAAGCGATGGCCCGTATCGCCGGCGTCGACATCCCGCGCGAGAAGCGCGTCGAGGTCGCCCTCACCTACGTCTTCGGGATCGGTCTGCCGACCAGCCAGAAGATCCTCGCCCAGACCAACGTCAATCCGGACACCCGTGTCCGTGACCTGACCGAGGAGCAGGTCAACCGCCTGCGCGAGCTCATCGATCGTCGCTACAAGGTCGAGGGCGATCTGCGTCGAGAGACGGCGCTCAACATCAAGCGGCTCATCGAGATCGGCTCGTATCGCGGTCTCCGCCATCGGCGCAACCTGCCGGTGCGTGGTCAGCGCACCAAGACCAACGCTCGCCAGCGACGCGGACCGAAGAAGACGGTCGGCATCCGGCGCAAGAAGTGACGAGGGACTGACCAGGCATGGCGGAGCGCAAGAAAGCGGTCAAGCAGCGTCGTCGGGAGCGGAAGAACGTCCCCCAGGGGCACGTCCACATCCAGGCCACGTTCAACAACACGATCATCACGATCACCGACCTCAACGGCGCGGTCATCAGCTGGGGGTCGGCCGGGGTGGCCGGCTTCAAGGGCTCGCGCAAGAGCACGCCGTACGCTGCCGCCCTGTCCGCCGATGGCGCGGCCAAGCGGGCGATGGAGCACGGCATGCGCCAGGTCGAGGTCTACGTGAAGGGTCCGGGCGCGGGCCGCGAGCAGGCCATCCGCTCGCTGCAGGCCGCCGGTCTCGAAGTCAGCGCCATCACCGATGTCACGCCCATCCCGCACAACGGCTGCCGCCCGCCCAAGCGGCGCCGCGTCTAGGTTCCGGAGACACATGGCCCGCTACACCGCATCCGTCTGTCGCATCTGCCGTCGGGAAGGCGCTAAGCTCTTCCTGAAGGGATCGCGCTGCTACACCAAGAAGTGCGCCTTCGAGCGGCGTCCGTCGCCGCCCGGCCAGCACGGTGTCCGCCGTCGCAAGGTCGGTGAGTACGGACTGCAGCTGCGCGAGAAGCAGAAGGTCCGCAAGACCTATGGGGTCCTCGAGCGCCAGTTCCGCAACTACTTCACGTTGGCCGAGAACCGGCCCGGCGTGACCGGCGAGAACCTCCTGCGCTCGCTCGAGACGCGCCTCGACAACGTCGTCTACCGGGCCGGGTTCGCCCCGTCCCGTCCCGCGGCCCGCCAGCTCGTCGGGCACGGCCACTTCGCCGTGAACGGCGTCCCGACCGACATCGCGTCGTACCAGCTCAAGCCGGGCGACAAGGTCGAGGTTCGCGAGAGCCGTCGTGACCGCGAGCCGTTCAAGGTCGCCAAGGAGACCCTCCGCAATCACCAGGCGCCCGAGTGGCTGTCGCTGGATGCGGGTTCCCTGGCCGCGACCATCTCCACGCCGCCCAGCCGCGACCAGATGCCGCTCGATCTCAACGAGCAGCTCGTGGTCGAGTACTACTCGAGGTAACTGGTTCCACATGATCGAACAACTCGAGAACCCGCAGATCGAGCCTGTCGAGGAAGCCGGCACGTACGCCAAGTACGAGGCCGGTCCGTTGCAGGCCGGCTACGGCGTGACCCTCGGCAACGCGCTGCGGCGCGTCCTGCTGTCGTCGCTCGAAGGCGCCGCCGTCACGAGCATCCAGATCCGCGACGTGTACCAGGAGTTCTCGACGATCCCGGGGGTCAAGGAAGACGTCACCCAGATCGTCCTGAACGTCAAGAAGCTGCGACTCAAGAGCTTCGCCGCGCACCCGGTCCAGCTCCGGCTCATCAAGAGCGGTGCCGGCGCAGTGACCGCGGCCGATATCGCCGAGTCGGCCGACGTCGAGATCATCAACCCTGAGCTCGTGCTGATGACGCTCGATACCGGCGATGTGACCATCGAGATGGATCTGACCGTCGAGCGCGGCGTCGGCTACCTCGGCGCGGAGCGCGCCGAAGCCCTGCCGATCGGGGTCATCGCCGTCGACGCGATCTTCACCCCGGTCCGCAAGGTCAACTACTGGGTCGAGAGCATGCGCGTCGGTCAGATGACCAACTTCGACAAGCTCACGATCGAGATCGAGACCGACGGCACGATCGGCCCGGAGGAGGCCCTCAGCCGATCCGCCGAGATCCTGGTCAACCAGTTCCGCCCGTTCGTGACGGTCGGGGTCGCGGCGGTCCCGGCTGCCGCGGTCAGCGGGGTGGCGGCGCTGCCGCCGAACATGCTCGACATGCCCATCGAGGAGCTCGACCTCCCGATGCGTGCCTACAACTCGCTCAAGCGCAACAACATCGTCAAGGTCGGCCAGCTGCTTCAGCTCAAGGACGACGACCTGCTGCGCATGCGTAATTTCGGCAAGAAGTCGCTCGACGAGATGAAGGAGCGACTGCGCATGCGCGGGTTCATCGTGCCCGAGACCGAGTCGGACGGGGTCGACGAGCTCGACGACGAGCCGTTCGCCGACGAGACCGAGGACTGACCGATGGCCCATCGCATCGGCGGGCGAAAGCTCAGCCGCAAGCAGGGACCGCGGATGAGCCTGTTCAAGAACCTGACCGTGTCGGTCATCCGCTACGAGCGGGTCAAGACGACCGAGGCGAAGGCCAAGGAGATCAGCGGTCGCGTCGAGAAGATGATCACCCTCGCGAAGCGTGGCGACCTCGCCGCGCGTCGTGCGGTCGTGGCCCAGTTTCCCAACGAGCCGCTCGTCGTCAACAAGCTGTTCGACGAGATCGGGCCCAAGTACGCCGATCGGACGTCCGGGTTCACCCGCATCGTTCGCATCGGGCAGCGCCGCGGCGACGCGGCCGAGATCGTCCAGATCGAGCTCGTCTGAGCAGCTGATGAGCGTGCGAGAGCACGCCCTCGTGCGGTATCGCGCACGGGTCGAATACGACGGGACGGACTTCGCGGGGTTCCAGGTGAATCCCGGTCGGAGGACGGTCCAGGGGGTCCTGGAGACCGCGCTGGCGCGCCTCGATGATGGGGTGGTCCGGCGGGTCGACGGGGCCGGTCGAACGGATGCCGGGGTGCATGCCACGGGACAGGTCATCGCCTTCTCGTATGGCGGACGCCTCACGGTACCGGGACTGGCTCGAGCGCTCGATGCGATCCTGCCGCCCGACATCGCCATCCGCGACCTCCGTCGGGCAGCCGACGGGTTCAACCCTCGCTATGCGGCGCGGTACCGGGAGTACCGCTACACCGTCTGGAACGGGCCGCGCAGCCCGCTTCGCGAGCGTACCGCGCTCGGGATCCGGGTCCCGCTCGACAGCGCCGCGATGGCGGATGCCGCGTCGGTCTTCATCGGCCGGCACGACTTCTCGGCATTCGGGGCGACGGACCGCTCACCGGTCCGGACCGTCACGGCGGTCCGGGTCCGGCGACAGGGCCGGCTCGTGACGATCGACGTCCGGGCCGACTCGTTCCTGCGGGGACAGGTCCGGCGGATGGTCGGTCTCCTGCTGGAGGTCGGTCACGGAAACGTGGACAAGGAAGCGGTCCGGACGGCACTCGCCGGTCCCGGTCCGGCCCGGAGCGGGGTCTCGGCCCCGGCCAGGGGCCTCTGCCTCCGGCACGTCGCCATCGGGCGACGGGCAGGCAGCGAATCGAACGGAGAACACGAGGAACGATGAACGCGAAGACCTATTCGGTTCGGGAGAGCGAGATCGAGCGGCGCTGGTACGTCGTCGACGCGACGGACGAGACCCTCGGCCGCCTCGCCTCGCGCATCGCGCGCGTCCTCGAGGGCAAGCACAAGCCGACGTACCAGCCCAGCCTCGACTCGGGCGACCACGTGATCGTGCTCAACGCGGGCCGCATCGCCGTGACCAGCAACAAGCTGGAAAGCAAGGTGTACGTCCGTCACAGCGGCTACCCGGGGGGGTTCAAGGAAGAGACCCTCGGCCAACTGCTCGATCGCCGTCCCGAGCAGGTCATCCGCCGCGCGGTCAAGGGCATGCTGCCGCACAATCGACTCGGCGCCCAGCAATTGCGCAAGCTCAAGATCTATGCCGGAACCGACCACCCCCATCAGGCGCAGCAGCCTGAGCCGCTCGCCTGACGAGGAGCATTTCGACCATGTCCATCCCCGCTTTCTACTCCGGGACCGGCCGCCGCAAGACGGCCATCGCCCGCGTCCGGCTGCTGCCGGGCGAGGGTGAGATCGTGGTCAACGGCCGCTCGCTCGACGAGCACTTCGGCAACGCCGTCAACGAGGCTGATGTCCGCCTCCCGTTCCGGGTCACCGGGACCGAGGGCCGGTTCAACGCGATGATCAAGGTCGAGGGGGGCGGCGTGACCGGCCAGGCCGGTGCGATCCGCCACGGCATCGCCCGCGCCCTGCTCGAGGTCGACGCCGACACCAACCGCCTGCCGCTCCGCCAGGCCGGTCTCCTGACCCGCGATCCGCGGATGAAGGAACGCAAGAAGTACGGGCTCAAGCGCGCCCGCAAGGCCCCCCAGTACACCAAGCGCTAGACGCGCACCTGCCCGACACCCGATGCCGTCGTTGTCGGGTCCGCTCCTCGCTCACGCACGTTCGCGTGCGCTCGCTCCGGTGCTCGCCTCCGCCTCGGCCTCGACCGTCGGATCAGGCGCGCTGACGATCTGCCCATCGTTCCCAACGATCCCATGCTCCTGCCCATGACCGCTGCCGAGGGGTCGTTGGTCGGACGGGATCTCCTGAGCGTGGCCGACTTCTCGGCCGCCGAGGTCGAGCGTGTCTTTGCGACGGCCGAGCGGCTGAAGGGCGAGTTTCGGGCGACACGGCGGCACGCCGATCGGCCGCTCGACGGGCGGACGCTGGCGATGCTGTTCCAGAAGCCGTCGTTGCGAACGCGCGTGACCTTCGAGGCTGGCATGGCCCAGCTGGGCGGGGCGGCCATCTACCTGCCCGAGGATGCGGTCATGGGCGCACGGGAGGCCGTGCGCGACGTCGCGCGCAACCTCGAGCGGTTCGTCGACGCGATCGTGGCCCGGACCGGGCCGCACGAGGTCGTCCTCGAACTGGCGGCCCAGGCGGCGATCCCCGTCGTCAACGGTCTGACCTTGCGCGAGCACCCCTGCCAGGCGCTGGCCGACGTGTTCACCATCCGTGAGGCGTTGGGCGACCTGCGCGGCGCCGTGGTCACGTTCGTCGGCGACGGCAATAACGTCTATCACTCGCTCGCGCTGCTCGGCGCCGCGTTCGGGATGGAGATCCGGCTGGCCCACCCGCCGGGGTACGCCCCGAACGAGACGATCGTGGCGCGGGCGCGGGCCCTGGCCGACGCCGCCGGTGGGCGGCTGGTCTTCGGTCACGACCCGCTCGAACTGGTCCGGGGCGCGGCGGTCGTGTACACCGACGCGTGGACCTCGATGGGGCAGGAGGTCGAGGCCGAGGCCCGGCGCGACGCGTTCGCGGGCTACCGGGTCGACGACCCTTTGCTGGCGGCGGCTGGTCCGGACGCCATCGTCATGCATTGTCTGCCCGCTCACCGCGGCGAGGAGATCGCCTCGTCGGTGATGGACGGGTCCCAGAGTCGGATCTTCGACCAGTCGGAGAACCGGTTGCACGTCCAGAAGGCCCTGCTCGTCAACCTGATCGGTGGCGCACCGTGACGGAGGCCCTCTACGAGCGATACAAGGACGCCCTGCGTCGCGGGCATGTGGCCGCCAGCCGGTCGCGCCACGACCTGGCCCTCGACGCCTACAGCGAGGCTGCCCGACTCGCCCCCGATCGGGCGCTGCCGCTGGTCAGCATCGGTTCGGTCCTGGTGCGCCTCGGGCGGACCGACGAGGCGCTGGCGGCGTACGACGCCGCGCTCGAGCGAGCGCCATCTGACGAGGCGGCGCTGCGCGCGAGGATCGAGCTGCTCGAAACGGCCGGCGATCGCGTCGAGGCGGCAGACACGCTCGATCGACTGGCCCTCGTCCTCGACGCCGCCGGCCGGCGGGCCGACGCCGTCGCCCAGGCGACCCGGGCGCTCGGGCATGCGGAATCGCGGGCCCGTCGAACGGGTCTCGCGGCTCTCATTGAACGGGCCGCTGCCGAGGCCTCCGATGACCCGGCGATGGCCACCGTGCTGGAGCAGGCGCGTGGGCTGCTTGACGGACTCGTGGCCGGTGCGCTCGATGCCGCGCCGCCACCGGCCGCGCCCGTGGAACCCGCCTTCGACCCCGCCGCGGCGACCGCCGCCGTGGATGACGCCGCAACCGCTGGTGACGCCGCTGCGACCCGCGTGCTGGCCCTCGCTGCGGCCCGGGGGCATCGAGCCGCCGGGCGCCTCAACGCGGCGATGGACGCCTGTTATCTGGGCCTCGCGAGCAATCCGGCCGAGCCCGACCTGCACCTCATGCTGGCTGAGCTCTACCTGGACCGTGGCTGGCGCGGGGCGGCGACCGACAAGCTGCTGCTGCTCGGCCGGCTCGTCGCCCTGACCGGGGACGAGGCCAGCCGCGCGCGGCTGTGCGCCGTCGTGACCGAGCGATTGCCCGACGAACCGCAGCTGACCGCCCTCTGCGCCTGACCGCTCCGGGCTCGGTGTCCGGCGCGTCCGGTCACCGGTCCCGACCGGGCGCGATGTACACTCGCCCGACGATGTCGGAGCTCCTCGGATCGATCCTCGGCCAGGTCCGCCTGACCACGCTGGTCGACATCGGGATCACCGCCCTCCTGATCTACTGGCTGTTCAGCCTCATACGCGGGACCCGCGCGGTGCGCCTGGTCATCGGCGTCAGCGTGCTGTTCGTGGTGTACGTGCTGGCGGTCGCGTTCGGGCTGGAGTTGCTCACCCGGATCCTGCAGGGCGGGGCCGTGGTCGGCCTGTTCGCGCTGGTCGTCATCTTCCAGCCGGAGATCCGGCGCGGGCTCGAGCGCATCGGCCGGGTCGGCTCGGTCGGCTGGATGCTGTCTCCGGCCGACTCGCGCGTCGTCGACCGGGTCGCCGACGAGGTCGCGCGCGCCGCCGCGGATCTGTCGGCCGAGGGTCATGGCGCGCTCATCGTGCTCGAGCGGGAGACCGGCCTCGAGGACGCCGCGGAGACCGGGGTCATGATCCACGGCGATGTGTCGTCCGACCTGATCCGGACCATCTTCGCGCCGCGGACCGCACTGCACGACGGCGCGGTCATCATCCGCGGCGAGACGGTGCTGGCGGCGGGCGCACTCCTGCCGCTGGCCGAGACCACCGTCCAGGCCGAACGGTTCGGGACCCGCCATCGGGCGGCGCTCGGCATCGCCGAGCAGACCGACGCGGTCGTCGTGGTGGTGTCCGAGGAAAACGGCCAGATCAGCCTGGTGGAGCGATCCCGGATCGTGCGCAACCTCAACGAAGCGCAACTGGCGCGAACGATCCGGACCCTCCTCGATCCGACCCGTGGACGCCGTCGCCGGTCACTTCGCTTGGGCTCGGCCCGGGAATCCGGGACGACCTCGGCCGCACGGGCGCCGCGGTGACCCGAGTCCTCCGGGTCATCGTCCACAACTGGCCCCTCAAGCTCGCCGCCATCGGCCTCGCCACGTTGCTGTACGGCGGCCTCGTGCTGTCGCAGAGCACCGCCACCCTCACCGGTGTGGTGCCGGTCGCGGTCCGCGATCAGCCGAACGACATCGTCAACCTGACGACCATCCGGCCGGTCACCGAGGTCCGATACTTCTCCCCGTCCGGCGTCAAGCCGATCACCAGCGACTTCGAGGCGTGGGTCGACCTGAGCGATGTCACGCCGGGCATCGGGCCCCAGAGCGTGCCGGTCCAGCTCCGCTCGATCGACCCACGGGTCACCGTCGTGGGCTTCGATCCGCAGGCGGTCACCATCGACCTCGATCGGCTCGGCCACCGGTCGGTGCCGGTCGAGGTCGTTCGCGGCAGCACGCCCGAGGGCCTGGAGTTGGGCTCGGTCACGATCCAGCCGCAGGTCGTCGACGTGCGCGGCCCCGCCACGGTCATCACCCGCGTCGTCGCCGCCCGGGCCAACGTGGTCATCCAGCCGTCGGGTATCGACGTCGATCAGGATGTCGATCTGGTCCCGGTCGATGCGGTCGGGGATCAGGTTCCCCAGGTGCAGCTTGAACCTGCGACGGCACGCATCACCATCCCGGTCTTCTCCAACCGGCAGTCCAAGTCCCTGCCGATCACGCCGCTCATCAGCGGGACGCCGGCGGCCGGCTTCGAGATCTCGTCGGCGACGGTCGTGCCCAGCATCGTCACCGTCGAGGGCGACATCGACCAGCTCGACCCGCTGACCAGCATCGATACGGCACCGATCTCGGTCGCCGGCTTCTCGTCGTCCCAGACCGTGGAGGCGACGCTTGCCGTGCCCACCGGACTCGTCGCGCTCGATGCCCAGACCGTCCAGGTATCGATCACCGTCCGGTCGGTCACCGCGACGCGGACCTTCACGGTCGGCCTCCGGCTCGTTGGCGCGCGGGCGGACCGGACCTACGCGACGTCGACGGATCGGATCCTGATCACCGTCGGCGGCGGCCTCGCCGATCTCGACCGCCTGTCCGGGGAGGACCTGCTCGCGGACCTGCAGGTCGGTGGGCTCGTGCCGGGCACGGCAGCCGTCCCGGTGACGGTCGAGTTGCCGCCCGGCCTGACGCTGGCCGTGGCCAATCCACCGCAGATCGACGTGACCGTCGCGCTGTCGCCGGCGGTCAGTGCCACCCCGCCGAGTCCCGTGCCGAGCGCCGCCCCGAGCGCGGGAGGCTGACCGGGATGAGTCGCCTGTTCGGGACGGATGGTATCCGCGGCGTGGCCAACGTTGATCTCAAGCCGAGCCTCGCCCTGGCCCTCGGTCGGGCGACCGCCAAGCGGTTAGCCGACCCGGGCGACGCGATCGTCGTCGGCCAGGACACGCGTCGATCGGGCGACATGTTCGTGGCGGCCCTCGTGGCCGGCGCCACCAGCCTCGGCGTCGACGTCCACGTGGTGGGCGTCGTGCCCACGCCGGCCCTCGCCCATCTCGCCCGGACCGGGCCGTACCGCGCCGGGATCATGGTCTCGGCATCCCACAATCCGGCCGACGACAACGGCCTCAAGGTGCTCGACAGCGACGGGCTCAAGCTCGATGACAGCATCGAGGACGAGCTCGAGGCGCTCATCTGGCGCGAGGGCGAGCTTGGCGGCGAGGGCAACGCGCGGCTTGGTCGGCGCATCGACGCGGCGGCGGCGGTCGAGGGCTATCGCGAGCACCGGTTCGGGCTGGCCAGGACGATCGATGCGGGCGGACTGTCGGTCGTGCTCGATGGCGCCAACGGCTCGGGCGGCGCGCTGGGTCTGGAGATCCTGGCGGCGACCGGCGCGCGCGTGGAGGCGATCCATATCGACCCGGACGGGATCAACATCAACGTCGACTGTGGCGCCACCTCGCCGGGTTCGCTCGCTCGAGCCGTCGCCGAGCGGGGCGCCGACGTCGGCTTCGCGCTCGATGGGGATGCCGACCGGCTGATCGCCGTCGACGGTGCCGGTCGGGTGGTGGACGGCGACCAGGTGCTGGGCATCCTCGCCCTGGAGCGGCTGGCCCACGGCCGCCTGCCGGGCGGCCTGGTGGTGTCGATCCTGTCCAACGGCGGCCTGCAGCAGGCCGTCGAGTCGGCCGGCGGCGAGGTCGTCCGCACGCCGGTCGGTGACAAGTACATCCTCGAGGGGATGCAGGTCACCGGTGCCACCCTCGGCGGCGAGAAGTCCGGCCACGTCATCGTCCGCGAGCACACGACCTCGGGCGACGGGATCGTCACTGCGCTCGAGGTCCTGCGGGTCATGACCCGGCGCCGCGCGGCGCTGGCCGACCTGGCCGCCACCATCCCGTTGCTGCCACAGCAACAGCGCGCGGTGCGTGCCCGTCACAAGGACCAGTGGGAGGGCGACCCCGAGCTCGGGCGCGCGATCGCCGCGGCGACCGCCCGCCTGGCCGGCACGGGACGCGTCCTCGTCCGGCCGTCCGGCACGGAGCCCGCCCTGCGGGTGATGGTCGAGGGACCTGACGAGGAGCTCGTGGCGGAGCTGGCCGACACGCTCGCGACGCTCGCGGGGGAGCGTCTAAACTAGCGCCGGTGCCCGACCCCAGGAGTCACCACGACCCGCCGGCCACCGTCGGCGGGCACGAACGGAGGACCAGACGGGATGTGCGGCATCGTCGGATATACGGGACCCCGGGAGGCCGGCCCCATCCTCATCGAAGGATTGGGCCGGCTCGAGTACCGCGGCTACGACTCGGCGGGCATCGCCCTCGTCGACGATGGCGGCAGCCTGTTCGTGGAGAAGAAGGCCGGCAAGCTCGCCAACCTGCGGGCCGCCATCGCCGACCGGACCCCCCACGCCGCGATCGGCCTGGCGCACACCCGCTGGGCGACGCACGGGCGACCGAACGACCTGAACGCCCACCCCCACCAGGACTGCACGGGTGACATCACGGTCATCCACAACGGCATCATCGAGAACTTCCGCGAGTTGCGCGACGGGCTCGAGGCGCGGGGCCATCGGTTGACATCGGAGACCGATACCGAAGCGCTCGCCCACCTCATCGAGGAGGCCTATGCGGGTGATCTGGCCGACGCCGTGCGGGCGGCCTTGCGCCGGGTCGAAGGGGCGTACGCGATCGCGGTGATGCACCGGGGCGAGGGCGACCGGCTCGTCGGCGCCCGCAAGGACGTGCCCCTGGTGGTCGGCGTCGCCGCCGGCGAGACCTTCCTCGCCAGCGATGTCGCGGCGATCCTCGCCCACACCGACCAGGTCATCTTCCTCGAGGAAGGCGACGTCGCCGACCTGCACCCGAGCGGCGTGACGATCAGCGGCGTCGACGGCGTCGCACGGACGCGGCCGGTGACGACCATCGACTGGACGACCGAGGCCGCCGAGAAGGGCGGCTACGAGCACTTCATGCTCAAGGAGATCCACGAGCAGCCCGATTCGCTGCGCCAGGCCATCACCGGACGGGTCACCCGCGAGGACCACATCTGGCTCGAGGAGCTCGAGGGATTCGGCGAGACCATCGCCGCGGTCGACCGCGTCGAGCTCATCGCCTGCGGCACCGCCTACTACGCCGCGCTCGTCGGGGCGGCCGCCATCCAGGACTGGATCGGCATCCCGGCCCGCGCGACGGTCGGCTCCGAGTTCCGCTACAACCCGCCGCCGATCGACGGCCGGACGCTGGTCATCGCCGTCACCCAGTCGGGCGAGACAGCCGACACCATCGCACCGACCCGCCTCGCGCGCGAGCGGGGCGCACCGGTCATCGCGGTCACCAACACCGTCGGCAGCGCGATCACCCGGGAGGCGGATCGGGTCCTGTTCCTGCAGGCGGGCCCGGAGATCGCCGTTGCGGCGAGCAAGACGTTCGTGACCCAGGTGACGACGCTCATCATCCTCGCCGCGGCCATCGCCAAGGTCCGCGGTACGCTCGGGCTCGAGCAGGAGCAGGAGCTCGGCGCGGCGCTGCACGCCCTGCCGGCCGCCGCCGCGCGCGCGCTCGAGAACGCTGCCGGCAGTGCCGACCTGGCCCGCCGCTACGTCAACTCGCGCGGCTTCATGTACGTCGGACGCGGGTACAGCTACCCGACCGCGCTCGAGGGTGCCCTCAAGCTCAAGGAGGTCAGCTATGTCCACGCCGAGGGCTACGCCGCGGGCGAGATGAAGCACGGCCCGATCTCGCTGCTCGACGCAGAATGCCCGCTGGTGGCGGTCGCGACGCGGTCGTCGGTGTACGACAAGCTCGTCAGCAACGTCATGGAAGGACGGGCCCGCGACGCACGGGTCATCGCCGTCGCCACCGAGGGCGACCCGCAGATCGAGCGGTTCGCGGACGACGTCTGCTGGGTGCCCGATACGCACGAGGCGTTGAGCCCGGTGCTGGCCATCATCCCGTTGCAGCTGTTCGCCTACCACGTCGCCATCGCCCGCGGTACGGACGTCGACCAGCCGCGCAACCTGGCCAAGTCGGTCACGGTCGAGTAACGCGATGGCCGCCGGGGTCGACCCGACCGACGCGGCCCTGCCACCGGGCGTCGTGCCCGCCGGCACGACGGAGCTCGGCATCGACATCATCAAGGTCGATCGCATCGGACGCTCGCTCGACCGCTTCGGTGAGCGGTTCACCCGCCGGGTGCTCACTCCAGCCGAGCGGCGCTACGTCCGCGGCCGCGCCGAGACGATGGCCGGACGATGGGCGGCCAAGGAGGCCGTCTCCAAGGTGCTCGGGTTGGGCGTGCGGGGCATCGGCTGGCAGGACATCGAGGTCGAGCGACTGCCGACCGGCCAGCCCGCCGTCCGGCTTCACGGCCGCGCCGCGGCGCGCGCCGAGCAACTCGGGATGGGCCGCATCGCGCTGTCGATCTCCCACGAATCGGACTACGCGGTCGCGATCGCCTTCGGCATCCGGGCCGCGGGCGGGCGATACCTCTTCCCGCCCGACATCGAGGATCGGCTCGACGACCGGGAGCGACGCATCCTCGCGCGCATCGAGCGTCTGCGCGCCCAGGCCGAGCCCGACGGGGCCGCACTGCTCGCGGCCGACGCATCCGGTAGCGCGGAGCGCGGCGATGGCTGATCGACGTCCGGTCGGGTTCGGGCGGCGCGCCGAAGCGGACCGGCCGATCCGCAGCGGCGGCCCCGACGAGCGGCCGTGGCCGGCGGGCGCGATACGGCTCGATGACGAGACGGCCGCCGGGCTGTTGCCGGCACGGCCCCAGCGCGGCCACAAGGGATCGTTCGGCAAGCTGCTCGTCATCGCCGGATCGCTCGACTATGCCGGTGCCGCCCTGCTCGCCTGCCGCGCGGCGGGCCGTGCCGGGGTCGGGCTCGTGACACTGGCCATCCCCGAGTCGCTGCAGCCGCTGTTCGCGGCCAAGGTCGTCGAGGCGACGACCATGGCCCTGCCCGAGGACGACGTCGAGGAGCTCGATCCGGAGCCCGCGCTGGCGCGCATCCTCGATCACGAGCACGACGCCCTCGTCGTCGGGCCCGGCCTGCGGCCCGGTCTGGCGACGGCCGAGCTCGTCCGACAGCTCCTCCTTGGGCCTGGCGACGAACGCGAACCGCTCGTCCTCGACGCGGAGGCGCTCCGTTCGCTGGCGACGATGGACGGCTGGTGGGAGGGCGACCACCGGCCAGCGGTGCTGACCCCCCACGCCGGGGAGTTCGCTCGGCTGCGCGCCGGCAGCGGTCGCGACCCGGTGGTCGACGGCGACCTGGCCGACGACGACGATGCCCGCGTGGCCGCCACGCGGGACGCGGCTGCAGCGTGGGACCAGGTGGTCGTGCTGAAGGGCGCGCGCACGGTCGTCGCCGCTCCGGGCGGCGAGGTGAGCGTCGCGCCGTTCGAGAACCCGGCCCTGGCCAGTGGCGGGACCGGCGACGTCCTGTCCGGGACGATCGGGGCGTTGCTGGCCCAGGGCCTCGACCCATACGCGGCCGCCCGGCTCGGGGTGTACCTCCACGGTGCCGCCGGCGAGGCCGTCCGCGAGCGGTTCGGCGATGCCGGCCTGCTCGCCTCCGACCTGCCCGATGCATTGGCCATCGCCCGCCGTCGGTTGGCCACCATCGCGGAGCGTCGCTCGAGCGCGAAGCGACTCGGCTTCGGCATCCGCGAGCGGACCGGCTCGCCGGCGGATCCGCCCTCGGACGCGGGGCCGTCGTCCCCCGCGTGACGGTCTCGGGCGGCGGCTCGATCGAAGCCCGACTCGGGCCAGTCGGCCCGGCCGACGAATTCGTCCTGCTCGGCGCCGAGGGCGATGACCGGATCACGGCCCAGGACCTGGCGCGGACGCGCACCACGAACAGCTGGGCGGTGGTCACCCAGATGGCTGCGCGTCTGCCCCGGGTGTACCATGCCGCAGCCGCGACGGTCGGCCTGCGGACGCTCACCGGCTGGAGAGGGTAGGAGTGGCACGGATCGAGCTCTGGAACGGTGATATCTGCGATCTCGAGGTCGACGCCATCGTCAACCCGGCGAACCTGTCGCTGTGGATGTCGACCGGGGTCGGCGGCGCGATCAAGCGTGCCGGCGGTGACGCTATCGAGTTCGCCGCGGTCCGCCAGGCGCCGGTCCCGCTGGGTGAATCGATCGTGACCACCGGCGGTTCGCTGGCTGCCCGGACGGTCATCCACGCCGTGTCGCTCGACCGTGACCGCCGGACGAGCGGACCGGTCATCGCGGCGGCCGTGCGCAGCGCCCTGGCCCGGGCGCGCGAGATCGGCGCCACGAGCATCGCCTTTCCGGCGCTTGGCACGGGGGTCGGCGGCTTCCCCCTCGAGGATGCGGCGCGCATCACGGTCGAGACGGTGCGCGACGAGCTGGACCGCTCCCCGGGCATCGAGCACGTGATCTTCGCCCTGCGTGGAGCCGCAGCCTACGAGGCCTTCGGCGCCGCGCTTGGCCACGCCACGCCGACGCATCCGGCGGCGGGCGGTGGGACGAGGGCCAGCCACGCCCTCGGCGGGACCCGGTGAGCTTCCCGATCGAGCCGACCGAGGACCAGCGCGACGAACTCGTCGAGCAGGTCGCCCGCGAGATCCAGCTCCGCGGCCTGACCTCGTCGGCGGTCCACTTCCTGGAGGCCAGCCGTCCGTATCGAGCGCTCGGCGCCAATGCGATGCTGTTCTTCGACCCGGTGCTGCGCGGCGTGTTCGGAGGCGACCTCGCGTCGGCCTCCGAGATCCTCGCCGACGAGACCGGCATCGAGCTGCTGATCGCGCGGCTCGAGGAGCTCGACGAAGAGCTCGTGTGGGACGCCTGACCGGTCCTGCCCGCAGCGATCCCGGGTAGCATCAGGCGGTGACCGCGGAGCCGCACGCCTTCCTGACCATCGAGATCGGCGCCGCCACGACGTCGGTCGCGCTCATCGGCCGGTCAGGCGGGTCGTGGCGCCTCATCGGGCGGTTCGCGATGCCCGCGGACACCGACGTCGACGCCGCCATCGACCTGCTGCTCGAGCGCACCCGAGCGGCCGACCCTGGGCTGGCCAGCGCGCTCGGGCTCGACGGCATCGTGCCCGACCAACTGGCACGGCTCGAGGTGCGCAGCCGTCGACCCCGGCGTCTGGCCGTCATCAGCGGGTCCGAGCGGACGCTCGCGGGTCTGGTCGCCACCGCGGGCCGGAGCGGTTGGCGGGTGACTGGCGCGAGCGCCGAGACGACCGACCCGCTGGCGATGACCCGCCTGCTCCTCGATCGCGATGTGGACGCCATCCTCGTCGGTGCCGGCGACCCACCCCGCTCGGACGAGCGCGCCGCCATCCGGGAGCTCGCCGCCCTCGTCGCCGCCGCCGCGCTCCGGCGACCGGATCTGCCGGTCGTGCTGGCGGGCGC
The DNA here is from genome assembly GCA_035692005.1 of Candidatus Limnocylindrales bacterium. Lineage (GTDB taxonomy): Bacteria > Chloroflexota > Limnocylindria > Limnocylindrales > CSP1-4 > SPCO01. The sequence continues at coordinate 28,897 of DASSII010000051.1, read as the reverse complement.
CATGGCCGAGGGCCTTGCGGCGTTCGGCGACGTCGGCACGCGCACGGGCGAGGTCGTCCTCGCGCCGCCGCCCATCGGCGCCACGGGTGCCCACGCGACCGATCCCGACGCGCTCGGCGAGCTGCTGCTGGAGCTGGCCCTGCCGGTGGACGACCCGCGCCGCGCGCTCGGCGCCTCGACGCGGGCCCTGGCCGAGGTGCTCGATCGACGGATCGAGACGATCGTGCTCGGCCACGACGCGTCCGCCCGGGTCCTCGCCGACCCGCCGTCGGGTGGCGCGGAGGGCAGCGTGCGGCTGGCGGTCGTGCCCGCGGCCGCCGTCGCGCCCGACGATCCGGACGACGCCATCGTCGACGGGGTCCTGCTGTGGTCGACCGTGCCGTCCGATCGCCATCGCCTGCGCGACCGGTTGCGCGAGCTGCGGATCGCGCCGTGGGCCGATGCCGCCGGCGACGGGGCAGCGCTGCGGATGGCCGCCGCCCGCGCTGCGCTCGTCCGGCTCGCAGCGGCCACGCCGGCATTCGAGGGCGCGCCCGCCCCCGACCTCGTGGTGGCCGGTGGCGGGGTGTGGTCGGCCGTGCCCGCGGCGACCGTCGCGCTGGCCCACGTCGACGTGATCCGTCGGCCCGGCGCGACCCAATACGCGCTCGATCATGCCCGGTTGCTCGGCGCGCTCGGCGCCATCCCCGACCCGGACGAGCGGCTGGCACTGATGACCGACCTGGCCGACGACCTGCTGGCGCAGCTGGGCAGCATCGTCACACCGGCTGGCCTGCGGTCCGGACGGTCGGCCGGCAGCGTGTTCGTGCACGGTTCGGAGGGGACGACCGAGCACCCGCTGCTGCCGGGCGGCCTCGAGCTCGTCGACCTGCCGCCCGGGGCCACCGCGATCGCCGAGTTCCGGTTCCGCGACCGGGTGAAGCTCGGTGGCCACGGGCGTCATTTCGCGGTCGACGTCACGGGCGGCCTGAGCGGCCTCGTGGTCGACCTGCGCGACGTCCCGCTGCGGCTGCCCGACCGCGCGGACCGCCGACGCGACCTGCTGGCGGCCTGGCAGTCGGCGCTGTGGGCGGGCTCGGACTGATGACCGACACCGACACGCCCACGCCCGCGCCGCCGCCCACGTCCCCGGCCGACGCGCCGACCGGACCGCCGCCCGGCCTCGGGCTGGTGCGCCGTCGGCTCCTGCTCGAGGGCCCGCCGGAGGTCGTCTTCCCGATCGCGCCCGGTGATCGCCCGCTGGTCGCCGTGGGCGAGTCGGTGGTGACCGGGGCGCCGATCGTCGAGCACGTTCGCGACCCACAGCTGGTCGACCGGGTCGTGCCGACAGCGTCCCAGCCTGTCCCCGGGGGTCGGATCCCGGACGGGGAGCTGCTGTTCGAATGGCGCGGTCACTGGCGTGTCGCCGGTGGCGAGGTTTCCGAGGCGCTCGACAGCCCCATCGCCGGCATCGTGCGCGACGTCCGTCCGGGCATGTCGATCACGGTGCGCGCCAGCGGACGAGCGCTGGCGGGCATCGTCGCCCTCGGCAGCCCGACGCGCGGCCGGTTGCACATCGCCGCGTGGGTCGACGGCGAGCTGCGCTCGAGCGCGCTCGATGTCGGGCTGGCCGGCAACATCCTCGTCGTCGGTTCGCGGATCGACGCGGAGACCCTCACCCGGGCTCGGGCGATGGGCGTGCGGGGCATCGTCGTGGCCGGGCTGGCGAGCAAGGAGCGACGCGATTTCGTGGCGTCGGAGCGCCGCCAGCGCGCCGCCCTCCACCGTCTCCCGCCGTTCGCCGTCCTCGTCCTCGAGGGCGCGGTCCGGCGCCCGCTACCCTCGTCGGTGATGGCCATCCTCGAGGCGCTCGAGGGGCAGCAGGTCGCCATCGTCACCGATCCGCCGCGGCTGGTGTTCGACGTGCCCGAGCTCGACCTGCCCGACCCCGCCCCGGAGCGGGTGCGGCTGCGGGCTGGGCCGATGTCGGGCCGCGAAGGGACGTGGGCCGGGCTCGTCGGTCCGCGCCGGTTCACCGGAGGCGTGCATCTCGAGGCGGCCGCGGTGCGCTTCGACGACGGCTCGACCATCGCCGTCCCGCTCGGGGACCTCGAGCGCTTCGCCTGACGCGGACGGCGCGTCACGCTACGCTCCGGGGATGACCGCCCCGACCGTCGACCGTCGCCTCGTCGTGTGTCCCGACCCGGACGCCACCAGCGCGCTCGGGCGCGCCCTCGGCCAGGTCGCCGAAGCCGGCGACCTGGTGTGCCTGTGGGGCGAGCTCGGGGCGGGCAAGACCCACCTGGCCAAGGCGTTCGGGGCGGGTCTCGGGGTGACCGACACGATCACCTCGCCGAGCTTCATCCTGATGGCCGAGTACGAGGGTCGGCTGCGCCTGTTCCACATCGATCCGTATCGGCTGGCGAGCGCCGAGGATGCGCTCGAAGGCGGCCTCATCGACGACCGCCAGCGCGACGGGGTCACGCTCGTCGAGTGGCCGGAACGGCTCGGCGACGCGCTCCCCGACGACCGGCTCGATGTTCGCATCGAGGGGATCGGCGACGAACCCCGGCAGCTGACCCTCATCGCCGGCACGGCCCGCTACCGGCGCTACCTCGAGGCCGTGGCATGACCCACGATGGTCGGCGTCGCGGGCTGCTGGCCATCGATACGGCCACGTCCCAGGTCGTCGTCGCCACCGGCTCGCCGGACGGGGAGGTGGACGGGATCTCGACGTGGGCTGCCGGCCACCGCCAGGGCGAGACGCTGCTGGCGGGCATCGGCCGTCTGCTCGGGGAGCAGAACCTGCGCCGATCGCGGCTGGTCGGCGTCGTCGTCGGCACCGGCCCGGGCGCCTTCACCGGCCTGCGGGTCGGGATCGCCACGGCCAAGGGCCTGGCGCACGCCCTCGGCATCCCGCTCGTCGGCGTGTCGACGGCGGAGGCGCTCATCGACGCGGCGAGCGCGGCCCCGGCGGCGAACGACGATGGCGCGACCGAGCGGATCGTCCTGCTCCTGCCCGCCGGTCCCAGGGATCGGCTCGTCGTCCGCCGGGGCGTGGCCCCGGTCGCGCTCGCTGCGGGCATCGAGCCCGAGCTCGCCGCCGGCGAGGCCCTGGTCGCGGTCGATCTCGACGAGCGGGCCCCGGCCGACGCCGTCGCACGAGGCCACCTGGCCCGGCGCGGGTTCGGGGCGGCGCTGGTGCGTGCCGGGGCGCTTCGACTCGCCGCCGGTGGAGCCTCGGAGCTGGCGACGCTCGTCCCGGACTACGTCACGCTGCCGCGCGGGGCGCGGCCATCACAGGGCACCGTCGCGTGGTCGCGCGACCACCGCTGAGGGTCGTCGTGGAGCCGATGCGGCTCGACGACCTGCCCGCCGTCCACGCCATCGAACTGGCCAGCTTCACGGCGCCCTGGCCGCCGCACGCCTATCGCAGCGAACTCGAGTCCAATCGGCTGGCGCAGTACCTCGTCGTCCGGGCGGGCGACCGGCTGGCCGCCTATGGCGGGATGTGGCTGATGGTCGACGAGGCCCACATCACGACGTTCGCGGTGCATCCCGCCTGGCGTCGACAGCGGATCGGCGAGCGGCTGTTGCTCGCCTTCCTCGACCTCGCGGTCGAGCGCGGGGCGCACGAGGCCACCCTCGAGGTCCGCCTATCGAATCTGCCGGCCCGCAAGCTGTACGAGAAGTACGGGTTCCGACCGGTCGGCCTCCGGCCGCGGTACTACAGCGACAACCAGGAGGACGCCCTGATCATGACCACCAGCCCGCTCGACGACCCGGCGATGCTCGCCCGGATCGAGCGGCTGCGCGTCGCGCTGGACGCCTCGCCGGCGCCGCTCGCGCCCGGCGGCGTGGACGACGGAGCGTGAGCGGACCGCTGCTGCTGGCGATCGAATCGTCGTGCGACGAGACGGGCATCGCGCTGGTCGAGGGTGGCCGGCGCATCGTCAGCAACGTCGTCGCCTCGCAGGTCGCGCTCCACGCGCCGTCGGGCGGGATCGTGCCCGAGATCGCCGCGCGGGCGCACCTGCGCTGGATCGTCCCGACCCTCGACGAGGCGTGGTCGGCCGCCGGGGTGTCGTGGGCCGACGTGGATGGCGTCGCGGTGACCTACGGCCCGGGCCTGGCCGGCTCGCTGCTGGTCGGTATCAACTTCGCCAAGGCACTGGCCTGGGTGCACGACAAGCCGCTCATCGGGGTGAACCACCTGGAGGGGCACGTCTACGCCGCGTGGCTGCACGACGCTGCGGTCGATCCCGCCGATCGGCCCGAGCCGCGCTTCCCGCTGGTGGCCCTCGTCGTGTCGGGCGGTCACACGTTCATCGCTGAGATGTCCGATCACCTCACCTACCGGCTGCTCGGCACCACGGTCGACGATGCGGCCGGCGAGGCGTTCGACAAGGTCGGCCGCCTGCTGGGGCTCGGCTATCCCGGCGGTCCAGCCATCCAGCGCGCGGCCGAGGGAGCGCGTCGCCGGGATGTGCGGTTCCCGCGAGCGTGGATGGGCGACACGTACGACCTGAGCTTCTCCGGGCTCAAGACGGCCGCCCGGGGGATCGTCGCCGACGCCCGACGCGCCGCGGGCATCGCGCCCGATGATCCCGACACACCGCTCCCCGAAGCCATCACCGCGGAGCTCGCCTGGGGCTTCCAGGATTCGGTCATCGACGTCCTGGCCACGAAGGCCGCTCGCGCCGCACGGGAGATCGGCGCCCGCTCGATCGTGCTCGGCGGCGGCGTCGCCGCGAACGGACCACTGCGTGAACGGCTGGCGAACGAGGCCGAAGCGCTGCGAATCCCGCTGATCGTGCCGCGCCCGGCGCTGTGCACGGACAACGGCGCGATGATCGGCGCGGCCGGTGCGCGTCGCTACGTCGCCGGCGAATGGGCGGGCCTCGAACTCGACGCCCGGCCGTCGCTGCCGCTGGCCAAGCGGTGAGCGCCCCCATGGTGGATCCGGCCGAGGTCCGCGCCACCTTGCGCGCGGCCGGCCTGCGCGCGCGGCACGCGCTATCGCAGAACTTCCTGGCCGACGCCGACGTGCTCGAGGCCATCCTGCGGGAAGCCGATCCAGGTCCCGATCGGCCCGTCCTCGAGATCGGTCCGGGTCTGGGCCTGCTCACCGGCGGCCTGCTCGACGCTGGTGCGGCGGTCACCGCGGTCGAGCTGGACACGGGTCTCGCCGCGTTCCTGCGCGAGCGGTTCGCGGCGGCCATCGCCGAGGGCAGGCTGCGACTCGTCGAAGGGGATGCCCTCGACCAGGATCTCGGCTCCCTCGTCCCGCCACCGTACGACGTGGTGGCCAACCTGCCGTACCACATCACCTCGCCGATCCTGCACGCGCTGCTCGGTGCGCCACCGCGCCCCAGCCGGCTCGTGCTGATGGTCCAGCGCGAGGTCGGCGAACGGATCGCCGCCCCAGCGGGCCGGATGAGCTACCTGTCCGTCTTCGTCCAGTACCACGCCCGGGTCCGGATCGCCTTCGGTGTCCCGCCCGAGGCCTTCGAGCCGGAGCCTGCGGTCGACTCGGCCGTCATCGTCGTCGAGCCGTATGACCCGGACGACCGGCTCGACCCGGTCGAGGAGGACGGCCTGTGGCGGTTGGTCCAGGCATCGTTCCGGGAGCGGCGCAAGATGATCCACAACGTGCTCGCCCGCCAGCTGCCGGTCGACGCCGCACGCGTGGCCACGGCCCTCGCCGAGGCCGGCATCGCACCCGACCGCCGACCCCAGACGCTGGCGGTCGGGGAGTGGCTCGCCCTGCGCGAGGCCATCGGTCCGCTCGGCGAAGACCGTCGCGGCCGACGCGCGCAGAACCAGCCACCTCCGCCGAGCGAGTCGACCGAGGCCGACGCGTCGTGAGCGATCCGCAGCTCCATCCGGTCGTCCGCGTCGCGCCGGCCAAGCTGAACCTGAGCCTGGCCGTCGTCGCGCGGCGGGCTGATGGCTTCCATGAGCTGCACTCGGTGTTCGTGCCGCTCGCCCTGAGCGATCGCCTCAGCCTCGCTCCGAGCCGCGTCGGCCGTGGCACCGACACGCTCCACGTCGAGGGCCGCGACCCTGGCCCGACCGCGGACAACCTCGTCCTGCGCGCGATCGGCGCGGCCCGGGACGCGGTCGGCGCGGGACCCGGCCGTCCGCCGACGCCGGCGCTGGCGGCCCGGCTCGAGAAGCGCATCCCCGTGACGGCCGGTCTGGGCGGCGGGTCGTCGGATGCCGCCGCGGCCTTCGACGGCGCGCTCGAGGCGTGGGGAGCGGACCTCGATGCCCAGCGCCGACTGGCCGTGGCCGCGTCGCTCGGCTCGGACGTCCCGTTCTTCCTCGATGGCCGGCCGGCGCTGGTCGAGGGTCGCGGCGAGCGGCTCACGCGGCTGACCGGGATCCATGGTCATCCGGGCGTCCTGCTCGTCACGCCGGGCGTCGCGTTGCGCACAGCCGACGTGTTCGCGGTGTTCGATGGCATCCGCTCGAGCGGCGACGGCTCGATCCGGATGAGCTCGGCGCACCTTGCCCAGGAGCTCGGTAACGGCTTGTCCGCGACGGACCTCATCGCGCGCGCCGGCGTGCTGGCCGCCGCCAACGACCTGCTGCCGGCCGCCCTGCTGGCCGAACCGGGTCTGGTGCCGTTCCGGCGCGCGCTGACGCGCAGCCTGGCACGTCCGGTCGGCCTGTCCGGCTCCGGCCCGACCCTGTGGACCCTCTATCCTTCGATGGCCGACGCCGCCGCCGCGGCGGTGCTCGTCGAGGAGGCCGTGGCGGCCGGGGCGATCCCGGCCCTCGGCGCCGGGCCGCCATCGATCATCGCGACCAGCATCAGGACCGGACACGAGGAGCCCGCCGCATGACCAGACAGGCCATCACCACCAACGTGGCGCCAGGCGCCGTCGGACCCTACAGCCAGGCCATCGCCAGTGGCGACCTCGTCTTCTGTTCGGGCCAGCTCGGACTCGACCCAGCCAGCGGCGACCTCGTGGCGGGCGGCGTGGAGGCGGAGGCCGAACGCGCCCTGCGCAACCTGGAGGCGGTCCTCGATGCGGCCGGGGTGTCGATGAACGATGTCGTCAAGACGACCATCTTCCTCGCCGACATCGGCGACTTCGCGGCCGTCAATGCGATCTACGCCCGACACATGCCGGACCCGGCTCCGGCCCGCTCCACCTTCGCGGTCGGCGCCCTGCCGAAGGGCGGCCGGATCGAGATCGAGGCCATCGCTCGGCGCGCGTGATCGGGTCGGCCACGCTTGACGGTCTCTCCCGCTCGCCCATACCATCGGTCGACCGACTGATGACACCCACCTTCCGGCCGTCGGGCATCGCCTGCAGCGTGGACGAGCCCCGCCCCGCTCCCGCCCGACGCCGCGCATGAACCCTCCAAGTCCCGAGCCCGTGTCAGGGCAGCCTCGTCGAACGAGCGCCGTCGTCCTGGCGGCCGGCCTCGGCACGCGCATGAGGTCGAGCCTGCCCAAGGTCCTCCATCCACTGTGCGGGCGACCGATGCTCGCCTACGTCCTGGATGCGTGGGACGCGGCCGCCGGTGGCGACGCCGGCCGCCCGATCGTGGTCGTGTCCCCGGCCGTGGACGCCGTCCGCGCCCCGTTCGCCGAGCGCGCGGACTTCGCGCTCCAGGACGAGCCGCGCGGGACCGGTGACGCCGTTCGGGCGGCGCTCGACGCGCTGCCGGCCGACGCCGCCGAGGTGCTCGTGCTGTCGGGCGACGTTCCGCTCGTCGGCGCGGACGATCTCGAGGCGGTCCTGCGTGCCCGCCGGGACGACGATGCCGCCGTCGCCCTGGCGACGGTATTCGCCGCGGATCCGGACCGGCTCGGGCGCGTCGTGCGCAGCGAGTTCGGCATCGTCGAGGCGATCGTCGAGGCGAAGGACGCGACCGAGGACGAGCTCGCCAACAACGAGGTCAACGCCGGCCTGTACGCCTTCGACGCCGGCTGGCTGCGCCGCCGCATCGCCTCCCTCCAGCCATCACCCACGACCGGGGAGCTGTACCTGACCGATCTCATCCGGCTCGCCCGTGAGGACGGCCGGCTCGTCAGCGCGGTCGCGTTCGACGATGACGGCCGCTTCGACGGCATCAACGACCGCGCCCAGCTCGCCGCCGCCGAATGGAACCTGCGGGTCCGGCGCAACGAGGCGCACATGCGCGACGGGGTGACGATGCGCGACCCATCGACCGTCTATCTCGACTGGGACGTCAGCCTGGCCGCCGACGTCACCATCGAGCCGAACGTCATCCTGCGCGGCGCGACATCGATCGGGGAGGGGACGGTCATCGGTGCCGGCAGCCAGATCGTCGACAGCTCGATCGGGGCACGGACGCGGGTGTGGGCATCGATCGTCGAACGATCGGTCGTGGAAGATGACGCCACGGTCGGCCCGTTCAGTCATCTCCGGCCGGGTTCCGTCGTCGGCCACGGCGCCGAGGTCGGCAACTACGCCGAGCTCAAGAACGCCCACCTCGGGCCGGGCTCCAAGCAGCATCACGTGAGCTACCTCGGCGATGCCGAGATCGGCTCGGGCGTCAATATCGGCGCGGGCACCATCACCGCCAACTTCGACGGCGTCCGCAAGACGCGCACGACGATCGGCGACGGGGCGTTCATCGGGGTCGACACGATGATCGTGGCGCCACGCGACATCGGCGCCGACGCGCGGACGGGTGCCGGCGCGGTCGTGACCCGCGACGTACCGCCGGGTAAGCTGGCGGTCGGGGTTCCGGCCCGGATCCGGGATCCGCGCCCCCGGCCACCATCCGAGGCGGCCGCGCCCGCCGGACCGGATGCCGGCTCGCCCGGCACGACCGAACCCGTACCGGGTGACGCGGCCACGTGAGCGGCTCCGCCCTCGAGCTTGCGCTCATCGTCGTCCTGGTCCTGCTCAACGGGATCTTCTCGGCCAGCGAGATCGCTCTCGTCACCATCCGCCGCAGCCGACTCCAGCAGCTGGTCGACGAGGGCGATCGCGGCGCCGCGCGCGTGCAGCGCCTCAAGTCGAACCCGGGCCGCTTCCTGGCGGTCATCCAGATCGGCATCAACTTCCTGGGCTTTCTCGCCTCGGCGTTCGCGGCCGTCAGCCTGGTCGACGGCGCGGCCGACTGGTTGCGCACGTTCGGGCCGCTGGCCGATGCCGCAGAGGGCATCGCCCTGGTGGTCGTGACGATCCTGCTGACGCTGTTCACGATCGTGTTCGGCGAGCTCGTGCCCAAGCAGATCGGCCTGGCCCATGCCGAGCGCGTGGCGATGACCACCAGTCGCCTGATGGAGTTCCTCGGCACCCTGTTCGGGCCACTCGTGACCGTCCTGACCTGGGTCACGCGGCGGATCGCGCGGCTGTTCGGGGCCGACGTGCCGGCCGACGAGCGGATCAGCTCGGAAGAGCTCCGCCTGATCATCGAGCAGGGTGGCGAGCAGGGCATCCTCGAGGCCGAGGAGGAGCAGATGATCCACGCGGTCATCGAGCTCGGCGACCAGCGCGTCCACGAGGTCATGGTCCCGCGCATCGCGATGGTCACGCTCAAGGCGTCGGCCACGTTCGAGGAGGCCATCGACACCGTCATCGAGGAGGGCCACAGCCGGATCCCGGTCTACGAGGAGTCGATCGACGAGATCGTCGGCATCTTCTATGCCAAGGACCTGCTGACGTTCGTCAAGGAGGGTGCGCCCGAGCGACCGCCACTCCGTTCGCTCCTCCGGCCGCCGGTCTTCGTGCCCGAGTCGATGACCGTCGACGACCTGCTCCACGAGTTGCAGCGCCGCAAGGTCCACCTGGCCATCGTCCTCGACGAGTACGGCGGGACGGCCGGCGTGGTCACGATCGAGGACCTGCTCGAGGAGATCGTCGGCGAGATCCAGGACGAATACGACGAGGAGGAGCCGATGGTCGTCCGCCTGTCGGACGACGAGGCCCGACTCGATGGCCGGGCGGCCATCGACGACCTGACCGAGCTGTTCGACACCGACCTCGCCCTCGAGGACGACGACGAGTACGACACCATCGGCGGGCTGATCTACCACCGTGTCGGCGGGGTCCCCAAGCCCGGCGACCAGGTCACCGTCGACGGCTTGACGCTGACCGTCGAATCGGTCGATGGGCGACGGGTCGACAAGGTGCTCGTGGTCCGGATGCGCGAGGGCGAGACCGAGGACGACGAGGCGGACCGCTAGGCGGAGTGGGCTCGCATCCGGTCGCGCGATCCCGACCGGACGGGGTCGGGCGCTACGCCGAGATGACGCCGACGATGATCTGCTCGAGCCGCGCTCGGGCCGTCGGCAACACGACCCCGGCCGCATCGAGTTCGGCCAACGCCGTATCCCGGTAGTGGCGCGCCTGGTCCCGGGTGTACTCGCGAGCGCCGACGCGTTCCAGGATGGCGACGATCTCAGCCAGGTCCGCCGCCGAGGGAGCGTCGGTCGCATACAGCTCGTGGAGCCGGTCGCGATCCTCCGGACCCGCGTGCTCGACCGCGTAGATGACCGGCAGGGTCTTCTTCTTGTGGGCGACGTCGGACGGCGCCTTGCCCGTCGTCCGCTCCGCGCCCCAGATGCCGAGCAGGTCGTCGTTGAGCTGGAAGGCGAGGCCGAGCGCCCAGCCGAAGCCGCGGTAGCGGGCGATGACCGCTTCGTCCTCGGTCGCGAGCAGGGCACCCGCTTCGATCGAAGCGGCGATGAGCGCCGCCGTCTTGCGCCCGATCATGTCGAAATAGGCGTCGACCGACATGACCTCGTCCGATTCGCTGGTGGCGATGTCGATGTACTGGCCCTCGCACAGCGCCAGGCAGGTCTCGTCATACAGGCGCATCAGCCGGAGCACGGTCCGGTCGGGAAAGCCGAGGTCGGTCAACCGATGGAGGGCGATGCGCGAGAGGCTGAACAGGGTGTCGCCGGTGTTGATGGCCTGCGGGATGCCGTGCAGCGTCCACAACGTCGGTCGATGGCGGCGTTCGGTGTCACCGTCCTCGATGTCGTCGTGCACGAGGCTGAAGTTGTGCCCCAGCTCGACGGCCGCCGCGCCCGGCAACGCCCGACGATGGTCCCCGGTGATCGATGCGTAGGCGAGCAGCCCGAGCAGCGGGCGCACGCGCTTGCCGCCGTTGGCGCCCATGCCGTCGAGGGCGAGGTGGTAGCGGACCATCTCGTACAGGCCGTGCGTCGAGGGGTCGCGATCGGCCACGAGACGGACGATCTCGCCCTCGGTGTCGGCGATCAGTTCGGCGAGATCGAGGTCGGGCATGGTGGTGGTCATCTGCGGGCAGTGTACACGAAACGTGTACGCTTCAAGTAGCCTGTTGGCGAGGGCGGGGAGCGCCGGCGCCGGACCGGTGGTACCGTCGCGCCGAGATGCCCGTCCCCCGCCGGTACACCACGGACGCGATCGTCCTGTCGCGCTTCGACCTGGGCGAGGCCGACCGCGTGATGACGGTCATCACCCCCACCGGCGGCAAGCTCAAGGTCATCGCCAAGGGGATCCGGCGGCCCACGTCGCGCATCGGCGGCAGCCTCGAGCCGTTCGCCGAGCTGACCGTCGCGCTCGCCCGCGGCCGGACATTCGACGTCGTGACCCAGGTCAGCGTCGGCCATGCCTGGCTGCGGTTGCGTGACGACCTCGAGAGCGCGGCGACGGCCTGGTACCTCGCCGAGCTCGCCGACCGCAGCCTCGAGGAGCGCCACGCCGCCGAACCCCTGTATGCCCTGTTGCGGCGCGCCTACGAGCTGCTCGATGCGGGCATGGCGCCCGGCCGGGTGGCGCGCTGGTACGAGATCCATCTGCTTGACGAGCTGGGCGTCCGGCCCGAGGTCGATCGTTGCGTCGAATGCGACCGGATGCTCGAATCGGATGGACGGTTCCGCTGGGTCCCAGCGCTCGGCGGCGTGCTGTGCGATCGCTGCCCGGGGCCGCCCCAGGAGCGCACGGCGCTCAGCCTCGAGGCCCTCAAGCTGCTCAAGGCCTACCAGCGACTCGATATCGAGGCTCTCGCCGGGCTGCGTCTGGCGCCGGCGGTCGAGGGCGAGGTCGAGGCGGCGCTGCGCGACTTCGTCCGCCACGCGCTCGAGCGTGATGCCCGTTCACTGGCCTTCCTCGACGAGGTCCGCATCGGGCACTGACCACCGGGACGGATGACCCAGGACCGTCGGTGCGCCGGCGCGCCACGACCTGGGCGATGCCGGGCAGTGCGCCGACCTTCGGTGCGGTCCAGACCGATACGAATTCGCGATGTGGCTAGCCGTTTCGTACTGGACCGAGGGACCTCCGGGTGCCATGATGCCCTCGTCTTCATCCGAGCGGGCCGGGGCATCCCGGTCGTCGCTCACCATCCGGGCGGGGCCCGACCAGTTCCAGGAGGTCCCTCATGCGGGGATTCGATCGTGGCCGCCGTGCGCGGCTACCCGCCAGACGGTCGTGGGCCGTCATCGTCGCGGCGGCGATGCTGCTCACAGCGGCGCTCGCTCCGGTCTCGTACGCCGCGGCGCCCAACCCGCGGGCCGGCTCGGCCACCGTCGACGGCGCCACCGGCGATTGGTCGCTCGGTGCCGACTTCTTCGCCGACATGACCGATTCCGGTCATGCCGGCCAGCCCGTTCGGGCCAAGCTCTACCTGCGCTACGACTGTGATGCCGAGGTGCTCTACGCCCTCGTGCTGGTGCAGGGCGACGAGCATGGCCGCCAGACGCGACCGGACGAGGCCTACCTCCGGATCGACGGATCGGGCAAGCTGATCAGCGCCACGTCCGGCAACGACGGCACGCCGCCCGACTTCGCGTGGGTCAACGGTGACGGCACGCTGGCCGATGGCTGGGAAGGATCCGGGCCGCTCGCCCCGGGCAGCTACACCGTGCGGGCCCATATCCTCGTCGCCGACGACAGCGCCGACGGCTACACGCCGATGGACGTCATCGGGCGCGACGCCCCGCTCGTGATCGAATGTGGGGACGAGCAGCCGACCGAAGGCACGCCCACTCCGACCCCGACGCCCACTCCGACCCCGGCGGCGACGCCAACGCCGACGCCGGCCGCGACCCCGACCCCGACGCCGGACGACGGTGTCGGACCGACGCAGGGCACCAAGCCGACCCCCGATGGTGGCGTCAACGCGGCCACCGGCACGCCCCGAGTGACCCTGCCGCCGACCGACACGTTCGATGGCCGGTCGCCCTCGACGAGACAGGACGGCCTGCGCCTGGTGCTCGTGCTGCTGGCTGGCGCCGTCGCCGGTGCCGCGCTGTTCAGCCCGGGCCGCCGTCGGACGGCAGCCGAACGGTCAGGAGCGCCCGACCGGGAGGGATGATCCGAAGCCGGATGCGAGCGGTCGGTGCGCTTGCGACCGCCGGCGCTCTGGGTGCCGGCGCGATCCTCGCGACCGCGTCGGCCTCCGCGCTCGTCGAGCGACGGCGCAACCGAGTCTCCAGCCGCGGCCCGTACCGGGTATCGGCCCGGGCCGCGGACCTGCATCGGACGCTGACCGTCGTCGACCTCCACGCCGATTCGCTGCTGTGGGGCCGCGACCTTCGGCGCCGCGTGCGTCGTGGCCACGTCGACGTCCCGCGGCTCATCGACGGCGGCGTCGCGATCCAGGCGATGGCCGTCTCGACCAAGGTCCCGAGGGGCGTCAATCTCGACCGGAACGACGATCGGACCGACGACGTCACGCTGCTGGCCATCGCCCAGCGCTGGCCGCGGGAGACGTGGGGCAACCTGCTCGCCCGCGCGCTCCACCAGGCCTTCCGGCTGCGGGCGATGGCCGCCGACTCGGCGGGTCGCCTCAGCCTGATCGAGACGCGCGCAGACCTCGATGCCTACCTGGCCCGCCGCGCCAGCGACCCGGCCATCACGGCGGCCTTCCTCGCCCTCGAGGGAGCCCAGCCCCTCGATGACGACGTCGCCGGCCTCGACATCCTGTTCGACGCCGGATACCGGATGGTCTCGCCGAGCCACTTCTTCGATACGGCCTTCGCTGGTTCGGCCCACGGGGTCGTCGGCGGCGGGCTGACCGACGCCGGCCGTGAGCTGCTGTCGAGGATGGAGGCGCGCGGCATGATCTTCGACGTCGCGCACGCGTCGTCGGCGACGATCGATGACGTCCTCGAGGTCGCCGTCCGACCGGTCATCGCCTCGCATACGGGGGTGCGCGCCGCCGTCACGGGCGTTCGCAACCTGCCCGACGACCAGGTCCGTGGCATCGCGGCGACCGGGGGCCTGGTCGGCATCGGCTTCTGGCCGGTCGCCTGCGGCGGTGACGACGCAACCGCGATCGCCCGCTCGATCGTCGCCGCCGTCGGGCTCGTGGGCGCCGACCACGTCGGGCTTGGCTCGGATTTCGATGGCGCCGTGGCGACACCGTTCGATGCCAGCGGCATGCCGTTGCTGACCGAGGCGCTGCTCGCCGAGGGCCTGTCGGACGCGGACATCGGCGCGGTCATGGGCGGCAACGCCGTCCGCCTGCTGCGCGATGGGCTCCCCGGCGGCGCACCGGCCCCAGTCGCCTAGATGAGCGGCGCGATCAGCGCGGCGGCGCGGGCGGCACCGTCGGTCTCGACCGGCCGGTAGTCGATCGTCCGGTCGATCTCGGTGGCGATCGCCTCGGCGATGGCGTCCGGGCCCGAGGTCGCGTAGTCCATGCAGCGCCCGGCGCCGTAGCGCTCGAGTCGGTGGCGCACGTGGCGGTTCTGCTCGAAATGGTCGCGCAAGGGGAAGTACAGGAACGGACGCCGGGCCGCGGTGAGTTCCATGGTCGTGGTCAGGCCGCCCTGCACGACCGCCAGGTCGCAGACCGCCAGGTGGCGATACAGCTCCGGCACGAAGGCACGGATCTCGACGCCCGGCGGCGCTCCCAGGGAATCCGGGTCGATGCGCGGTCCGGCGACGGCGATCATCCGCAGCCCGTTCACCCGGCGTGCGGCATCCGGGTAGCTGGCGATGACCCGCCGCAACAGCGCCTCGCCGACGCCCGAGCCGCCGACGGTCACGATCACCACCCGCTCGTCCGGGCGGTAGCCCAACTCGCGCCGCAGCGCCTCGCGACCGTCGACCAGCGGCGTGGGGTCGAAACCGGTCACATAGCCGGAGAACGTGAAGTGCTGTTCGGTCCAGTCGCGGATGGGCGGCAGGTCCGGCCCGAAGTCGTCTGGAACGATGTCGTCGGGGTCGCCGACGAAGATGGCCTGGTCGCGCAACCGCGGGAAGCGTTCGACGTGCTCGATCATCTCGGCGTTGTAGTCGGCGGTCAGGAAGGCCTCGCGCTCACCGCCGGAAGGCATCGGCAGCCAGCCGACGAAGTCGGTCAGCCAGGCGAACGCGGTCCGCTTCAGTTCGGGGTTCTCGTGGAGGAAGTGGTCGACGTCCCACGCCTCGTCGCCGATGACGAGGTCGTACTCACCGCCCTCGACCGCGTCGTGGAAGACCATGAAGTTGGCGACCAGGATCTCGTCCATCCGGCGGATGGCCTGGAAGGCGTTGAGGTCGTGGTCCGACGACTCGGCCGTGATGTGGGCCGATTCGGACGCGAGCTCCGCACTGAGCGGATGGATCCGCTCGCCGCGCGACTCCAGCACCGTGGTCACCGGGTGTTGGGCGAGCCAGTCGATCTCGACATCCGGGCGGAGCGTGCGCAGCTCGTCGGCGATGGCGACGTCGCGCTGGGCGTGTCCCAGGCCGATGGGGGAGGAGATGTACAGGGCACGCCGGGGACGAGCCAGGGCGCGGGTCCAGGTCCGTGTCGACGATCCGGCGGCGGTCATGGTGCACTCGTGCCCGCAAGCGACCGGACGAAGTCGCGGAGGAGCAGGTTGACCAGCACCGGGTCGCGCGCATCGGGCACGTGGCCGGCCCCGTGCATGACCACGAGCCGGCCGTCCGCCACGGCCTCGCTCAGCGCCACGCCGGGGCCCATGCCCGTGATCGCATCCCGGTCGCCGACCAGGACGAGGACCGGACAGTCCACCCGGGCAGCGAGCGCGAGCACTTCGTCGGCCGCCAGGCCCGCGGTGTACTCCCCGAGCGCGAGCGTTTCCGCGCCGATCTCCAGGCCCCAGCCGACACAGTCCTCGATCTGCTTGGTCGAATGGGGCTCCGTGAAGCAGCGCGAGAAGAAGAACTGGAGGTATCCCTCGAAGTCCCGCCGCCAGTAGTGGATGTTGGCCTTGGCCCAGCCCTCGTCGCTGTCGAGCACCTCATCGAACGGGTAGCCTCGCTCGCCCAGCCGTTGGCCGATGGCCAGGCTGGGAGCGATCGCCACCAGGCCCGCGACCCGGTCCGGCCGCTCGGTTGCGACGATGAGCGCGCGCGCCGTCCCAGCCGACAGCGTGACCAGGACCGCGCGCTCGGTGGCGGTGGCGTCCATCACGGTCAGGATGTCGGCGGCCATCTCGCGGACCGTGAAGCCGTCGGGGGTCGACGGCCGATCCGACCGACCGTTGCCACGCGGATCGAACGTGACCACCCGTCCGTGGCGCGCCAGGTACGGGATCTGCGCCTTCCACAGGCGCGAATGGATGATCTGCCAGGTCGGGACGAGCAGGGTCGTCGGCTCACCGCTGCCGTACACCTCGTACCACAGGCGGACGCCATCCCGCTCGGCGAAGCCCTCGGCGTCCGGGTAGCGCGCCCGACTGCGGTCGCGACGGCTCGGCCGATCGTCGGCCGGGCTGCTGGCCTCAGGCGCGGTCTGGGCCGTGGCCATCGGTCACCTGGCGCAGCAGCACGCCGACCTTGCGCAACGCGGAACGGATCGGCAGGGCGTCTTCCGTGACACCCAGCAGGATGAGCTCCTCGGCGCCGAGGAACGGGGTGCCCATGAGCGCCGCGATCTCGTCGGGGGTGAAGCCGCCCAGATCGGAGCCGCGCTCGGCTTCCCGACGCGCGACATCGGCCAACAGCGCGTACCAGCCGGACAGCATCGCGCGCACCGCGTCGGCGACCTGGGCGTCGGACCAGCCGGCGACGATCATCTCCTGGAGGATCCGCACGTAGCCCGAGGCGACATCCGCATCGAGGAAGTCGCACGCCAGTTCCCAGCGGACCCACAGCGGATCCGGCGCGTCGAACATCTCGCGCTGGCGATCGAGCAGCCGATCGTTCTCGGCATCGAGCACGGCCAGGATGAGTTGGCGCTTCGAGCCGAAGTGGTAGTGGATCTGGCTGAGCGGCACTTCGGCGCTGTCGGCCACGCCACGGGTGGACAAGTTGGCGTAGCCCTCGCTGAGCAGTCGATCGCGGGCGGCGGCCACGATCGCCGCACGGGTGTCGGAGGTCGCCCGGTCACGACGTTCCGCCCGTGATGGTCGCTCTCGCGGTTCGATGTCCACCACGGCTTGGGCCGATCCCTCCGAAGTACGCGAAGTTCGGTCGTTCGACCGACATCGGTCAGGCGACCGAATCTACACCGGGTCGCGGGGATGTCAAGCCGAGGTCCGGGTCCGTTCGCTCGCCGGCAGCAGCGGTCCTGCTAGCATCGAGATCCAGCCATCGCGACCGGCCATGCCAAGGTCCGGCGCCCAGCGGAGAGGCAGTCCCCTTGACCGATCCACGTGACCCCAACGACGTCGCGCCCGCCGTCGACGATCTCGAGACCATCGTGTCGCTCGCGAAGCGCCGCGGCTTCGTCTTCCCCTCGTCCGAGATCTACGGCGGCATCAATGCCGTGTGGGACTACGGGCCGCTCGGCGTCGAGCTCAAGAACAACGTCAAGCAGGCGTGGTGGCGCGCGATGGTCCAGGAACGCGACGACGTCGTCGGGCTGGATGCGGGCATCCTCATGCACCCACAGGTGTGGGTGACATCCGGCCACGTCGGCTCGTTCAGCGACCCGCTCGTCGAGTGCGCCACCGACCACCGACGCTTCCGGCTCGACGAGCTGCCGGGCACCGAGGGCTTGTCGGTGACGGATCTCGCCGACCCGGGCATCGTCGAGCGGCTCGGCCTGCGCTGTCCGGTCGATGGCGGGCCGCTGTCGGTGCCGCGTCGGTTCAACCTCATGTTCAAGACGTTCATGGGGCCGGTCGAGGAGGAGGCAGCCGTCATCTACCTGCGGCCGGAGACCGCGCAGGGCTCCTATGTGAATTTCAAGAACGTCCTGCAGTCGTCACGCAAGAAGCTGCCGTTCGGCATCGCCCAGATCGGCAAGTCGTTCCGCAACGAGATCTCGCCGGGCAACTTCGTCTTCCGGATGCGCGAGTTCGAGCAGATGGAGATGCAGTACTTCGTCCGTCCCGAGGCGGCCGCTGCGACGGCGTTCGACGACTGGCTGCCGCGTCGCCTGGCCTGGTACGAGCGGCTCGGGGTGGCGCCGGCGCGGTTGCGCCTGCGCGAGCACGCGCCCGACGAGCTGGCCCACTATGCCAAGAAGGCCATCGATGTCGAGTACCGCTTCCCGTTCGGCTGGAAGGAGCTCGAAGGCGTCCACAACCGGGGAGACTTCGACCTGTCGCGTCATGCCGAGGCGAGTGGCGAGTCGCTCGAATACTTCGACCAGGCGACCGGCGAGCACGTCGTGCCGTGGGTCGTCGAGACGGCGGCCGGCGCGGATCGCGCCGCGTTCACGTTCCTGGTCGATGCCTATCGCGAGGAGGAGGTTCGCGGCGAGACCCGGGTGTCGCTCGCCCTCCACCCGGACCTCGCCCCGTACAAGGTGGCGGTGCTGCCGCTGCTCAAGAAGCGTCCCGAGATCGTGGCCCTGTGCCACGCCATCAAGGCCGACCTCCAGCGGCACATGATGGCGGTCTACGACGACACGGCCGCCATCGGCAAGCTGTACCGGCGACAGGACGAGATCGGGACGCCGTGGTGCATCACCGTCGATGTCGATTCGCTCGATGACGGCGCGGTCACCGTGCGCGACCGCGACACGATGACCCAGGAGCGGGTGCCCGTGGAGGGGGTCACCCGGCGCATCCTCGACCGGCTCGAGGCCGCTCGGGCCGGCACCCCGGGGTGAACCTCGGCGCTGCGGTGGGGGCCTGGCTGGATGCGCTCGACCCGGCCGGGCGGGCGACGGCCACGTTCCCGTTCGACGACGCCGAACGCTTCGTGTGGGCCTACACGCCGGGGGAGCGCGCCGGGCTGGCCCTGGCCGACATGCGCCCCGAGCAGCGCGCCGCGGCGATGCGCGTGGTCGACGCGGCGATGAGTCCGCGTGGCGCCGCGGAGGTCGCGGCGGTCATCGCGCTGGAGTCGATCCTGGGGGCGTTGGAGCGGGAGCAGGGGCACAGCGGGTGGCGGCGGCGCGATCCCGAGCGCTACTGGTTCGCCGTCTTCGGCGATCCCGTCGGCGCCGGTCCATGGTCGTGGCGGGTCGGCGGTCATCACCTGGCCGTCCACATGACGGTGCTCGACGGTCGCGTCGTCGCCAGCACCCCGTCGTTCCTGGGCGCCAATCCGGCCGTCGTACCGGGTGGCCCGCGTGCCGGCTCCCGGGTGTTGACCGGCGAGGAGACATTGGCTCGCGGGCTGCTCGAGCGCTTGCCGGTGGCGGCCCGCGAGGTCGCCGTGGTGGACCCTGTGGCGCCGCCCGATATCCGGAGCGGCCACGGTGTTCGCGCCGACCTGGACTCGATCCCGGCCGGCATCGGCCACGCCGACCTGCCCCCGGATGCCCAGGCCGGGCTCGAACGGCTGATCCGCCACTACCTCGGCCGCGCGCCGGATGACGTCGCCGCCGGCGCCTGGGAACGCGTGGTCCGAGCCGGCCTCGACAGGCTGACCTTCGCCTGGGCCGGATCCGCCGAACCGGGCCGCGGCCACTACTACGCCGTGCGCGGGCCGACGCTGCTCATCGAATACGACAACACCCAGAACGGCGCGAACCACATCCACGCCGTGTGGCGGGACCTGGAGGACGACTGGGGCGAGGACACGCTCGCAGCGCACTACCGGACCGCCCATCGGCGCCAGGCGGGAACGTTTCGGGCCACGCCAGACGACTACCATCCGAGCGCGGTGAACGCCGCGCCGGCACGAAGTCGGGTGGACCGTGGACCAGCGAGAACTCGTCCTGCGAGCGCAGCGAGGCGATCATGACGCCTTTGCCGTGCTTGCCGGACTGTTCGTCGCGCGGCTGGACGCGGCGGCCCGACTGATCCTCCGGGACCACGACCTCGCGCGAGACGCGGTCCAGGACGGATTCATCCGGGCGTGGCGCGGCCTGCCATCCCTGCGCGATGCGGACCGGTTCGAGGGATGGTTGCGTAGCCTCGTCGCACGCTCCTGCATCGACATCCTCCGTCGCCGCGGTCGGCGCCCGATCGAGGTCGAGCTATCGACCACGGACGGCCCGTCGATCGACGACGCCTCGCGCATCACCGCAGATCGCGAGCTCCTCGACGGGATCCTCAGCCGGCTCCCGCCCGAACAACGGGCGGTGGTCGTGCTTCGGTACTACTTCGATCTCGAGGTGCCCGACATCGCCACAGCGCTGGCGATCCCGGTCGGCACCGCCAAGTCCCGCCTGCACCGGTCGATCAGGGTGATGCGCGCCGCGCTTGCCGACGTCGATCCGGAGCACGCGCCCGTCGCGAAGGGCCAGCTCGCATGACCACCTTCGACCGGTTCGAGCGATCGATCCCGGAGCTCATGACCGAGCTCGCTCCCGCGCGGGTGCCCGACTACTTCGATGACCTGCTTCGGCAGACCGCGACGCACCGCCAGCGGCCGGCCTGGAGCTATCCCGAAAGGTGGCTTCCCGTGGACATCACGGCACGACCGCTCGCGATGCGGTCCTTCCCCTGGCGACCCCTGGCGATCCTGGCGCTCATCGCGCTGCTGCTCGCGGCCGGCTTGGTGGTCTACGTCGGTTCACAGAGCCGGCTGCCGCCGCCGTTCGGCGTCGCCGGCAACGGCGTCCTGGTCTACCGCGACGCCGATGGAGCGATCGTCTCAGTCGATCCGACCAGCGGCTCGCGAGCGACGGTGGCTCCGGCCGCTGGCGGCCTCGGTACCCCGGTGGCCTCGCGCGACGGTCGGCGGATCGCCCTGGTCACGTTCGCGTCGACCCGGTCCGGGCGGATCTTCGTGGCCGGGATCGATGGATCCGACCGAATCCCGCTCGCCGGCGGGTACCGCGAGGTCGACGCGGTCGACTGGTCGCCGGATGACACGCATCTCGCGATCGTGTCCAACGTGGCGGGCATCCAAGCCATCACCGTTGCCGCCACAGACGGATCCGCTTCAACATCCCTGCCGCTCGATGGCCAGGTCGCACAGATCGCCTATCTGCCAGATGGTCGTCTGGCGGTCATGGCCGCGGATCGACAGGGGTTCTCGTGTCCCGGGGACGATCCCACCATCGCGCCCTGCGCGCTGTTCGTCGTGAACGCGGACGGGACGGGGCTGGACCGCCTGATCGGGGCCGGAGACTTCCACGGCATCAATACGATCACGCCGGCACCCGATGGGACCAGCATCCTGTGGGTCGAATGGAAGACCGGTGCCGAAGGTCGGCTGCACCTGTTCGATCTCGCGACGCGCACCGATCGGCGGATCGCGGACGACACCTTCCCGGTGCCCTACTCCATCAACCGGGCCTGGTTCTCGCCAGACGGCGGATCGATCCTGTTCGACCTGTTCGAGAAGGACGGCGATCACTGGGCGGTCGTCCCGACCGCCGGTGGGTCCCCGGTCAGGATCGGGCAGCAATGGCCCCGAAACGGGACGGACGCAGCGTGGGCGCCCGACGGACGGTCGGTCATCGCGCGGTACCAGACGGGTGATGCGACCAGTGAGTTGTGGATCCTCGATCCCAGCGGTGGCGGAGCCGATCGACGTCTGGATGTCGAGGTGCCAGACCTCCCGAACTGGCAGCGGATCGCGCCCGGACGCTGACCGGATGCCCGCAGGCGGACGTCGACCTACTGGTCGGCGTTCGCCTCCGCGGCGTCGATCGCGGCGGCAAGGTCCGTGGCGGCGACCCCGCGCGGCTCCTTGCCCTTGGGCCAGTACAGCTCCTTCTTGACCGCCTCCTCAGGGAGTCCCAGGTCGAACAGCGTCGTCTCCGCGGCCACGATCATGTCCGGGTTGCCGCACAGGTAGGCGACCGTGCCGGCAGGGTCGAGCCCGAGCTCGGCGAACACCGGGGCGACGACGGTCTCGGCCCGCCCGGTCCGTCCCGACCAGCCCGCGTTGGCCGGATCGGCCGGCCGCGAGATCGTCGGGATGTAGCGCACCGGGTATCCGCCCGACGCCTCCCAGCCCTCGAGCAGTGCCCGGTAGCCGAGATCGGCGACGTGCGACACGCCGTTGATGAACACCGCCCGGCGGGGGACCCCGGCCGCGAGGGTCTCGCGCATCATCGACACGAACGGCGCGTTGCCGGTCCCCGACGAGATGAACAGGTGGACCCGATCGTCGTCCGGTTCGAGGACGAACTTGCCCTTCGGCCCGATCATCCGCACGCGCTGGCCGATCGGCATGTCCCACAGCAACGGGGTGAACATGCCGCCATTGACCAGGCGGATGTAGAACTCGTAACCGCTCGTGGCGGCATCGCGCGGCGCGGACGCCACGGAATACGGCCGCTGGACGATCCTGCCATCGACGAACACGCCGAACGTCATGTATTGACCGCACGCGAACGGCGTCGCCTCGCCGTCGAACCGGACCCAGAACGAGGCGAGGCTGTCGTGCTGGTCCTCGCGTCGGATGAGCGCCGCATTGTAGCGCTCGTCATCGGCCGAAACGACCCGCGAGGCGCCGGTGAGCGTGGTGTCGGTCACGCCCGCCAGTGTAGCGGACCGGCCGGCCCCGACGGCCGTCCGTGGGCCGGCGATCAGACCTCGACGGTGATCGAATAGACCTCGGCGGTCGGGTGCCCGGCCCGCTCGTGGATCCGCATGACCGCCTCGCGCGAGGGGCCGGTCGCGAGGCAGAAGACCTTGCCCGACTCGGGATCGAGCCAGGCCCGCTCGAAGTGCACGTCCTCGTCGTGCTCGATGGCGAGGTCCGCGTCGTGCGCCTCGCGGAGCTGGTCGCCGGTCACGCCGAAGAAGCCCGAGTGAACATCCATGAACGTGGCCATCGTCGTCTCCTGGTTGGTGGCCCGCCGCCAGGCTCGGGCGGACTCGTCTGCCGGGACCTTGGTGCGACGACGACCACGCGTCATCGGTCGAATGACCGATGACGGGCTCTCACCGTGCCCTACACTCCGGCGCAGGATGTCGACCCAAGCCACGATCCAGTGCCCGATCATCGTCGGCCGCGACCACGTCCTGACCCTGTCCGACACGGCGATCGAGTCCGCGCTCGCGGGGCATGGGCGGACGATCCTCCTCGCCGGCGAAGCCGGTATCGGCAAGACCCGGCTGGTCAAGGCCATCGTGCGCCGGGCGATCGCGGCCGGCTTCCGCTATGCCGGCGGCGACATCGCGCCCCAGGATGCTGATGTGCCGCTGGCGGTCGTCCGCGACCTGCTCCGGACGATGCGCCTGGAACCGTCCCTTGCGGCGCTCGGCGACGAACTGCTGGCCCGCTGCGACGACGCGGCCGCCACCGGCGGGACCTACAGCCGCACCCTCGTGCTCGACCTCGTCGACCGGCTGCGGACGCAGCTCGCGCGCCCCACCATCCTCAAGTTCGAAGACCTCCAGTGGGCCGACGACATGAGCCTCGAGGCCATCGCCGAGCTCGCCCGCATCGCCGCCGACCTGCCACTCATCATCATCGGCACGTACCGGCGTGACGAGACCCCACCCGGCACGCCGTTGCGCGACTGGCGCGCTCGCCTCCTCACCCAGCGTCGCGCCGAGGAAGTCCGCCTGGAGCGCCTGACGGCCGAACAGACCGCCACCATGGCGACGCTGCTGCTGGGCAGCGGCCTGCCTGCGCCGCGCGACCTGATCCAGGCCCTCCACCATCGGTCCGATGGCCTGCCGCTGCACGTCGAGGAGCTGATCGCTGCGGCCCGGGCGCGTGGGGCGGTCGACGAGCAGACGGTCCGTGCCGGCGGCGTGCCCGACACGATCGAGGACGCCGTCCTCGTCCGCGCAACGCGTCGCTCCGCCGAGGCGCAGGCTGTCGCCCGCGCCGGAGCGGTGATCGGGCGCTGCTTCACCCCGGCGGTCCTGGCCGGTGTCATGGATCGCCCTGTCGGCGAGCTCGACGCGCCACTCCAGGAGCTCGTCGATCACGGCTTCCTGTACACCTTCGGGATCGTTGATACCGGCTACTACGACTTCCGCCACCAGCTGCTTCGGGAGACGCTGTACGAAGCGACGCCCGAGGCGGAGCGGCGCCGCTACCACGCCCGGGCCGGCGAGTTCGGGGCGGTCATGGACGGCGCGTCCGACGTGCACGCGTCGCTGCACTACGAACGGGCCGGCCTGCGCGACGAAGCCTTCCGGGCGTCGCGTGACGGGGCCGAGGCGGCCGCCCGGCTGTCCGCCCATCGAGAAGCGTTCGAGCTGTATCGGCGAGCGGTCCGCAACATGCCGGCGGACATCGGCGCGGTCGATCGGGCCAACCTGCTCGATCATTACTCGCTCGAGGCGGCGGCGATCGAAGAGAACGACATCTCCGAGGCGCAGGCGTGGGCCGCTCGCGAGGCGTTCCTGGAGGCCGGCCACCCCGTGGAAGCCGCGCTCATGGTGTCCACGATCATCAACATGTGGAAGCGGCTGGGTCGACCGCTGAGCGCCCGCCGGACCCTGGTCGAGCGAACGGTGGCCGAGCTGTCCACCGTCCCGGCCGGACCGGATCGCGACGACGCGTCGCTGTCCCTCGGCTTCGACCGGCTCATCATCGAGGTCGATGCCCTCGAGCTCGACGCGGCCCGCGCCACCGCGGCGGAGGTGCTGGCGCTGGCTCACGGGAATGCGGACGAGGCCGACTATGTCGCAGCCGTGAGCGGCCGCCTGGCGATGGTCGATGTCCTGAGCGGCGATCCCGCGGGTGGGTTGGCGGCCATGGCGCGCATCGCGGCGGAGGCACGCGACGCCCACCACGAGGAGACGGGGGTCACGGCCTATCGTGACACGGCGGTGTTCGCCTCGCGGTCCCTGGCGTATCCCGTCGCCGAAGCGAGCCTGGCCGAAGGTCTGGCCTACGCCGACTCCATCCAGCAGTCGCAGTGCGCCCATATCATGGTCGCGCTGACCGCCGAATTCGACTGGGCAGCCGGCCGTTGGGATGCGGTCCGACCGACGGCCGAGCAGGCCATCGCCGATCGGGGTTGCCGCCGCGCCCCCGCCATGGCGCGCTGGGCGCTCGGCTACACCGCGTTCGGGATGGGCGAGCTCGAGCGCGCCCGGGCCTTGCTGGGCGAGGCCCTCGTCTTCGGGGACGAGAGCGAGATGATCGAGTGGCGACTGCCGCCACTCTGGGGACTGGCCGAGACCGCGCTGCTGGAGAGCCACCCGGCCGGCGCGATCGAGCGCTGCGAGACCGCGTTCGGGCTGTGCACGGCCAGCGGCGAACGCGCCCTGCTGGCGATGTTCGTGGTCACGGGCGTCCGCGCCTATCAGGCCGCCGGTCGCCCCGGCGATGCCGAGCGCTGGTTGGCACGCTGCGCGGCCCATCTCGCACCGACCCCCGCCTTCGGACGAGCGGCTCTCGATCATGGCGCCGGTCTCGTCGCGCTGGCCGCCGGCTCGACCGGCACCGCGCGGACCGCGCTCGAGGCAGCCGTCGCCGGCTGGGATCGGTGCGGCCGGATCTGGGAAGCATCGACCGCCCGACTCGATCTCGCCGCGTGCCACATCCGCTCGAATCGATTCGCGGCGGCCGTGGCCATCGCGTCCGAGGTCCGGGCGACGGCCGACGGGTTGGCCAGCCCGCACCTGCTCGACCGTGCCGATGACTTGCTCCGCCACGCGCGCGGACGGGTCGTCGCCGACGAAGCGTGGCGGCCGCTGACCGTTCGCGAGTTCGAGGTCGCCCGACTCGTGGCGGAGGGCCTGACCAACGGCGAGATCGCCGACTCGCTCGGCATCGCGCCGAAGACGGCGAGCAGCCACGTCGAGCACATCCTGGCCAAACTCGGGGCGTCGCGCCGGGCCGAGATCGCGGCCTGGGCCAGTCAGGTCGACCGCAGCGCCGCCCCGCACTGACCCGTTCGCGGCCCGTCACCGACCCGCAACGCAGGGCGACCGGGAAGCGACGGTACAATCAGCCCGAACCAGCTGACCCGACGCGGACCGTGGCCCCGGACCCTATCTCGCCCGTCCGCCGCTCGACCGGAGGACGTGCCCGATGACCGCGACCGAGACCCCGACCAGCGACCGACCGCACCGCGCTGCGAAGCGCTACATCTTCGCCTGGGGCGAGGGCCGGGCCGAAGGCGACGCATCGATGCGCGACCTGCTCGGTGGCAAGGGGGCAGGTCTGGCCGAGATGACCAAGGCCGGTCTGCCGACGCCGCCGGGGTTCACGATCACGACCGAGGCCTGCAACGACTACTTCGCCAACGGGCAGCGCCTGCCCGACGGCCTGTGGGAGGACGTCCTCGAGGCGGTCCGCCAGGTCGAGCGGGAGACCGGCAAGGGCTTTGGCGAGCCGGCCAACCCGCTGCTCGTGAGCGTCCGTTCCGGCGCCAAGTTCAGCATGCCCGGGATGATGGACACGGTCCTCAACCTCGGCCTCAACGAGCGGACGCTGGAAGGCCTGATCAAGCTCACCGGCAACGAGCGCTTCGGCTGGGACGCCTACCGGCGCTTCATCCAGATGTTCGGTCGGATCGTCATGGACGTGAACGGCGAACGCTTCGACCACGCGCTGGAGACCGCCAAGGCCCGTCACGGGGCGGCGCAGGACACCGATCTCGACGCGGCTGCCCTGCGCGAGCTGGTCGACGAGTTCAAGTCGATCGTCAAGGCGGACACCGGCCGCGACTTCCCCGAGGACCCCGACGAGCAGCTCGATCTGGCGATCAAGGCGGTGTTCGCGAGCTGGTTCGGCAAGCGCGCCCAGGACTACCGCAAGAACCAGCACATCGCCGACGACCTGGGCACCGCCGTCAACGTCGTCACGATGGTGTTCGGCAACATGGGCGACGACTCGGGCACCGGTGTCGCCTTCACCCGTGACCCGAACACCGGCGAGAAGGTGCTGTTCGGCGAGTACCTCACCAACGCCCAGGGCGAGGACGTCGTGGCCGGCATCCGGACCGCCCCGAAGATCGCCCAGATGGCGACCGACATGCCCGAGGTCTTCGCCGAGTTCCAGCGCATCGGCCAGCAGCTCGAGGCGCACTACCGGGACGTCCAGGATCTCGAGTTCACGATCGAGCGCGGTCGCCTGTACATGCTCCAGACGCGCAGTGCCAAGCGTACGGCCGCCGCCGCGGTGCGGATCGCCGCGGACATGGTCGACGAGGGCACCATCAGTAAGGAAGAAGCGATCGCCCGGATCGAGCCCGGTCAGGTCGATCAGCTCCTGCGCGACCAGTTCGATCCGGCGGCGTTGGCCGCAGCGACGCGCATCGCGCGAGGCTTGAACGCGTCGCCCGGCGCCGCTGTCGGTCGGGCCGTGTTCAGTGCCGACACGGCGGTCGAGTGGGTCGAGCGCGGCGAGCGCGTCGTCCTCGTCCGGATCGAGACCTCCCCGGACGACTTCCACGGGATGGCTGTCGCCCAGGGCATCCTCACCGCCCGGGGCGGGGCGACCAGCCACGCGGCCGTCGTCGCGCGCCAGATCGGCAAGCCGTGTGTCGCGGGCTGCGCCGAGCTGATCGTCGACTACGGCGGGCGGACGGCCACCAGCAACGTGACCGGGGTGACCTTCAAGGAAGGCGATGAGATCAGCCTCGATGGCGCCACCGGCCAGGTCTTCCTCGGCGCGATCCCGACGGTCAGCGCGCGGTTCGAGGACCAGCCCGACCTGCAGAAGATCCTCGGGTACGCCGACGAGATCCGGCGGATGGGCGTATGGACCAACGCCGACAAGCCCGAGGAGGCGGCCCAGGCCCGCGGCTATGGTGCCGAGGGGATCGGCTTGTGCCGCACCGAGCACATGTTCCGTGAAGGCGAGCGCCTCGACATCGTCCGCGATGCCATCCTCGTCGCCAACCTCGCCACCCGGGCCAAGGCAAAGCGTGACGCCGGCGACGCGCTGTCGACCGACGAGTCGGCCGCCGTCGAGCGCTTCGACGCCGCGATGGCCAAGCTCGAGGTCCTCCAGCAGGGGGATTTCGAAGGGATCTTCCGGGCGATGGACGGCCTGCCGGTCGTCGTCCGACTCATCGATCCGCCGTTGCACGAGTTCCTGCCCAACCTCGAGGACCAGCTCGTCAAGGTCACCCGGGCGGAGGATGCCGGCGGCGCCAGCGAGGAGGACAAGGTCCTGCTCGCGACGATCAAGAGCCTGCATGAGCAGAACCCGATGCTCGGCCTGCGCGGTTGCCGACTCGGGATCATGATCCCCGACTTCGTGAAGATCCAGACGCGCGCGATCCTCAACGCCCAGATCGCCGTCAAGCGCGCCGGCGGTCATCCCATCGCCAAGATCATGATCCCGCTCGTCGGGCACGTGAACGAGCTGCGGGCCACGAAGGCGCTGCTCGAGGCAGAGGCGCAGGCCGTGCAGGCCAAGGCGGGCGAGGGCGTCGAGCTCGACTACAAGTTCGGCACGATGATCGAGGTCCCGCGCGGCGCCCTGACCGCCGACGAGATCGCCAAGGACGCCGCATTCTTCAGCTTCGGCACGAACGACCTGACGCAGATGACATTCGGCTACAGCCGCGACGATGCCGAGGGTGGCTTCCTCCTCAAGTACGTCGAGGACGGGATCCTACCGGTGAACCCGTTCCAGACCCTGGACGACGCGGTCGCCGGCCTCATGAAGGTGGCGGTCGACAAGGGCCGCGCGACGCGGCCCGACATCGAGCTCGGCATCTGCGGCGAGCACGGTGGGGACCCGGCGTCGATCCACAAGTGCGAGGCGATGGGCCTCGATTACGTGTCGTGCTCACCGTTCCGTGTCCCGGTGGC